>JAOXSD010000279.1 GCA_025800205.1 Silicimonas sp. | reverse complement strand
TTTGGCGAGGGCGTATTCCTTCTTGAAGATGCCGATGGCACTGAGGTCGCCTTTACCGGTGCGGCGCTGATCGATGCGCTGGACAATTCCGACGTGTCTTCGGCACTCGATGAAATCAAGACCATGCTGACCGAAGGTTTCAGCCCGATCGGCGGGGTGAATTTCTTTGGCAACCTGCCGCTGGACAATGTCGAGATCATCGACGGCTTCGGGGACGGTGACATGGACACCAAATCCGGCACCCATCAGATCGAGGTGGTGCAGACCACGCGGCTGGCAGGCCTATCGGTGGATTTCGACGAACTGGCCCCGGAAGTGGCCTCCATCGCCATCGACAAGATTACCGAAGGCGCGCTGGAGGCGGCAAAATCCCAACCCTATTTGATCCCCATTGTGGTGGGCGCGTCCATTGGCGCGCAGGCCGCGCTGGAGTTGAACCAGCAGACCACCAAGGTGCTGGAATCGGGCTTTGCCTCGCAGTTGAAGGTGCAGCCGTTTGATCTGGTGGCCGCCGCCGTGAACCCGTTCATCGAAGGGATGAACGCGGTGGTGGGCGTGCTGAACACGATCATGGGCGCGGTGCCGCTGGTGGGCAGCGCGTTGCAATTGCCGACCATCCCGCTGCTGACGCGGGAAGGGTTGGAAACCGCCTTTGACGCGACGATTGATGCGATGACCGATGGTCTGGGTTTCGTGATCAACGGCATGGCCAGTGTCGCCAGCGATCTTCTGACCGCCATTGCCAACAACCCGCTGGTGTTGGGCACCGCCGATTTTCTTGGCGATGTGGCAGGCTTTGGTCTGGGTGCGGCGGGCGATGCGCTGAACAAGATTGCCGATATTCTCGGGCTTCTCTCGGGTGTCGGCGGCATCGGTGGCGCGGTCGACAGCATCACCGGTATCCTGAATGGCGCGGCGGGCGTCGTTCATGCCGGTGCCAACGCGGCGCGCAACTTTGAAAACGCGGTGCAGAACATGCTGACCTCGGCGGCGTCGCTTGCCAATGAGACCGCCGCGAATGTCGAGGCGGGCATCGACAAGGTCGGCAGCCTGATCAAGGACATCGCGCGCGGTGTCGACATGCAGTTGTCGACCGAGTTCGATTTCTTCTCCATGGTGCTCGATGCCGGTGTCGATCTGGTGCAGATCGCCAAGTTCGACCCCGATGAGGTCGAAGTCACCTATACGCTGGACGGGTTCACATCCGACACGCACAAGGTGGGTGACCCGGCGCAGTTCTTTGCCTCGGGCAATCCGGGCGACGTGCTGGATGGCAAGGCGGTCTACAGCTTTGCCGGTGACGTGGATTACGACTATCGCCTGAAGCTCGATATCGTGCCGAACCTGACGCTCTATGGCATTGATGTGGAAGGCGATATCAAGATTGGCGAGAACACCAGCTATGATATCGATTTCGACTATGCGGCGGTGAAGACCACGCAGGATTTCGGCATCGACGATCTGGCGGGGCTTGATCCGCGTGATCTCTTTGACGATGCGCTGCTGGAACTGCCGCTCGGCTTTGTCGAAGAGATCATGGAAGTGGTGGCCGATGGCATTCGTTCCGGTCTGGGCGAATTTGCCGGTCAGAGCACCGATCTGGATTTCAACGAATTGCGGCTCTTTGAGCTGAAGGACATCGCGCTCGACCGCGACCAGTTCAGCACGATCACCGAAGATTTCCAGGTCGAAATCGGGTCGAACCCGCCGACGCCCCATATCGATCTGCGGTTCGATGAGAACACGGATTTCGCCACCGCCTCGAACACCCTGCTCCAGGGCTTTGACGGCGAGATGAACAAGGTCAAGGGGTCGTCCCTGAACTTTGGCAAGCTGTTCAGCATGATGGGCGGCAACCTCTTCGTGACGCCGACCGGGGCCGTGGTCTATGCCGATGGGGCCGACAACAACCACCTGAACGTGGGCGACACCAAGGAAGACACGTTCACCTATCAGGTGAAGAACGCTGATGGCTCGCTCTCCTGGCTCGCCGCCCGCGTGGTGATCGACGGGGTGAACGACGCGCCAGTGGCGATTGCCGACACCGGGACGGTGGCCGAGGATGGCTCGATCCTGCTCGACGTGCTGGCCAATGACACCGATGTGGATGACGGCGCGAGCTTCACGCTGGTCTCCGGTTCGTCGCCGGATGGCACGGTCACGGTCGAGGGCAATCAGCTGCGGGTCGCACCCGGGGCGGATTTCACCGGCGCGATGGTCGTCACCTACACCATGGCCGATGAACACGGGGCCGAGGCCGTGGGCGAGGCGGTGATCACCGTCACCCCGGTGGCCGATGACGTGCGCGCGGTGGATGACGCGGTGTCGATTTCCGAGGAAGGCGCGCCGCTCCTGATCGACGTGACCGCCAATGACATCGAGGTGGATGGCGAGACCATCACCATCGAGGCGATCACCCAGCCTTCGAAAGGCACGCTGGAAATCGTCGATGGCCAGAATGTTCGGTTCGACCATGCGGGCGCGTTTGATGCGCTGTTGGAAGGCGAGACCGAGGTGGTCACGGCGACCGTCACGGTGACCGATGGCACCGGCGCGTCGCAGACCCAAACCCTGACGATCACCGTGGAGGGCGCCAATGATGCGCCCACGGCGGTGGCCGATCTTTACACTTTGGACGAGGATGCCTCCGGTACTTTCTCCGTGCTCGACAACGATTTCGACGCCGACGTGGGCGGGACATTCACCCTTGTGGGCGCGCAAGACGGGCCGAACGGCTCTGTCACTTTCGACGCCGCGACGGGTCAGGTGACCTACACGCCGGATGCGGATTTCTACGGGCAGGACACGTTCACCTACACGCTGGAAGACGAGCAGGGCGCGCAATCCACCGGCACGGTCACGGTGAACGTGACCCCGCGCGGCGAGATCCTGCGCGAAGGCACCGCGACCGATGACATCTTCCTGATTGAAACGCCCGAAGATGGCCGTACGGTGATCTTTGAAGGCGGCGACGGGGTCGATGTGGTCCGGGTGGCCGAGCAGAAGCAGGTCGTCGATCTGACCGATGCGGAGTTCGTTGGGATCGAGACGCTCGATCTGAATTATGGCGCGATCCTGCTGTCGGGCGAGAAGGGCCATATCGACCTTTCGACCGTGGGGCAGGTGATCAACACGCGCGGCATTTTCGGCAATTCCGGCACCAACACGATCTTTGGGTCGAATGCGAGCGAGGTGATCAGCGGTGGTCTTGGCGCCGATGTGCTGATGGGCAATGGCGGCAATGACGTCTTCCTGCTGGGGCTCGGCGAGGCCATGGGCGACATCATCGACGGTGGTGACGGCTTTGATGTGGTGCGGGCCAACCTCATGTCGACCACGCTCGACATCGAAGGCGCGACCTTCCGCAACATCGAACGGCTCGATGCCTCGGGCACCTATCTGCAGGTGGACCGCAACGGGCTTCTGGATATGTCGGGGGTTGATTACATCCACAACACGTCCGGTCTGCATGGCAGTGATGGGGCCGACACGATCAGGGGCAGCCAGTCCGACGATTACATCGACAGCGACGAAGGCGCGGATGTGCTGGAGGGCAATGACGGCGATGACATCTTTGGCCTGAGTGCGGGCGACCATCGTGGCACGGTGATCGACGGCGGTGACGGCAATGACCTGATCCAGCTTGCCGCGATGGAGGGTGTGGCCAGCCTGATGGGCGTGAGCTTCACCAATGTGGAAGGG
>JAOXSD010000262.1 GCA_025800205.1 Silicimonas sp. | reverse complement strand
GAAGCGCCTCGCCGAACGGGCCTTCGCGCAGGGCCTGCGCCTTGGCGCTGTCGCCGGGCATCAGATAGGGAATATCCAGCACCGACACCGCCGGGTTGAACCCGCCGAGAAAGGCCGCAGGCGACACGGTTGCTTCCAGCGTGCCCAACTGCACCCCTTCGGTCATCTGACGCTGGTTGCCCAGCTGCGCCTGGGGGAAGATCTGGAACTCGACCGCACCGCCGGTCCGTTCCGACACCAGGGCCGCGACCTTTTCCAGATGCACATGGCGGCTCTGCTGGGGCGATTCCAGATGGCCGATGCGGGCGGTGAATTCTTGTGCAATCGCCGGATTTGTGACCAAACTCATGGCACCAAGTGCAAAAACACCCAGCGCGCGACGGCTGAGGGACGGTAGGGTTTTCATCAAAGTCTCCACTGTTGTTTTGTTTAGAGGACAGCCTTTTCATATCTCAGTCAAGATTTTTCTCATTTTTGAGAATATTTCCGATTTCGTCTACACTTTGCACATCGTCTGGACTAGTGTCACCGGACCGAAACCATTTGAAGCCAACGGAATGTCGTCGCAGTACCAATTGATCTCGGACATCGGGAACAGGCTGAAATCCTACCGCCTGGGGGCCGGGCTGACCCCGGAAGACGTGGCCCGCCACACCGGCATTTCCCGCGCCGCCATCTATCGCTACGAATCGGGCCAGCCGATCCGCGTCGATGCTTTGGGCAAGATCGCGGACCTCTTGGATGTCTCGCTGGCCTCGCTTTTCGGGGTCGGGTCGGAAAACATCTCCTCAGCGCTCACCTTCTTCGAACGGCTGCGGCAGATCGAGGCGGAGGCGGATCAGATCACCGCGCTTTTCGGACCGGTGCCCTATCTACTGACCACCGACGGTTTCGATGACCTGCTGCCCGAGGTGCTGTTGGAAAGCGTGCCCGAGACGGCGGCCAACCGGGACGGGCTTGAAAGCGCCATTGCGCAGATCTGCGAGATCCTGCGCGACAGGAAGCGGCAATTCCGGACCCGCAGACCGAATTTCATCGGCCTGCTTTCGGTGTCGGAACTGGAATACTTTCTGGCCTCGGGCCTTATGGGCAACACCAACGACCCGGCCGCTGCCCCGGCCCGGCGACAGGAGGCCGCCCGCGCCGAAATCGCCGCTGTGGCGGAGCTGTTGCGCGACCAGCCGATCGGTATTCAGCTTGGGCTGGTCCAGGATTCCATGCCCAGCACCAGCTTCCAGATTCTGCGACAGGCGACCCGCTCCCAGGTTGCCGTCAGCCCATTCCGTCTTGGCGCCCCGGCCAATGTCCGGATCGGCGTGGCGACGATCACGGCGGCCGAGGAATCGGTCAAACTGCACCAGCAGGTGGCTGAAAGCCTCTGGAAACACAGCCTCAAGGGCAGCGAGGCCGCTGCCCTGCTCGATCAGATCGTGAAGGTCTGACCGGGGCGGCGGAGAGGCGACGCATTCACTCCGGGCGGCGCGCCTGCACCAGGGATTGCGCCGTGTAGACCAGGATCGCCGCGCCCACGGCGCCCGCCCCCGCAATCCCCAGCATCAGGATCACATCCACCGGGCCGCCCAGATCGGCCAGTTGCGAATGGGTCATGGTCAGCACGAACCAGACCGCCGCCACCGCACCAAAGGGCATGGAGACCTGCGCCAGCAGGAACTTCCGCCAGGCGATATGCCGATCCCGGATCAGCACGAAGAGATAGGCCAGCGTCACCACGACGGCCAGGGCGACCATCGTCCAGAACAGACCCGCACCGAAGATCTCCTCGAAGACGGCCAGCAGGGTTTCGAATGTCAGTTCCTTCATTGTCGTTCTCCTCAGGCCTGACCGCGCAGCATCGCGTTATAGGTGGCCTTCAGCGCCACTTCCTTCATCAGCCAGCTGATCCACAATTCCTCCAGCGGCGCGATCACGCCGGGGAAGGAGGGCACCAGATTGTTGTCGTAATCGAACTCGATCAGCATGGCGCGCCCGACCCGGGTGATCATCGGGCAGGAGGTGTAGCCATTGTAGGTTTCGGTCGGCGTGCGCTCCTCGATGGCGGCCACCAGCCCGTCCTCGACCACCGGCACCTGCCATTTGACCGAGGCCGCCGTCTTGCCCTTGGGCACGCCGGCCACATCGCCAAGTGCCCAGATCGTGTCATAGCGCAGATGCTGGAGGCTGGCCTTGTCGCATTCGACCCAGCCCTGATCCGTCCATTTGTCCGCCCAGGCGAGACCGGATTGCCGGATCACCTCAGGCGCGCGCTGGGGCGGGATCACATGGAGGTAATCATAGCCCATCTCCTGACGGCTTCCCTCCGCATCTTCGAACACCGCCCGCTTGGCGCCGGGATCAATGGATTTCAGCGTGTGTTTCATATGGGTGGTCACGCCGCGATCGCCAAAGAGCATGCGCACCTTCTCGGCCACGATCGGCACCCCGAAGAGGCTGCCCTGGGGCGCGGCATAATGCAGATCCGCCTTGCCGCGATTGCCGGCCTTGCGGGTGATGTCCTCAATCAGGAAGGTGTGCTTGAGCGGGGCGCCGGCGCATTTCATCTCGGTCTCGGGCCGGGTGAAAATCCCCACGCCACCTTCTTCGACAAAGCGCGACGCCGCCTGCCAGGTGGCCGCCGCATGGCTTGGACCGGCATAAAGCGCGCCGATCCCGTTCTTGCCGACGAGATCAAGCGAAAACCCGTCGATCGCGTCGTGATCCAGCACCAGACCGGGCGCGAGCACGAGGAAATCATAGTCGAGGCTACGCCCGCTTTCGGTGGTCACGCTCTTGACCTCGGCATCAATCGCTTCGGCGCGTTCCGCGACAAGCTCCACCCCATCCGGCAGCCAGTCCGTGGTTTTCGACACCACATAATCGGCCGGTTTCAGACCGGCAGCCACCAGCGACAGGCCGGGCTGATAAAGATGCTCCACCCGGGGATCGACCAGGGTGATCCGCGCCCCGTCCAGCCGACGCACCAGCCGGTTGGCCAGCGCCGTGCCGGCGGCACCTGCGCCGATGATCACGATCCGCGCGGAGGTTCTGGTCTTTGCCTCCGCCCGGCGCGGCGTTCCGGCCGAGGCCAGGGCCGCCCCGCCCGCCGCAAGGGCCAACAGCTGTCTTCGGTTCACGTTATGGGACATGTCTGCACTCCTCCGCTTGTCTTCTGATGAGAGGCCCGCGCCGCTCAGTAGCTCGCAATCCGCGCATTGGGCGCGATCATCGCCCCGGCCATGGCAGGCGGTTTGGCCACGCCCACGCCGTCGATCAGCACCGACGCATCCGCCCCCTTGCCGGGCAGATAGATCGCGCAGACTTCCACCTTGGCGCCGGGCAGACCGGCAATCTTGCGCAGAAGTGCCTGCGGGCTCACGTCGCGCGGCGGTTGCGGCGCGGTGGCGCTTTCGGGCGCGTCCTTCAACGCGAGATCACCGGCCGGACCACACAGCAACACATGGGGCGTGGCCCCCTGCCCGGCCGCCTGCAGCGCCAGAACCATGGCCATCAACTGGGTCTGCGGCTCCGGCGCGGTCAGGATGGTGACCAGTGTTTCGGGGGCGTCCTGGCTCAGCGCGGGGCCGGTCAGGCCGAGAGCGGCGAAAGCCGCAAGGGCAAGGTGTTTCATGGGGGCGTTCCTTTCCGGGGTCTCGAAGATCAGGCGCCGCCGGACGAGGCCGCGCAGAACCGCGCGCCGCGCTCTGCCGTCCGGGATGCGGCTGCCATTTCTATTCATATATTCGCATGTCGTGTTTTGATATGAATCAAACCCCCGCCACCGCGCGAAGAAAACCCCGCCTCGCAGGTCGTTTGTTGTGACACCCGCTTCGCATTCCGGCACGTGCCCGCCCCCGTTCTTGCCCGAGGATGGACCCATTTCAGGGAGAGTGGTCATGTCCGAAATGGAAAGTGCAGCACCGAAACGCGCAGGCGGCCGGTCGGCCCGCCGCGCCCTGCGGACGGCCCGTGATTTCACCATGCTGCCGGGTCTCACCCGGACGCTGCCGCTCTGTGAAATGATGGATGGCGCCCAGATCGAACGGATCGATGCGGCCTCCATGGACATTCTCGAAACGGTCGGCGTTCAGTTCCGCGACGAGATTGCCCTCGCCGATTGGAGGGCGGCAGGCGCCAAGGTCAAGGGCGAGCGGGTCTTTCTCGACCGTGGCCTGGTGCGCGACCTGATCGCCACGATCCCGTCGGACTTCACCTATTCCGCCCGCAACCCGGCCAACAACGTCCGGCTCGGCGGCAGCCATTCCGTCTTCGTCCCGATGACCGGCGCCCCCTATCTGCGCGATCTCGAAGATGTGCGCCGCAACCCGACGCTCGACGATCTGGCGATGTTCCACAAGCTCAGCCACATGCTGCCCGCGCTCCATTCCACCGCCCATCACATTGTCGAACCCTATGACCATCCGATCAGCCACCGGCACCTGCGGATCACCTATTCTTCGATGAAACATTCCGACAAGATGTTCATGGGCATGACCACCAGCCCGAAAAACGCCGAGGATGTGCTGGACATGTGCGCCATCCTCTTTGGCGAAGATTTCCTCGAAACCAACCCGGTGACGACCGGCAATTGCAACGGCAACTCACCGCTCGTGTGGGATGAAACCATGCTGGGGGCGATGCGCGCCTTCTGCCGCCGCAACCAGCCGGTGCTGTGCTCGCCCTTCGTTCTGGGAGGCGCCAACACGCCCGCCAGCGTGCCCGCCACTGTGGCACAACTGAATGCCGAAGCGCTTTCCGCGCTCGCCTATACCCAGGTGATCCGCCGGGGCGCGCCCGCGATTTACGGCCATTACCTTTCGACCGTGTCGATGAAATCCGGCGCGCCCATGGCCGGAACGCCCGAGATCAGCCTGATGAATTTCATGATCGGCCAGATGGCGCGGTTCTACGGCGTGCCCTGGCGCACCTCCAACACATTGGGGGGCGCGAAAACCTTTGATGCGCAGGCAGGGTATGAAAGCGCGACGACCCTCTCCGCCACGCTCCATGCGGGGGCCAATTACATCGGGCACTCGGCGGGCTGGAACGAGGCGGGTATGCATTGCTCGGTGGCGAAATTCATCGTTGATGCGGAACAATGCGCCATGGCCTATCGCATGGCCGAAGGCCCGAAATGGGACGATTTCGACACCGCTCTCGCCGCCATCACCGATGTGGGTCCGGGCGGCCACTACCTGGGCCACCCCCATACCCAAGACAATTTCCAGACCGCGTTTTTCATGCCCGAGCTTTTCGACAACAATTCGATCGAGCAATGGCAAGCGGAAGGGGCGAAGGAAATCACCCAGCGCGCGCTGGAACACGCCAGGGCGCTCTTGGCCGATTACGAGGAACCCAGGCTGGACGAGGCGAAAAACGAAGCGTTGCTCGACTATATCGCCCGCCGCGAACGGGAGATCCCCGCCGAAGACGCGCTCAATCAGGAGTATTGACCGCGCCTATTCGTGCCGCGCCCGCCATTCCCGGTAGCGCAGCACCGCATTGGCGCCCCATTGCTGAAAGGGCTGCGGTGGCAGACGTTTGGCGACCGGCTCCGCGCTGAAATGCCGGGCGATGTCGCTTTCACACCCCAGCGCCAGATCCGCTGCCGCAATGCCGGTCAGCGTGCCCCGCGCGGTGCCGAGCCCGTTCTGCACACAGCCCGAAAAAAGCCCCTCGTCCAGTTCGCGGGTCACCGACACCCCATTCAGCGTCAGGCACAGATGCCCGGCCCAGCCATGCTCCATCGCCATCCCCGCAAGCGCGGGAAACCGCGCGTCGAACTTCCGCTGCATCACCCGCGCCGCCCGCGCCACGTGGCGTGGCCCGATCCGCCGACCCGGCGCCAGATGGGCACAGGTCCGGGTGATGATCCGGTTGCCCCCCTGCCCGGTATCGATGCGCCGCACGGTCGTCCCCATCGGATCCGACGGGGTGATCCCCCAGCGGCTTTGCCCGCCCAGCGTCTTGATCATTTCCGCGTCCAGCTCGGGCGTCATCACCGCAAAAAGGAAAAGCTGCATCAGCCGCCCGCGTTCAAAGCCGAAGCTTTCCAAATGCCCGTTCACCGTCAGGATCACCCGGGCGGCGCTGATCTCTCCGCGCGCGGTCTTCACCCGCCAATCGCCCCGCTGCCGGGTCATTTCCCGCACGGCAGAGCATTCGTGGATCGCCACGCCGGAGCGCGCCAGACCGGCTGCCAGCCCGCGCATATAGCCCGCCGGCTGCAGCGTCACCGTCCCCGGCGTGTAAAGCCCCGACCGGTAATGCCGCGACCCGGTCAGAGCCTGCATCGCCTGCCCGTCCAGCCGTTCCGACGGTTCCCCCAGCGCGCCCAGATGTGCGGCGTAGCTGTCGTTATGCCCCTCTGCCGCCGCGCTCGCAGCACCGTTCACCTTGCCCGAACGGTCGAAATAATCCGGGTTGATCTGATACTCCGTCACCGCGTCACTGGCAAAGCCGATGGCCTGCCGGTTGAGCGCGATCAGCGTCCGGTCATCTCCCGCGCCGGCATAATCCTCCGAGGCCAGATCATGGGGCAGGTCGATCATGAAACCCGAATTGCGCCCGGCCGATCCTTCCGCGATCCGCCCCGCTTCAAGCACCGCCACCGACAGGGTCGGATCCTGCGCCTTCAGCCGTCGTGCCGCTGACAATCCCGCAAAACCCGCGCCGATCACCACCACATCTGCCGTCTGCACCCCTTCCAGCGGCGCATAGTCCGGCGCCGGCCCGAGGATCACGTTCCAGGCCGCGGGCCCCTGAAAGACCGGCAGGCGGTCGACGCGGATCCGCGTCACATCACCGCCTCGTCATCCTCATCGGCCAGATCAATCCAGATCGTCTTGATCCGGGTGTATTGATCATGGGCCTGAATGCCATTGTCGCGCCCGCCAAAACCGCTGGCCTTGAAGCCGCCGAAGGGCGTCGAGATGTCCCCCTCGCCGTAAGCGTTCACCGTCACGGTGCCCGCGCGCAAGGCCCGCGCGCCGCGCAAGGCGCGCTTGATATTGGCGGTGAAGATCGAGGCGGCGAGGCCGTATTCGGTGTCATTGGCGAGCGCGATGGCCTGATCGGCGGTCTCCACCGTGAGAAGGGCCAAGACCGGGCCGAAGATCTCTTCGCGCGCCTGGCTGCTGTCAGGGGTCACCTCGACAATGGTGGGTTCCACAAATCCGTCTTTCGCCGCGCCCCCGGCCAGAACACCGGCCCCGCCCAGATAGGCGCAGACCTTGTCGAAATGCGCTGTTGAGACCAGCGCGCCGACCCGGTTCGCCGGATCCAGCGGGTCGCCCATGGGCCATTCCCGCAGATGCGCCTTGATCCGGTCCAGCAGCGCGTCCTTCACGCCCGATTGCACGATCAGCCGCGACGAGGCCGAGCAATTCTCCCCCATGTTCCAGAAGGCGCCATTCACCACATGGGCCGCCACCCGGTCGAGGTTTTCGGCATCATTCAGCACCACGGCGGGGTTCTTGCCGCCCATCTCCAGCGTGACTTCCTTGAGGTTTGAGTCCGCCGCGTAGCGCAGAAAGCGGCGGCCTGTTTCGGTCGATCCGGTGAAGCTGACCGCATCCACATCCATATGCCGCCCGAGCGGTTCGCCCACCTCCGGCCCCAGGCCTGGCACCACGTTCAACACCCCCGCAGGCAGCCCGGCCTCCATCGCCAGTTCCGCGACCCGCAGCGCGGTGAGCGAGGTTTCCTCGGCCGGCTTCACCACCACCGAACAGCCGGCAGCCAGTGCCGGGCCGATCTTCCACGCGAGCATCAGAAGCGGGAAGTTCCAGGGCAAGACGAGGCCGACAACGCCGACGGGTTCCCGCACCACCATGGCGATATGGTCGTCGGAGGCGGGCGAGACCTGATCATAGATCTTGTCGATCAACTCGGCGTGCCATTTGAGGCAATGGATCGTCTCGGGCACATCCACGGTTTCGCAATCATAGATCGTCTTGCCCGATTCAACACTTTCCAGCACCGCCAACTCGCGGGCATTCCGGGTCAGCAGTTTCGCCAGCCGGATCAGCACATCCTTGCGCGCCCCCGGCGCCAGCCGCGACCAGCGCCCGTCCTCGAACGCCTCGCGCGCCTTTTCCACCGCCAGATCCACATCCGACGCCCCGCAGGCCGCCACCTGTGCAATGACCTCGCCCGTGGCCGGGTTCACCGTCTCGAATGTCGTGCCCGACCGGGCGGCACGAAAGCCGCCGTCGATGAAGGCCTGGGTCGGCGGGGTCAGCCCTGCGGCGATGGCCCGATATTCCTCTGCTGTCAGCAATGTCATTGTCCTGCCTCTGCCTCGATCTCGGCCACGGTGCGTTTCAGCACCCGCACCACCTGGTCCAACTGCCGCTTGTCATCCTTGTTGAGCCCCTTCAGCGGCGGGCGCGGCGGCCCGGCGCGGTTGCCCGCGATCTCGCAGCCATGCTTGATGCACTGGATGAACTTGCCGCCCTGCTCCAGCACCCGCATCAGCGGCATCATGGCCGACATGATCCGGCGGCCCCGGGCAAAATCCCCATCCATCGCACAGGCGCGCCAGAGCGCGATATGTTCATGGGGCAGGAAATTCGAGCCACCACAGACCCAGCTTCGCGCGCCCCAGGCAAAGAATTCCAGCGCCTGATCGTCCATGCCGCAGGACATCTGGATATGGGGATAGTCGCGCGCCAGCAGATGCACCCGGTTGATATCGCCCGAGCTTTCCTTGATCGCGCAGAAGTTCCGACTGCGCCCGACCCGGTCGAGGAACTCTTCGCCCATCTCGACCCCCATCCGGCCGGGATAATTGTAAAGCATGATCGGCAGATCGGCGGCCCGGTCGATGGCCAGCGCATTCAGGGCATTCTCCCGCTCGGTCGGCACCGCATAGGGCGGGGTGCCGACCAGAAGCGCATCGGCCCCGATCCGAGCGGCATGTTCGGCCATCTTGAGCGAGTCTTCCAGCCGGATCGCGATGGTGCCGACGATGAGTGGCACCCGCCCTGCGATCACCTCCTTCATGAAGCCCGCGACCTCGGCGCGCTCCTCCATGCTTTGCGCGTAATATTCGCCGGTCGAGCCGCCATTGATCAGCCCATGCACGCCCGCGCCAATCAGATACTCGACCTGGGCGGCCAGCGCCTTCCGGTCGATCCCGCCCGCGTCATCATGGGGCGTGATGACTGGCGTGTAGATGCCTTCGAACTTCATGCGCCACCTCCGTCCTGACGGGCGCCCGGGGCCTGCCCCAGCGGAATGTCCATGCCCGGAGGCGTGACGAAACTTTCGAGGCTGGCCCGCGACAATTCCCAATGGGACAGCGCCAGTGCTGCCGCCCCATCCGCATCGCCCGCTTCGATCAAGGCGATGAATGCGTCGTGCTGATCCGCCGCCGTTGCGCGCTCGGCCGCCAGCACCGGGTTGCGCGGATTGTAGAACGACATGGCAATTCGGGTGTGGTCGATCAGAAGACGCCGGAGGCTGGGTGCCAGAAATTCATTATCCGCCATCTCGCCGATGATCGCGTGAAACCGCTGGTTCATCAGGGCACGCGCGGCGGTATCCCCGTCCCGCTCCGCCTTGCGAAAAAGAAGCTGCGCATCCTTCAGCTGCATGATCTGCGCATCGGTGGCATGGTGTGCCGCCAATCGCGTGACGGCGGCATAGAGCATCGGCGCGGCCACGAAGAAATTCCGCATCGTCTTGTGCGACATGGGCGCGACCTGGGCGCCGCGGTTTTTCTGCAAGACCACATAGCCTTCGCCCGCGAGCTGGTTGAGCACTTCGCGCAGGGGCGGGCGCGAGATGTCATAGCGCTCCGACAGATCCGTTTCGTCCAGATAGCTGCCCGGCTCGAAGCCCAGCGTCAGGATCCGACGCCGGATATCCTCGGCACAATGGGCCTTTCGGGTGATGGTCTTGGCGCTCAATCGGGCCTCCTCGGCACAGGGTTGACGGCAACTCTATGCAAAAAATACAACTTGTCTACATTTCATTTCCGCGTATAGCCTCAGACACGCGAGAAAACGGAGACACCCCATGACGGCCACGGAGCATTGGGTCTTTGCCCTGGTCGAAGACTTCACCCATATCGCCTTTGCCTGCGCGGTCGATCCCCTGCGCATCGCCAATCTGGTCTCGGGGCAGGAGCTTTATCGCTGGTCCTATGCGTCGCAGGACGGGAAGGGAGCGCGCAGTTCGGATGACACCCGCATCGAGGTGCACCATGGCTTCGACAATCTGCTCGAATGTGACCGGCTCTTCGTGCTTTCGGGCCTCAACGTCCAGACCATGGATCACAGCGCCCTGACCAATGCGCTGCGCCGCAAGGACCGGCTGTCGCGGACCCGGATCGGGGCGCTTTGTTCCGGGTCGTGGGTGCTGGCCCAGGGCGGATTTCTCAATGGCCAGGAGGCGGCGATCCACTGGGAGTTTCACGACAGTTTCATGGAGGAATTTCCCGAAGTTGCCCTGCAGCGCAGCGTTTTTGTCGCCGACGCCCGATACCCGACCGCCTCGGGCGGCACCGCCACCGCCGATCTGATGCTGCACCTGATCGGAGAAGCCCATGGGCGCGACCTGTCGATCGCGATCTCAGACCAGATGGTCTATAACGCCGTGCGCGAGGGGTCAGCGGCGCAGAAGGTCTCGCTCCAGTCCCGCCACGGCATCCGCAACCCCCATCTGGCCCGCGCCGTGACGCTGATGGAGGAGCGCCTGGACGCCCCTGTCTCCTCAGCCCGGATCGCCGAGGACTTGGGGATCTCCACCCGACAACTGGAGCGGCTGTTCGGAAAATACCTCAACGCTTCGCCAAAGAAATTCTATCTCGACATGCGGCTCGACCGGGCCCGCAACCTGCTGGTGCAAACCGAATTGTCGATCATCGACATCGCCCTGGCCTGCGGCTTTGAAAGTCCAGGCCATTTCGCCCGGGTTTATCGCACCGCCTTTGGCGTCACACCGATGATGCAGCGGCGGCGGCTCAGCTAGCACGGCTTGAAATTCGCTTATTCTGACGCTAAATTACGTCAGTATTACCGGAAATGAGGCCGATATGCCCCTGATGACCTTCACCGAAGCCGGACAATTCGAACCCCGCAAGATCGCCCATGCGCTGCGCACCTCGTCGGAGGAAATCGCCCTGACCGTGGGGTTGGGCAAGGATGCGCTGCAACGCCGGGCGCGGATCAACTCGGACAAGACCCAGCGCAAACTGCGCGAACTGGTCGAGGTGCTCAACAAGGTGAAACCGCGCTTCGGCTCCGATCTGGTGGCCTATGCCTGGTACCGCTCCGAACCCCTGCCCGGCTTCGACGGCCGCACCGCCATGCAGCTTGTGCAGGACGGCAAGGCGCAACAGGTGCTCGATTATATCGACGCGGTCGATGCCGGCGCCTACGCCTGATGCCACTGACAGAAGAAGGCGGTTACCGGGGCCCGCTCTACCGGGCGCTCAACCCCGTCTATGCCCGCATGCCGCTCTTGGGGGCAGGTGCCGAGCGCTATGGCGGGCGGTTCAACGCCCGTGGCACGCCTACGCTCTACACCGCCCTTGATCCCGCAGGCGCCCTGCGCGAGGCCCACCAGGTCGGCAGCCTGCAACCGACGATCCTTGTGTCCTACGAGGCCGATCTCGCCCCGATCTTCGACAGCCGCGATGCTGGTTCCCTGGCCAAACGCGGGCTTTCTTCCGACGCGCTGGCGGACCCGGCCTGGCGGCAGAAGATGCTCGACGGCGCCCCGGTCCCGACCCAGAATTTCGCCGTAGGGCTGATTGCCGAAGGCTATGCCGGCCTTTTGATCCGCAGCTTCGCCCGGGGGGCCAGCGCCCGCGACCTCAATCTGGTTCTCTGGCGCTGGCCCGGCCTGACCGTGATCGACGACGAAGACCGTCTTTCCCGAATGTAGAGCCGCCTTTCCGAACCCGCGCCCCGCCCCTATAGTCGCCACGACAACGTCTTCTTCGGGGGTCATCACCGTGGCGAAAAACCTTCTTCTGACCGGCGCCAGCCGGGGGATCGGCCATGCGACGGTCAAAAAATTCTCCCGCGAAGGCTGGCGGGTGCTGACCTGTTCGCGCCAGCCCTTCGATGCCAATTGCCCCTGGCCCGGCGGCGAGGACAACCACATCCGGATCGACCTGTCGGACCCCGCCGACATCATCAACGCGGTGGAGGTGATCCGCGAAAGGCTCGACGGCCCGCTCCACGGTCTGGTCAACAATGCCGGCATCTCGCCCAAGGGGCCCGGCGGCGCGCGACTCAACACGATCGACACCGATCTGATGGACTGGGGCAAGGTGTTTCACGTCAACTTCTTCGCGCCCATCGTGCTGTCCCGGGGCTTGCGCGATGAACTGGTCGAGGCGAAAGGCTCCATCGTCAATGTGACCTCCATCGCGGGCGCCCGGGTCCACCCCTTCGCCGGCGCCGCCTACGCCACATCGAAAGCGGCCCTGGCCGCATTGACCCGGGAAATGGCCCATGATTTCGGCCCGCTCGGGGTGCGTGTCAACGCCATCGCGCCGGGCGAAATCGAAACTTCGATCCTGTCACCAGGCACCGAAAAGATTGTCGAGGAGTTGCCGATGCGGCGGCTCGGCAGTGTCGATGAGGTGGCCGACGTGATCCATTTCCTCTGCTCGGACGCCTCCTCCTATGTCAACGGGGCCGAGATCGAGATCAACGGCGGTCAGCACGTCTGAGCGCTCAGCCGTGCACCGTGCGGTCGAACAATTCCCGCCCATAGGGCGAGGCGAATTGTCCTGCCCGCAGGGCCTCGACCCCAGCCATTTCCACGATCCGGCCTGCCTTCAGGATCGCCAGGCGGTCGCAGAGAAAGCTCACCACCGGCAGATCATGGGTCACCAGAAGAAAGGTCAGCCCCTTCTCTTCGCGCAATGATTTCAACAGGTTGAGGATTTCAGCCTGAACGGACACATCAAGCGCGCTGGTCGGCTCATCAAGAAGCAGTACCGGCGGGTCCAGCATCAGCGCGCGCGCAATCGCCACACGCTGCCGCTGTCCGCCCGAAAGCTGATGCGGCAGCCGGAACCGGAACCGGCGTGGCAGCCCCACCGCATCGAGCATCGCCAGAACCCGCGTGTCGCGGTCGGGCAGCCCATGGATCAAAAGTGGTTCGCTCAACGTGTCGTCGATGGTCCGGCGCGGGTGCAGACTTCCATAGGGATCCTGGAACACCATTTGCACTTGGCGCGCCCGCGCTTTTGCCGTCATGGCGCCCGCCGCGTCGCCCAGGGCCAAGGATCCGCCCGCCACCGGCACCTGCCCGGCGAGCGCCTTCAGAATGGTTGACTTGCCCGACCCGCTTTCGCCCACCAGCGCAAAACTCTCGCCCGCTGCCACCTCGAAGGACACGTCATGCAGTACCTGGGTGTCGCCAAAGCGCACCGAAAGATCCTCGACCCGGATCATAGCCGGCTCCGATCCAGCACCGGCAGCCGGTCGCGTGTTTCATCGATCTTCGGCAGGCTGGCGACCAGACCACGGGTATAGGGATGCTGCGCCTCCATCAGCGCCCCGGCCGCCAGTTCTTCGACCACCTCGCCGTGATACATCACCAGAATCCGGTCGCACCAGCGCGCCACCATGTTCAGATCATGGGAGATCAGCATCAGGCCCATGCCGCGCCGGTCGACCAGATCGGCGAGGATGTCGAGCACCTGACCACGCACCGAAACATCCAGCGCCGAGGTAGGTTCGTCGGCGATCATCAGGGCGGGCTCCAGCACCACCATCATGGCGATCATCACCCGCTGCCCCATGCCGCCCGAGACCTCGTGCGGATAGAGCCGGGCGACGCGCTCGGGATCGGTGATGCGGACGGCGCTGAGGGCGTCGAGCATCCGGGCGCGGCGGTCGCGTTTGCCGAGCCTGCCGTGGACGGCCATCGCTTCTTCGATCTGGTCGCCGATGCGAATGACCGGGTTCAGGCTGAACCTGGGGTCCTGCAGCACCATAGACATGGCCGGACCGCGCAACCCCCGCATCGCCTCTTCCGACAACCCGCGCAGATCCTGACCGTCGAAGGTCAATTCGTCCGCCGTCACCCGCCCCGGCTTTGGCACCAGCCCCATCACCGCGCGGCCGGTCATGCTTTTGCCAGAGCCACTTTCGCCGACGATGCCGAGCCGTTCGCGCCCCAGATCGAAGCTCAGCCCGCGCACCACATCGACCGGCCCATGGTCGGTGGGGAAGGTCACGCGCAGGTTTCTGACCGACAGCAGGCTCATCCGCGTGACCTCTGCTTCGGGTCGAGCACGTCGCGCAGCCCGTCGCCGAAAAGGCAGAAGCCGAGCGAGACGATGACGATGGCAAAACCGGGCATGGTGGCGACCCACCATTGATCAAGGATGAACGACCGCCCGCGCGAGATCATCGCGCCCCATTCGGGCAGCGGCGGCTGCGCCCCGAGACCGAGAAAGCCGAGACCGGCGGCGGTGAGAATGATGCCCGCCATGTCGAGCGTCACCCGCACGATGGTCGAAGACATGCAAAGCGGCATAACGTGAAGCGCGATGATCCGCAGTTTCGAGGCGCCCTGCATCCGGATCGCGTCAAGGAATTCAGCGCCCTTGAAGGTCAGCACCTCGGCCCGCGCAATGCGCGCATAGACCGGCCAGGCGGCAATAGCGATGGCAATGACCGCGTTTTCAATGCCGGGGCCGAGAGCGGCGACAAAGGCGAGCGCCAGCACAAGCCTTGGTAAAGAAAGAAAAATATCGGTCAGCCCCATCAGCACCCGGTCGACCCAGCCACCGAAATAGCCCGCCACCGTGCCGACCAGCAGACCGAGAGGGGCGGAGATCACCGCCACCAGCAGGACAATGGTCAGAGTGATGCGGGCGCCATGGATCACCCGGGAAAGGATGTCGCGGCCCAATTCATCGGTGCCCATCCAATGGGTCCATGAGGGCGGTTGCAACCGGTTCGCCAATTCGCCCTCCACAGGCGAATAGGGCGCAAGCCAGGGGGCGAAAGCGGCAACCAGCAGCAGGCCAAGGATGATGGCAAAGCCCACCATGGCGAGCGGATTGCGCGCCAGATCGCGGGCCAGTCGGTAAGCCACGCCAAGCCGCGCCTGCATCCGTGTTTCCGGGTCGTCGGAGAGAAGCCAATCCCGCGTCGTCATGTGCGCGCCCTCGGATCCAGCACCCGGTAAAGCGCGTCCGAGCCTTTGTTGATGCCGACGAACACCGCCCCGATCACCAGCGTCGCACCCAGCACCGCGTTCATGTCGGCGTTCAGAAGCGCGGTGGTCAGGTAATTGCCAATGCCGGGCCAACTGAAGACGGTTTCAATCATCACCGACCCTTCCAAGAGCCCCGCATAGCTCAGCCCGATCACGGTGATCAGCTGCACCCGGATCGGCCGGAAAGCGTGACGCCAGAGGATCAGCCGCTCCGGCACGCCCTTGACCCGCGCGGTGGTAATGAACTCCTGCCCAAGCTGTTCGAGCATGAAACTGCGGGTCATCCGGGCGATATAAGCGAGCGCAAAAAAGCCAAGGATGAAAGACGGCAGCACGATATGGGAAAAGGCGCTGGCGAAGGCCTCCCAATTCCCATCAATCGCGCTGTCGACCAGCAGCAAACCGGTGCGCACCGGCACCATGCCGTCGAGAAAGAAGTCGATCCGCCCCGGCCCGCCGACCCAGCGCAGGTTGGCATAGAACACCACCAACCCGATCAGCCCAAGCCAGAAGGCCGGGATGGCATAGCCTGCCAGCCCGATGACGCGGATCACCTGATCGATCCAGCGCCCCTGGCGCGCAGCCGCGATCACCCCCATGGGCACGCCGATGACGACGCCGATAAGGATGCCGAGCGTGGCCATTTCAAAGGTTGCGGGGAAGACGCGGGCCAGATCCTCGGCCACCGGGCGACCGGTGGACACCGACATGCCCAGATCACCCTGCACCACCTGAACGACGTAGCGCGCGAATTGCACCAGAAGCGGGTCGTCGAGCCCCATCGCCTCCTTCGTGGCGTTGTAGGTCTCCATGCTGGCCCGGTCGCCAACCACCGCGACCACCGGATCAATCGGCACCACCCGGCCGATCACGAAGGTGATCGCCAGGAGGCCGAGAAAGGTCACGGCCAGGGTCAGCAGGAACTGAAAAGCGGGAAGCGCGCGGGTCAACAAGGTCTCCTTTCGACCACCTCTATCAAAGTTGTTTTGACCTATCAAAATTTTTTTACTAGCATAAAAATTATTGTAGGAGGCCCGATGTCCGAACCCGCAGCAAAGCTGGACAATCCCCGCCCGCCGGCCTTTGGCGGGCGCATCCGGGACATGCGCCGCAAGGCCGATCTGACCCTGCAGGCGCTGGCCGATCAGGCGGGCATTTCGGTGGGGTTTCTCAGCCAGGTCGAACGCGACAAGGCCACGCCCAGTTTGGGGACGCTGGCCAATATCGCCGCCACGCTGGGGGTGGATGTGGAGGTGTTCATCTCCACGCCAAAACCCTCCGACAGTGTGACCCGCGAAGGCGAACGGCCGCGTTTTGCCCTCGCCGACTCTTCGCTGTCCTACGAGCATATCTCGACCAGCCTGCCCGGCGGCACGATCTCGTCGCTGATCATCCACATCCCCGAAGGCTATGCCTCGGAGGTGACCGCCCATGTGGGCGAGGAGCTGATCGTGGTGCTGGAGGGCAAGGTGCGCCAGTCGCTCGACGGCACCCAATTCGTTTTGCATCCGGGCGACAGCCTGCATTTCATGGGCGACACGCCCCATGCCTTTGCCAATATCGGCGACGGGCCCGCCAAGCTGCTCTGGACCGGCACCACGCCGCGCCTGCTGGGCCCGCGCACCGATAAGACCCCAACAAACGACATCAACAGGAGAGAATCATGAAACATGTCCCGCATCCCGCAAAGATGCTTGCCGTCAGCCTGTTTGCCCTGACCGCAGCCCCCGCCCTGGCGGAAACCCCGGCCAATGCGCTGGTGATCGCCCAGAACATCGACGACATCGTCACCATCGACCCGGCCTCGGCCTATGAATTCACTTCAGGTGAATACGTGGCCAACACCTATGACCAGCTCGTGCAATACGACGCCGAGGACACCACCAAACTCGCCCCCGGCCTCGCCACAAGCTGGGAGATCGACGCCGCTGCCAAGACGGTGACCTTCCAACTGCGCGAAGGGGTCACCTTCTCCTCCGGCAACCCCCTGCGCGGCGCCGATGTGCTGGAAAGCTGGAAGCGCGTGCTGGTGCTGCAGAAGGCGCCGGCCTTCATTCTCGAAAACCTCGGCTGGTCGGCGGACAATATCGAAGAGATGGTCAGTGTTGACGGCAATACCGTCACGGTTCGCTGGGCCGGTGATTTCGCGCCGTCCTTCGTCCTCAACGTCCTTGCCGCCCGTCCGGCCGCCGTGGTCGACATCAAGACCGCCATGGCCAACGAGGTGGATGGCGACATGGGCCACGCCTGGCTGAACCAGAACAGTGCCGGCACCGGCCCGTTCACCCTGGCGCGCTATGCTCCGGGCGAAGTGCTGATGCTCGAAGCCAACGGCAAGTACTGGAACACCGCGCCCGGCATCGAACGGGTGATGATCCGCCATGTGGCCGAAGCCGCGACCCAGCGTCTCTTGCTGGAATCCGGCGATGTGGACATGGCCAAAAACCTCAGCCCCGACCAGATCGCGGGTCTTGCGGGCAATGAGGCGATCAAGGTCGAAACCTATCCCCAGACCGCCGTCCATTGGTTCAGCTTCAACCAGAAGCACGAACCGCTCACCAACCCGGCGCTCTGGGAAGCCTCGCGTTATCTCGTTGATTACAACGGCATGGCCGACAGCTTCCTCAAAGGGCAGATGGAAGTCCATCAGGCCTTCTGGCCCGAAGGCTTCCCCGGTGCGCTGACCGACACGCCCTTCACCTATGATCCTGAAAAGGCGAAGCAGATCCTCGAAGATGGCGGTGTCGAGCTGCCGCTCAATATCGAGCTCGACGTGATCAACGCCGAGCCTTTCACCGATATGGCGGCCAGCCTGCAGCAGACCTTTGCACCCGCGGGCATCAACTTCGACATCCTGCCCGGCACCGGTGCGCAGGTGATCACCAAGTACCGCGCACGGACCCATCAGGGGATGCTCTTGTACTGGGGGCCTGACTTCATGGATCCTCATTCCAACGCCAAGGCCTTCGCCTATAACGCGGACAATTCCGACGACAAATATGTCTCGACCACCACCTGGCGGAACGCCTGGATGCCGCCTGCGGACATCAACGCCAAGACCAAGGCGGCGCTGGCGGAGCAGGACGCCGACAAGCGCAACCAGATGTATGTGGAGCTGCAATCCGCCATGCAGGAAGAAGCGCCCTTCGTCATCATGTTCCAGGCGGTGAAACAGGTCGCCATGGCGGATGGGGTCAGCGGTTTCGTGAACGGCGCCAATGCCGATTACGTCTACTACCGTCTCGTCGAAAAACAATAAGACCCCAAGCCCGGGCGTCCTCCCGCGCCCGGGCCCTTTTGCGAGTGACACCATGACCCCCGATGACATTTTCGCCGCACTTCACGCCGCCTCCGGCGCGAAGCTCTTCACCGTCACGCTTCTCGACCGCGACGCAGGCGTGGCCTGGCGCGCCTATACTTCCCATCCCGAGGACTACCCCGTCACCGGCACCAAACCGATGATCGAAAACGGCTGGGCCGCGCAGGTTCTGGGGCGCGGCGAAACCTTTGTCGCCAACGACACCGCCGGGTTTGCCAAGTATTTCTCCGACCATGCGGTGATCAACGCGCTCGGCTGTGAAGCCGCCGTGAACCTGCCCGTCAGTGACGGGGACTTGGTCCAGGGCACCGTCAACATCCTCGATGTGGCAGGCCATTTCACCCCCAGCCGAGTGGCGGAACTCGAAGCGCTGGTCTCGGACGCGCGAACCGACTTACTCAACGCATTCAAAGAGATACGAGAGGCCCGATGACCCGCATTGCCCGCCTTCAGGCCCGGATGAAAGAGACCGGCACCGACCTTGTCGTCCTCGCCCCGGGTGCCCACATGGCCTGGCTGATGGATGTCCGCCCCCATGCCGATGAGCGTGCCGTCCTCGCCTGCATTTCCCAAAGCACCACCGCTTTCCTGATGCCCGCGCTCGAAGCCGACAGCGCCCGCGAACAGACCGACCTGCCGTTTTATGAATGGGCCGATGCCGAGGGGCCCGGCGCGGCACTCGACCGCCTGCTCGCAGACCTTGGCACCGGAAATGCGGGCGCCTATGTGCTGGACGAGACCATGCGCGCCGATCATGCCGCCCTGGTGCAGGACCGGCTCCTGAACGCGAAACGCAGCTTTACGGAAGGCACCGTCGGCGCGCTCCGGATGCGCAAGGATGATGCGGAATACGCACTCCTGAAACGCAATGCACAGATCGCCGACACCGCCATGGAAGCCGCCTGGGCTGCGATGAAACCCGGCATGAGTGAAACCCAGGTGGCCGATATCATCCGCCAGAGTTTTGACGATCAGGGCGCCAAGCAGCTCTTCACCATCGTCGGCGCGGGGCGCAACGGCGCCTTCCCCCACCATCACACCGGCGAGACCGTTTTACAGGACGGCGACGCGGTGGTGATGGACATCGGCGCCGGGATCGACGGCTATGTTTCGGACATCACCCGCATGGCGATCATGGGCGAACCGCCCGAAGGCTTTGCCGAAGTGCACGCCGTGGTGAATGCCGCCGTCAAAGCCGCGCTGGCGGCCGCGCGCCCCGGCGTTCCGGCCCATGTGGTCGACGACGCCGCCCGCAAGGTGATCGCGGAGGCGGGCTATGGCGACTATTTCCTGCACCGCACCGGCCACGGGCTGGGCACAGAGGTGCACGAGCCGCCCTATATCACCTCCACCGCCGACACCTTGCTCGACGAGGGCATGGTCTTTTCGATCGAGCCCGGCATCTACCTGCCCGACCGCTTTGGCCTGCGGCTGGAAGAAATCGTCATCCTGCGCGCTGACGGGCCCGAGATCCTCTCCGACCTGCCGCGCGCCGCCCGCGTGATCACCCCATGAGAGCGACCCGCGTCATCCATACCGTTTCCGCCCATGCGGAAGGCGAAGTGGGCGACGTGATCGTTGGCGGCGTCGCCCCGCTGCCCGGCGAGACGCTCTGGGACCAGCGGAACTGGATCGCCCAGGATGACGGCCTGCGCCGCTTCATGCTGAACGAACCGCGCGGCGGCGTCTTTCGTCATGTGAACCTGCTGGTTCCGCCGAAATCGCCCGAGGCCGATGCCGCTTTCATCATCATGGAACCGGCCGACACGCCGCCCATGTCCGGCTCAAACTCGATCTGCGTTGCCACCGTGCTGCTTGAAACCGGCATCCTGCCGATGAGCGACCCCGTCACCACCTGCACCCTCGAAGCGCCGGGCGGGCTGGTCCGGATCCGCGCCGAATGCGCCGGTGGCAAGGTCGAGCGCATCCATGTGGAAAACCTGCCCTCCTTCGCCCACCGGCTGGAACAGCGGCTGGACGTGCCTGGCCTGGGCGAGATCCGTGTCGACACGGCCTTTGGCGGCGACAGTTTCGTCGTGGTGGATGCAGGCGACATCGGACTAAGCTTAGCCCCTGAAAATGCAAGGAAACTTGCCGAAATTGGCGTGGAGATCACCCGGGCTGCCGATGCGGCCTTCCCCTTTGAACATCCGGAAAACCCCGACTGGCGGCACCATTCCTTCTGCCTTTTCGCCGGGAAACTGAGCCGTGAGGATGGCGGTCTTCAGGCCCAGTCCGTCGTCGCGATCCGGCCCGGAAAGATCGACCGCTCGCCCACCGGGACGGCCGTCTCGGCCCGTATGGCGCTGCTGCATGCGCGCGGCGAAATGCAGATCGGCGAGACCTTCCGTGCAACCTCGATCATCGGGTCCGAATTTCACGGCCGGATCCTGGGCGAGGCCCGCGTGGGCAACACAGCAGCCATCCGCCCCGAGATCAGCGGGCGCGCCTGGATCACCGGCACCCATCAGCACATGCTCGACCCGGACGACCCCTGGCCCGGAGGCTATCGTCTGTCCGACACCTGGCCCGGCGCCTGAGGGTCACTTGCAGATTGGCAGTGGCTCGTAGGTGTAGCTTGGCAGCGAGTCGCGCCAGGCGTTGATGATCGGCTGCAGCTTGCGCTTCGGCCAGAATTTCGGCGTGCCGATCTTGCTGAGGCAACTGGCGTTCCAGTAAAGCCCCGCCCCCTTGAGCGACCGCTTGCCCTTCACCGCCCGCGCCACCGCGTCGATGTCGCCCGATTCCGGATAGATATAAAGCGTCGTCGGATTGCCGCGCACCAGATCCAGCACCTCGTCCGTGTGATCCTCCGACCAGGTGGTGCAGCCATTGCTGCGCCCGGCGGTGTAATCTACCAGACGCCCGAAAGGCACAAACCCCTCCTCATCCGCATGGCGGCTGCCCGGCTTCTTGAACCGGCATTGCCATTTCACAAAAGCCGCCCGATGCCCGCCGATGGCGCGCTCGCGCGCATTGGCGGTGTCGCCTTCGCCATCGAACAACAGAAAGGTGCGGAAAAACGCCTTCCGCTTGCCGCCGTCACGGATGTAGCCCTTGAACGAGGTGCGGGTCTCGGCGGTCACATAGGCACCGCCGGTGGTAAGTTTGGACCCCTCCGCATTGCTGAAATGCCGCGCGCAGGTTCGGCCGTTCGAGAAATCCGCCCGCTCCAGCTTGCGCCCGTTGCCATACCCCGAGGAGATGGCGCGAAATTGCTTCCGCCCTTCACAGATCACATAGAACCGCCGCGCGGGCGCGCCGCTCTTTTCGGTGCTGGGCCGGGTCGCATCCATCGCCAGATAACACGGATTGCGCACCGCGCCGGATGCCAGCTTGCGCTGATGCAGCGCCCGCGCCCGGCGCAGCACCACGGGTGCGATCTTGCCCTCCCCGGTGCCCACATGGCGTTGCAGCCAACCCGGAATGGGCTCCGATTGCGCCGCCGCAAGCATGGGGGCGAGGCCCAGAAGCCAGGCGACAAGGAGGGGGCGGAACCTGTTCCTCAGCACAGCACGATTCTCCTGCACATCTCTGCTCCCCCGACCATAGCCGAAAACCCCGCCTGTCCCTATCCCGGCGCCTGCGCGGCCTGCCTATAGATGAGCTGACCTCATCCCCCAATCCGGACCCTTCGCGGTTTTGCCTTTTAAAACAGGGATATACTTCCTTTGCACCCGTTCAGATTACTTCAACTCATCCAGAAATGAATTTTTCCCCTATTGCGCCGCGCCTCCGAACCTCTCCAATGACAGGATCGATCAGACCAGAGAAGCCCGCCATGAATTCGCACAGCCCGCTTTCCTCCGTCCTTCAGGAGGTGGACACCGCCAACGGCCTGCCCAATGCCCATTACATCGACCCGGCCATGTTCGAGGAAGAACGCCGCGCGGTGCTTTTTGCCAATTGGTCGGGCATCGGTTTCGGCAAGGACATCCCCGAACCGGGCGATGCCAAGCCGGTGGATTTCCTCGGCATGCCGATCCTGCTGGTGCGGGACCGCGACGGCGAGATCGGCGTCTTTCAGAACACCTGCCGCCATCGGGGCATGATCCTGGTGGACAAGCCCCAGAAGATCCTCGGCGCAATCCGCTGCCCCTATCACAGCTGGTGCTATGACCTGAAAGGCAAGCTGCGTGCCACGCCCCATGTGGGCGGGCCGGGCCAGAACCAGCATGAGGCGGTGAAAATGTCGGAGCTCGGTTTGGTGCCGATCCGGCACTACGTCTGGCGAGACGTGATCTTCGTCAATATCGACGGCGCGGCGGCGGAATTCGAGGAGGTCCACGCCGACCTGCTCAACCGCTGGCGCGAGTTCGAAAAGCCGCTTCACCATGGCGGCGAAGGCTCGGGCTTCAAGCTCGACGTGGCGACCAATTGGAAACTGGCGGTCGAGAATTACTGCGAAAGCTATCACCTGCCCTGGGTCCATCCCGGGCTGAACAGCTATTCCCGGCTCGAAGACCACTACAACATCGAGAAACGCGGGCTCTATTCCGGACAGGGCACCCTGGTCTATCGCCAGCTCAAGGATGAAAACGGCACCAGCTTCCCCGATTTCGAAGGCCTGAGCGAGAAATGGGACGAAGGCGCCGAATATGTCGCCGTCTACCCCAATGTCCTCCTCGGCGTGCAGCGCGATCATTGCTTTGCCATCGTGCTGGAGCCGAAAAGCTGCGGCCAGACGGTGGAGCATATCGAACTTTACTATGCCAGATCCAACGAAGACACGCCCGACCATGACGAGCTGCGCGCCTCCAACGCGCAGCTTTGGAAAACCGTGTTCGAGGAAGACGTCTTTGTCGTCGAAGGCATGCAGAAGGGCCGCCATGGCGCGCTTTTTGATGGCGGGCGTTTCTCACCGGTGATGGACGGGCCGACCCATAACTTCCACCATTGGGTGGCCAGCCAGATCGAGGCGGGTCGGCGCGCATAGGGCGAGTGATGGACCGCGAAGAACTGGATCAGGCCCTGATCACAGCCCATGACACCGGGGATACGGAGGCGCTGGTGCGTCTTTACACGCTGGCGGGCGACGCGGCCGAGCGGGACGATGATATCGACGCTGCTTGCTTTTATCTGACCCATGCCTTTGTCTTTGCTCTCGAGGCAGGCCTGCCCGGGGCCCGAGTGCTGAACCAACGTCTGGCCGCAAAGGGCCGGGCGCATCTGCTTGATTGGCAGGACGAAGAAAGGACCGACCATGCGCAGTGAGGCCCAGGCCGTTGTTATCGGGGGCGGCGTCATCGGATGCTCGATCCTCTATCACCTGACCAAGCTCGGCTGGTCCGACGTGGTGCTCTTGGAGCGCGACGAGCTCACCTCCGGCTCCACCTGGCACGCGGCGGCCAATATCCACGGGCTCCACGACAGCACCAATATCAGCCGCATCCAGCATTACACGATGAACCTCTACAACGCGCTGGAGGAAGAGACGGGCCAAAGCTGCGGCGTCTTCCAGCCCGGTTCGCTTTATCTCGCCCAGACCGAGGAACGGGAGCACCAACTGAAATTGCAGGCCGCCAAGGCCAAGCTCTATGGGATGAATTTCTACGAAATCTCCATCGAAGAGGCGAAAGAGCTGAACCCGATGGTGAATTACGATGGCATCCGCTGCGTGATGTATGAACCAGATGGTGGCAATGTGGACCCCTCGGGCGTCACCAATGCCTATGCGGTCGGCGCCCGCCAGCGCGGTGCCGAAATCCACCGCTTCACGCCGGTGACCGGTACCGATCAACAGGAGGACGGGACCTGGATCGTGCGCACGCCCAAGGGCGACATCCGCACGCCCTGGGTGGTCAATGCCGCCGGGCTCTGGGGTCGGGAGGTGGCGAAACTCGCCGGGCTTGAGCTGCCGCTGCAACCCACCGAACACCAGTATTTCGTCACCGAGACCATGACGGATGTGGAAAATGCGGGCCGCCGCCTGCCTTCGGTGAGCGACCGCGATGGTGAATATTATCTCCGCCAGGAAGGCCAGGGGCTGCTTGTCGGCGCCTATGAAAAGGACATGAAATTCTGGGCCGAAGAGGGCACACCGCTCGATTTCGCCCATGATCTTTTCCCCGACGATCTGGAACGGATCGAAGAGAACATGATGAACGCCATCGAACGGGTTCCTGCCGTGGGCGAGGCGGGCATCAAGCAGGTGATCAACGGCCCGATGATCTGGTCGCCGGACAGCAACGTGCTGATGGGCCCGGTGCCCGAGTTGGACGGCTATTTCTGCTGCAACGGCATCATCCCCGGCTTTTCCCAATCGGGCGGCATGGGGCTGATGGCGGCGCAATGGATTATCGAGGGCGAAACCGAATATGACATGTTCGCCTGGGATCTGGCGCGTTTCGACAGCTGGGCAACCAAGGATTTCACCCGCGCGCGCGTCGAGGACCAATACGCCCACCGTTTCGCGATCCATTTCCCCAACGAGGAACGCAGCGCGGGGCGCCCGGCCCGCACCCGCCCGATCTATGAGACGCAAAAGGAAATGGGCGCGGTCTTCGGCCTCAATGCCGGTTGGGAACACCCGCTCTGGTATGCCGACGCGCCCGGCACGACCGACACCAACGGTTTCACCCGCCAGAACTGGTGGGGCCCGGTGGGTGAGGAATGCAAAATGCTGCGTGACCGCGCCGGCATCATCGACATCTCGAACTTCGCCAAATATCGCTGCAAGGGACCGGGGGCCGAAGACTGGCTGAACGCGGTTTTTGCCAACACAATGCCGAAATCCGTGGGCCGCTCCTGCCTCACGCCGCTCATTGGCAAGCGCGGCGGCATTGCAGGCGATTTCACTGTGACCCGGCTCGCCGAGGATGACTTCTGGATCATCGGGTCGGGCATGGCAGAACGTTATCACAAACGGTTCTTCAAGCAGGTGCCGCTTTCCGAAGGCACCACATTCGAAAGCCTCACCGAAGCGATCTGCGGCTTCAACGTCGCCGGGCCGAAATCCCGCGAACTGCTCGGGCGGCTCACCAATACCTCGCTCGCCACCGAAGACTTCCCCTTCATGCGTTCGCGCAAAATTGAGCTTGCAGGCATAGAGCTGCTGGCGCTCCGGGTTTCCTTCACCGGCGATCTTGGCTGGGAACTCCATTGCAAGACCGAAGATCAGCCGCGCCTGTTCGCGGCGCTGATCGAGGCCGGCAAGGACATCGGCGCCGGTCCCGTCGGCAGTCGCGCGCTGATGTCGCTTCGGATCGAGAAAGGCTATGGCTCCTGGTCGCGCGAATACAGCCCCGAATACTGGCCGCAGGAGGTCGGGCTCGACCGGCTGTGCAAGATGGAGAAGGATTTTCTCAACAAAGGCGCCGCTGCGAAGGTGATGGAAAACACCCCGCGCGAAAAGCTGGTGATCCTTCACCTCGACGAGGCCGATGTCGCCGCCTCAAACGCCGACGCCACCGGCGGCGAGCCGATCTTCAAGGAGGGCAAAGGCATCGGCCGGGTCACCTCCGGCGCCTATGGTTATACGGTCGGCATGTCGCTGGCACTTGGCTATGTGAAAGACGCAGAGCCCGGCGACGCTGTCGAGGTCATGGTGCTGGGCCGACCCCACCGCGCCACGATCCTCACCGCACCGCCTTTCGATCCCGAAGGGGCGCGGCTGCGGGGCTGAACGCCCCGCGCCTCAATAAACGTCGCGCTGATAGCGTTTGGCGTCGCGCAGAGTGTCCAGCGCCTCTTCGGCCGCCTCGGCACTCAGATTGCCATGGGTTCGGTAGAGGTCGATCAGCGCGGCATGCACATCTTTCGCCATCCGGTTCGCATCGCCGCAGATGTAGAGATGCGCACCGCCTTCGAGCCATTGATAGAGCTCCGCCCCGTTCTCGCGGATCCGGTCCTGGACATAGATCTTCTCCGCCTGATCGCGGCTGAAGGCCACATCCAGTTTGGTCAGCACCCCGTCCTTCAGATAGGATTGCAGCTCCACCTGATAGAGGAAATCCTGGGTGAAATGCGGGTTGCCAAAGAATAGCCAGCTCTGCCCCTCGGCACCCTGGGCTTCGCGTTCCTGCAGAAACGCGCGGAACGGCGCGATGCCGGTGCCGGGGCCGATCATGATGACGGGCGTGGTCGGATCAGCAGGCAGACGGAACCCGTCATTGCTTTCCACATAGACCCGCAGCCGGTCGCCCTCTTCGGCCCGTCGACCAAGATGACCCGAGCAGCCACCCAGATGGCCGTGATCGAACGCGTCCCATTCGACGACACCCACGGTCAGATGCACCTCGTCTTCCACTTCCGCCTGGGATGAGGCGATGGAGTATAGCCGGGGCTGCATCTTGCGCAGGGCATCGACCAGCGCCTGGGGCTCAACCTTATGCGGATGGGCGCGCAGAATATCGTAGATCTGGCGCGGCTCGATGAAATCACGCAGCAGCACCTTGTCCTCGGCCAGCGCGATCAGTTCCGCATCCCCGGTGGCATTGCCGTATTTTTCGACAAAGCCCGGATAGGCCTGGGTCAATTCCATCTCTTCGATCAGTGCGGTGCGCAGGCTCAACTCCCGGTCGCTCAGGGTGATCACCGCATCGCCGTCAAGGTCAAGCCGTGCGAGAACCGCGTCCACCTCGCCTGCGTCATTGTGGAAATAGACCCCCAGCGCGTCGCCGGGCTGATAGGTCAGGCCCGAACCTTCGAGCGAGATTTCCACATGGCGCACGTCGCGGGTGCTGTCGCGTCCGGTGATCTTCTGCACCGCCGCCACCTCGGCCAGAAACGGGTTTTTCTTGGTGAATTGCGACACCGGCGCGGCGAGGCCGGGCATCGGCACCACATTGCTCGGCGCAGCGCCGGAGGCTTTCAAATCCGGCTCGAACACATCGAGCGCGCCACCGATCCAGCCCGCCGCGTGGTCGTCGTAATCCACATCGAACATCGCCCGTTCGACTACCACATCGGCGCCAAGGGCGCGGAACCGATCCTCGAAATCCACCGCGGTCTGGCAGAAGAATTCATAGCTGGAATCGCCGATGCCCAGCACCGCCACCTTGGCGCTTTCCATTTTCGGCGCCTTCTTGGAGCCAAGAAACGCAAAGAGTTTCTCCGCCGGTTCCGGTGGCTCGCCCTCGCCGTAGGTCGACACAACGATGGTCAGAAACTTTTCTGATTTCAACTGGTTGGGCTTGTAATCCGCCATATTCACCAGCTTGACATCCAACCCGCGCGCCTTTGCCGCCTCGGCCATATCGCTGGCCACATGCCTGGCATTTCCGGTTTGCGAGCCATAGAGAATGGTCAGGGGCGTGCTTTCAACGGCGGCCACCGGGGCGGGGGCGGCCGCGCCACCCGCCAGCGTCGCACTGGCCGCCAGCCAGCCCGACACCCAGGCCTGCTGCACCGGCGTCATGCCACCAAGCAGATCGGTGAATTGCTGCGCCTGGCTTGGCGACAACGGGTTGAGCCCCTGGGGCATTTGATCAAGCATGACGTCAGTCCTGGTCTAGGTGAAGGCCGCATTCGCGGTTGCCGGGGGAAAATCGGGTGTCTTCTTCGCGCATGCCGTCTTCCAGCTTGCGCGTCGTATGGGTATCGCCGACGCTGACATAGCCCTGCTCCCAGAGCGGGTGATAGGGCAGGTCGTGGGCCTTGAGATAGAGATGCACATCGCGGTTCGACCAATCGACGATCGGATGAAACTTCACCCGGCCCGACTGGAATTCAAGGATCTTGCGCGCGCTCCGGCTGTCCGACTGGCTCCGCCGCAACCCGCTGTACCAGGTGCCCGCCCCCAGCTTCGCCATGGCGCGCTGCATCGGCTCGACCTTGTTCATCCGGTTGTAGCGCTTCAGCCCCTCTTCGCCCTGCTCCCAAAGCTGGCCGAACCGCGCCTCCTGCCAGGCGGGCGTCATATCGGCGCGGAACACCCGCAAGTTCAGCGACAGCCGCTCGGTCATCGCATCGATGAAACGATAGGTCTCGGGAAAGAGATAGCCGGTGTCAAAGAGCAGCACCGGAATGCCGGGCAGCGCCTGTGTCATCAGATGCAGCATCACCGCCGACTGAATGCCGAAACTCGATGACAGCACATGGTCGCGCGGCAGGTTTTCGAGCGCCCAGGCGATCCGGGTCTCCGCCGTCTGATCGGCGAGCCATTCATTGGCGGCAGTAAAGACCCGGGGGCCGTTCTCCGCCGCTGCGGGCTCTGTCTGAACTGCAAGCGTCACGGTCAATCGGTCCTCTGCTCAGGCATAAAAATCGGTCTTCGAGACCTTCACCTCGGCCACGATGCCGGCACGGATGACGAAATCACCGAAGCATTCGCCCGGGTTGCGCTCGGCCACCCAGCGGCCGATCAAGCCATCCAGTTCTTCTTCGATCACCTCGGGGCTGATGTTCTCGCGGTAAAGCTTGGGCACCCGCGTGCCCACGTCATTGCCACCCAGATGGAGGTTGTACTTGCCCGGCCCCTTGCCGACCAAACCGATCTCCGCCAGCATTGCGCGCCCGCAACCATTCGGACAGCCGACAACCCGCAGGACGATCGCATCCTGGGCCACCCCGTGCTTGGCCAAGAGACCCTCGACCGAGGCGATCAGATCCGGCAGGAAGCGCTCCGCCTCCGCCATCGCCAGCGGGCAGGTGGGCAGCGCCACGCAGGCCATGGAGTTCTTCATCAGCGGCGTCATCAGATCATCGATCAGCCCATGATCGCGGGCGATCTGTTCGATCTCGGCCCGGTCCTCGGGCGCGATGCCGGCGATCACCAGGTTCTGGTTCGCGGTCATCCGGAAATCACCCTTGTGGATCTCCGCAATCTTGCGCAACCCGGTCTTCAGCGGCCGGTCGGGGTAATCGAGAATGCGCCCGCTCAGCAGGTAAAGCGTCAGGTGATGCTTGCCGTCAAACCCTTCGACCCAGCCGAACCGGTCGCCGCGCGCGGTGAATTCATAAGGACGAGAGGGCGCGAACGTCACGCCCGCACGGCGCTCCACCTCGGCCTTGAACACCTCGGTGCCAACCCGGTCGAGCGTGTATTTCGTCTTGGCATTCTTGCGGTTCACCCGGTTGCCCCAGTCGCGCTGGACCGACACCACATGTTCGGCCACCGCCAGGGTGTGCTCGAGCGGGATGAACCCGAAATCATCGGCCTTGCGCGGATAAGTGCCCGTGTCGCCATGGGTCATCGCCAGGCCACCGCCCACCAGCACATTCCATCCAACCAGCTTGCCATCCTCGGCAATGGCCACGAAGTTCAGATCGTTGGCATGGACATCCACCTCGTTGTTGGGCGGAATGCTCACGGTGGTCTTGAACTTGCGCGGCAGATAGGTCTCGCCCAGGATCGGCTCCTCGGTGGTCTTCACCTTCTCGCCATCGAGCCAGATCTCCGCATAGGCGCGGGTCTTCGGCAGCAGGTGTTCCGAAATCCGCTTCGACCATTCATAGGCCTCCGCATGCAATACGGATTCCACCGGGTTCGTGGTGCAGAGCACATTGCGGTTCACATCACCCGCGGTGGCAATCGAGTCGATGCCGGCGGCATTGATCACCTTGTGCATGTCCTTGATATGCGGCTTCAGCACCCCGTGGAACTGAAAGGTCTGGCGCGTGGTCAGCCGCACCGAACCATACATCGTGTTCTCTTCGGCAAATTTCTCGATCACCAGCCATTGCTCGGGCGAGATGATCCCCCCGGGCATGCGGGCGCGCAGCATCACATTGTGCAGGGGCTCCAGCTTCTGGCTGGCCCGCTCTCCCCGGATGTCGCGGTCATCCTGCTGATACATGCCGTGAAAGCGGATCAGCTGAAAATTGTCGGTCGTGAATCCCCCTGTGGTCTGGTCACCCAGATCCCGGGTGATGGTGCCGCGCAGGAAATCGCTTTCCTTCTTCAGACGCTCGTTGTCGGCCAGTTTGCCTTCGACGACGAGGGTAGGCTTGGAGTCATTGCTGTCGAGCATGGGCTTGCTTTCGATTGCGGGTGATCCGGGGGGAAGGGGCGGCCTTTGAGCCGCCCCGGTTGGCGTCAAGCCGGGACTTTCGTGGTCCGCAGGTAGGGCAGCACGGTTTCAAACGCGCCGAACTTCGCCGCCGCGTCTTCATTGCTGACCGTCGGCGGGATGATCACATCCTCGCCCGGCACCCAGTTGGCCGGCGTGGCGACACCTTTGCCGGTGGAGGTCTGCAGCCCGTCCAGCGCGCGCAGGATCTCGGCAAAATTCCGGCCCACGGTCATC
>JAOXSD010000249.1 GCA_025800205.1 Silicimonas sp. | reverse complement strand
TCGCCGATGGTCCCGAACTGATGGAGGCCATCAACAAGGTGATCGACACTTATGGCCGTTCCGAGCGGAACAAATACCGCGCCGTGGTGTATTACATGCTGACCAAACATTTCGGTAAGGAAAGCGTCTACGGCTGACGGGAAGGGCGCCGTGCGTGAGAGCGGCGCCCGACCGCCTCAGAACAGGCTGAGGATCGCGCCCATCACGGCACAGCCGAATGTGGCATAGCCTGCATCGATCATGGTCAGCCGGAAGGGGCGCTGACCATAAGCATTGTTGATCATGATCCAGGGCGAGATGAAAAACAGCCCCACGCCCAGCCCGGTGATCAGCCCTTTTCCAAACCCGTCGATCCCCGCCATGGCAAAGGTGTGGCGCATCATGCCGGCCACCAGGATCATCGCCACAAAGGACAGGATATAGGGCAGGGGGCTTTCATTCACCGGCCGCCCGTTCTCGTCCACCTCGATCCCGACTGCGGCAACCCATTGTTTTGACAGGCCCATATACCAGGCGGCCCCAAACACCCAACCGCCGATGGCGGCCACGATCACGCTGAGAATCCCCATCTCACCCTCCCTCATGATTGGCAGGGTCAGTCTAGGCGGCCCGTTTGATCTGTCAAAGCCCGCCCATCTTGCAGATCAGCGCCCATTCGTCGTCCCGCACCGGCTGCACCGACAGGCGCGTGTTTTTCACCAGCACCATCTCGGCGAGCTTCGGTTCGGCCTTGATCGCCGCAAGGGTCACCGGCTCCGGCACCGGCTGCACGGCCTTGATGTCCACACATTCCCAGCGCGGATCATCCGTGGTGCTGTCGGGATGCGCCTCGGCAATGACCTCGACAATGCCGACCACTTCCTTGTCTTTCTGCGAATGATAGAAGAAGCCAAGATCGCCCAGCTTCATCTCGCGCATGACATTGCGCGCCTGGTAATTGCGCACCCCGTCCCATTCTTCGCCCGCCGCGCCCTTGGCGACCTGATCGTCCCAGCTCCAGGTCGAAGGTTCCGATTTGAAAAGCCAATATGCCATGGTCACTCCGTTCCGACAGGCCGCGCCAGAAGCGTCTCGATGGCGCCCGCAATGTCAAGTTTGCCGTCGATCACATCGGCCACGGCGCGAATGAGCGGCAGGTCGATGCCCATGGCCTCGGCATCCGCCCGCACCCGGGGCGCGGTGGCCAGCCCTTCGACCGTGGCATGGGCGTTCGGTGCGTCACCGCGCCCAAGGGCGATCCCGGCGGTGAAGTTGCGCGATTTTTCCGAGGTGCAGGTCAGCACCAGATCCCCCAGGCCGGACAGCCCCTGCAGCGTCTCGGCTTCGGCGCCACGGGCCCGGGCAAAACGGGTGAGCTCGGCAAAGCCGCGGGCAATGACGGAGGCGCGCGCGCTGTCACCCAGCCCTGCGCCAATGGCGATGCCCGCGGCGAGCGCGACCACGTTCTTCAGCGCGCCACCCAATTCGGCGCCGATCACATCGGTGGAGCGATAGAGCCGCAGAACGGGGCGCGTCAGGCGGGATTGCAAGTCCTTCGCATCGCTTTCCCCGGAAGTGGCGAGCACCAATGCGGTGGGCGCGCCCTGGGCAATATCCACGGCAAAGCTGGGACCGGTGAGGATCGCGGTTCGCGCGTCGGGGCGCAGATGGGACAGGGTCTCAACCGTGCCGCGCCCGGTTGCACGGTCGATCCCCTTGGCGCAGGAAATCAGTGTGGTCGCCTGGGGCAGATCATGTGTGATCACAAAATCCGCCAGCCTCTGGGTGGGGATGGCCAGCAGCAGAATTTCGGCGGCGAAGGCTTTGTGATCACAGGTGACGTGGAGGCTGTCGGGAAGGGCGAAACCGGGCAGTTTGCGCCCGGTCTGACGGCTCCCTTCCATCGCGGCGATGTCATCGGCATCCCGCCCCCAGAGCGTGACCCCGGCGCCGTCGCGCGCAAGCGCAATGGCCAGCGCCGTACCGAAGGCGCCTGCGCCCAGTACCGAAATGCTCATGCCTTGGCCCCTTTCTTGCCCGACCCCAGAAGCGCCGCCTGCCGGTCATCCAGCGGCCAGCGCGGGCGCGGAACCAGCGGATCCATCCCCGGATGCCCGATCCGTGCCAGTTCGATCCCCGCCCAGGCGATCATCGCCGCATTGTCGGTGCAGAGTTTCAGGGGCGGGGCGGTAAAACGCAGCCCGGCCTCGGCTGAAACAGTCTCTAAACCGGCCCGAATGGCCGAATTCGCCGCCACGCCACCAGCCACGGCGATGGTCGGATCCGAGGGCTCAAAGGTCAGATAGGTTTCGATGGCGCGGGCAGTTTTCTTGGCCAGCACCTCTGCCACCGCGGCCTGAAAGCCAGCACAAAGATCGGCGCGGTCCTGATGGGTGATCCCGCCCTGATCCGCAATCAGCCGATCGCGTTCGCGCAAAAGCGCGGTCTTCAGCCCGGAGAAACTCATGTCGCATCCGGGCCGGTCCATCAGCGGGCGGGGAAAGCGAAACCGCGCGGCATCGCCTTTGCGCGCTTCCCGCTCCACGGCAGGCCCGCCGGGCTGGGGCAGGCCGAGCACCCGCGCGGTCTTGTCGAAAGCCTCGCCCGGTGCATCGTCGATCGTACCGCCGAGACGGTGGAACCGGTCGGGTGCCTCCACCACCAAAAGCTGGCAATGCCCACCCGAAACCAGCAGCATCAGATAAGGAAATTCCAGATCATCGGTCAGCCGGGGGGTCAGCGCATGCCCGGCCAGATGGTTGACGCCGATCAGCGGCTTGCCCGCGCCCGTGGCGATCCCGCGCGCGCACATCACGCCCGACAGCACGCCGCCAATCAAACCGGGCCCGGCCGTGACCGCAATCACATCGAGATCATTGAGGCTGCGCCCGGCTTCAGTGAGGGCGGTTTCCACCGCGATGTCGAGTTTCTCCGCATGTGCGCGAGCGGCGATTTCGGGCACCACCCCGCCGAAAGCGGCATGAAGCGCGGTCTGATCCACCACGACCGACGACAGGATCTCCCGGTCGGAGGTCACGAGAGCGGCGGCGGTGTCGTCGCAGCTTGATTCAATGCCGAGGAAAAGCTGGGCCATGGCTCCACTGGCTTGCCTGAAAATCCCTTCGCAGGTAACACCGGGGCATGGGTCATACAAGCAAGGCATCACAGGGATGAACGCGCCGCCGGTGCTGCTCCTGACCCGGCCCCGGGCCCAGTCGGAGGCCTTTCTGGCCCGTTGCGAGGCACGGCTGGGGCGCGAGATCGAACATGTGATCACACCCGTCATGCGGATCGAGGCGCTGGGCGTTCCCCGGGATCTGAGCGCCGAGACGCTGGTGCTGACGTCTTCGAACGGGGTGCGGATGCTGGGGAACCGGCTGCGGGGACGCCGGGTGGCGACCGTGGGAGAGGCGACGGCGGAACTGGCAGGCCGCCAGGGCGCCGATGCGATTTGCCTGGGTGCGACGGCCGAGGATCTGCTGACCAGAAGCGACGAATTGGCGCCCCCGGTTCTGGTCTGCCGGGGCAGACATGCGCGGCGCGACCTGGCGGCGGATCTGGTGGCACGGGGGATCGAGGCGCGGGCCCTGACGATCTATGATCAGGTGGAGACCCCGCTCACCTTGGCCGGACAGTCTCTGTTACAGGGCAACAGACCCATTTTGGCACCGCTTTTCTCGCCGCGCAGCGCCGCCCTGCTGAGCCGCGCCGCGATTGCCGCCCCGATCACCTGCCTGGCATTGAGCCCGGCCGTCGCCGCCGCCTGGACCGGCCCGGGTGCGGTCAAAACAGCCGAAACGCCCAATGCAGAGGCGCTCTGCGACCTTGTGACCGCCCTGATCTGATCCCTTGCCTTGTTGCAGCGCCCGGCACCGCTTACACTTAGGGGAATGGCAACCTGCCTGCCGGTGCAAACAAAGGTAATCGTGTGACTCCGACACAGAATTCCCCCGATAAGCCTGAAAAACCTGAGGAATCCGAAGAGACTTCCAAGGTGGACCAGGACGTGACCGAGGACGAATCGACCCTGGAGGGCGCGATTCTTCTCGATGAGGATCTAGAAGAAGACCCGGACGAATTGCTGGATCTCGAGGATTTTCCAGCGGATTCGATCGCCTCTGGCGCACCGGACGAGGCGGCGGAAGACGACGGGCGCGATCTGCTGGATGACATTGAAGATTTGCCGGTAGAGCCTGAGCCGGCCGCAGCCCCTGTGGCGCCTGCGCCGGAGCCGCAGAAACGGTCGGCGATGCCGCTGGTTTTGGGCGGTCTGCTGGCCGGCGGGATCGGCTTTGCCGCAGCCTATGGGGTGAATGGCGGATTTTCCGGAGCCTCCACCCAGATCGGCGAGATGGAGCTTCGGCTGAGCGAAAACGCCGAAACCATTGCGGCGCTGAACGCACAGATCGAGACGCTGGCCGGGTCGATCCCCGAGGTGCCCGATGTGAGCGGGCTTGAAGCGGGGCTGGGCGCGCTGGAAACCACCCTGGGCGATGTCACCGCCGAGATGCGGGCGGAGACCGCAACCCAGGTCGAGGCGGCCCGGGCCGGGCTTGGCGAACTGGCGGGCGACCTTGCCGCCCTGCGCGAACGGATGTCGGCGCTGGAACTGGCGAGCGGCAATGCGGAAAGCGCCCAGGCGGATGCAGCGGCCGAGCAATTGACCGCGTTCCGCAACGAATTGGAGGCGATTGTCGGCGCCGCAGAGACAAGGCTGGTTGCGGCCGAAGCCGAGGCGCTGGCGCTTCGGTCCGAGGCCGAGGCGGCCGCACGGGCGGAAACCGAAGAGGCCGAACGCCGGGCGGCGATCGCAGCGCGCGAGGCGGCCCTTTCGGAGTTGCGAACCGCTGTCGATGGCGGTGGCACCTTTGTCGATCTGATCGCCGAGCTGGGCGATGTGCCTGCCGATCTTGCCGCCCATGCGGAGACCGGGGTGCCGACCCTGGTGGCGCTGCAACAGGAATTTGCCCCGGCGGCGCGCACGGCGCTGTCGAGCACCCAGGTCATTCCCGAGGATGCCTCGACCGGGGCGCGGCTGACCGCGTTTCTGCGCCGTCAGACCAATGCCCGCTCGCTGGCACCGAAGGAAGGCGATGATCCGGATGCGATCCTGTCGCGCGCCGAGGCGCTTTTGACCCAGGGCAAGCTGGGCGAGGCGCTGGGCGAGGTCACCGCCCTGCCCGAAGAGGCCCGCGCCGCCATGGCGGGCTGGATTACCGATGCTGAAACCCGGCAGGCCGCGCTTCTGGCCGTCGATTCCCTCTCCTCAAATCTGAATTGAGAGCCCCATGCTTTGGCCATTGTTGAAAATTTTCCTGTTCATTGCCCTGGTCGCCGCTGCTGCCTGGGGCGCCGGATGGTTGCTGGAGGCCGATGGCGGCGTTCAGATCGCCGTTGCGGGGACCGAATACACTCTGGGGCCGCTGGAATCGGTGATTGCCCTGATGGTGCTGCTGACCGTGGCCTGGGTGCTGTTCAAGCTGGTGGGGTTCACCGTCAGCTTCCTGCGCTTCGCCATGGGCGACAAGACCGCGATTGACCGGTTCTTTGATCGCCGCCGGGAGCGCAAGGGGTTCGATGCGCTGGCCGAAGGCATGATGGCGCTGGCCTCGGGCGAAGGGAAACAGGCGATCACCAAGGCAACCAAGGCCGAGAAGCTGTTGCGCCGTCCGGAGCTGACCACGCTGCTGACCGCCCAGGCCGCCGAGCAGACCGGCGACAAGGCGATGGCGGAAACCGCCTATAAGAAGCTTCTGCGCAATGAGCGCACCCGGTTTGTTGGTGTGCGCGGGCTGATGAAGCAGCAACTGGACGCCGGCAACACCGACACCGCCATGGCGCTGGCCGAGAAGGCCTTTGCCTTGCGGCCCAGCCATGGGGAAACCCAGGATGTGCTGTTGAAGCTGCAGGCCGGGGCCAGTGATTGGGCGGGCGCGCGCAAGACTTTGGGTGCGAAGCTCAAACATGGGGCCCTGCCGCGCGATGTGCACAAGCGCCGTGATGCGGTGCTGGCGCTGAGCGAGGCGCAGGAGATCACCGATGAGGATGCGACGGTGAAGATGCGCGAAAAGGCGATCGAGGCGAACCGTCTGTCGCCCGATCTGATCCCGGCTGCGATCATGGCCTCCGACGGCTATGTGGCCAAAGGCAAGCCGCGCAATGCGACCCGGATCATCAAGAAGGCCTGGGGTGTGCAGCCGCATCCTGATTTGGCTGCCGCCTTTGCGCGCATTCAGCCCGAGGAAAGCTCGGCCCAGCGGATCAAGCGGTTTGGTGCCCTGACCATGCAGCACCCGGATCATGCGGAAAGCCGGATGCTGAAGGCCGAGCTGCAGATCGCCGCCGAGGATTATCCGGCCGCGCGCAAGGCCATCGGCGATCTGGCCGAGACCAATCCGACCGCCCGCGCGCTGACCATCATGGCCGCCATTGAGCGGGGCATGGGGGCCGATGATGCGGTGGTGAAGGGCTGGCTCGCCCGTGCCCTGACCGCGCCGCGCGGTCCGCAATGGGTCTGCACCAATTGCAACCGGGTCCATGGCGAATGGCAGCCGGTCTGCGAGGGCTGCGAGAGCTTCGACACTTTGTACTGGAAGACGCCCGAGGAAAGCACCGCTTCTCTGCCTGCAGGCGCGGAGATGCTGCCGCTGATCGTCGGTCAGATCGAAGGCCCGGAAGAGCCGGAACCCGTCGAGACCGAACCGGTGGAGGTGGAAGCCGAAATCGCCGAAGTGCCGGAGGCGGAGCCTGTGGAAGAGCCCGAAGAAGACGCGCCCGAGACCGCCAATGCCGATGCGCCGCCACTGGATTACCCGGCGGAAAAGGAAGCGAAATAAGCGTTAGCCTTTGGGCTGCGCCGCCCCGCGCACCACTTCGGCCAGGTCTGACAACCGTGCCGCCAGGGGGCTGGTCTTGCGCCAGACCATGCCGATGCGGCGGGTCGGCTCGGGCGCGGCAAACCGGCTGATCGCCACGCCCGCACCGGGGGTTTCCACCGGCACGGCCATGTCCGGGATCAGGGTCACGCCCATGCCCGCGCCGACCATCTGCACCAATGTGGTGAGCGAAGAGCCATCGAGCCCGTCGCGCGGCAGGGCCGACATGTTGCAGAAGCTGAGCGCCTGATCGCGGAAGCAATGGCCTTCTTCCAGCAACAGGAGGCGCATGGTTTTGAGGTCTTCGTGACCGGGCACCGGCGCCCGGGCTTCCGCTTCGGCGCGCACCAGCACGAAGGCTTCGTCAAAGAGCGCGATTTCCTCCAGCCAGGATTCGGAGACCGGCAATGCCAGGATCGCGGCATCCAGATGGCCGGCCTGCAATTCGCGCAGAAGCGTGGGCGTGAGCGTTTCGCGGATCTGCAGATCGACGCGCGGATAGGCGGCGGTCAGATCGCGGATCACCGCCGGCAGGATATAGGGCGCGATGGTGGGGATGACGCCAAGTTTCAGAGGTCCGGTCAGGCCCTCGCCGCTGGTGCGCGCCAGATCGCCCAATTCATCCACCGCGCGCAGAATGGTTTCGACCCGGGCGCGCAAGGCGGCGCCAAAGCTGGTGAGCTGCACGCCGCGCGTGCTGCGCTCGAAGAGCGGCGCGCCCAGGGTGATCTCCAACTCCTTGATCTGCATGGACAAAGCGGGTTGCGAAATCGCCGAAGCCTCAGCGGCGCGGCCGAAATGGCCATGGCGCGCCAGCGCCTCGAAATAGCGGAATTGCTTGAGCGTCAGATTGTTCATCAGCCTGACTTATCAAGGCAATCAGAAAATACAACTTCTTCTGATAATTTACCCTTGGTACGGTTCAGGGGCCAGAACAACCCAGCCCATTTGGAGGACATGATGGACGGAAACGACGCCCCCGGCAAATGCCCGGTGATGCACGCCACTTTCGGAGCCCGCAGCAACCGCGACTGGTGGCCGAACCAGCTCAACCTGCGTATTCTGCACCAGAATTCCGCGCTCTCGAACCCGATGGGCGAGGTGGATTATGCCGAGGCGTTCAAATCGCTTGATCTCAAAGCGCTGAAGGCGGATCTGACCGCGCTGATGACCGACAGTCAGGCGTGGTGGCCTGCGGACTATGGCCATTATGGCCCGTTCTTCATCCGCATGGCCTGGCATTCCGCCGGCACCTACCGCACCGCCGACGGTCGCGGTGGCGCATCCTCCGGCACCCAGCGCTTCGCGCCGCTCAACTCCTGGCCGGACAATGGCAATCTCGACAAGGCCCGGCGGCTCCTGTGGCCGATCAAGGCGAAATACGGCAACAAGATCTCCTGGGCCGATCTGATGATCCTTGCGGGCAATGTCGCCATCGAAAGCATGGGGGGCAAGACCTTCGGCTTCGGCGGCGGGCGCGTCGATGTTTGGGAGCCGGAAGAGGACATCTATTGGGGGATGGAGACCGAATGGCTCGCCACCTCCGACAAGCCGGGCAGCCGCTACTCGGGCGAACGCGATCTGGAAAATCCGCTGGCGGCCGTGCAGATGGGCCTGATCTATGTGAACCCTGAAGGGCCGGATGGCAATCCGGACCCGGTCGCCTCGGGACGTGATATTCGCGAGACCTTTGCGCGCATGGCGATGAACGACGAAGAAACCGTGGCGCTGGTCGCGGGCGGTCACACCTTCGGCAAGGCCCATGGCGCCGGCGATCCCGGTCTTGTGGGTGCGGAACCCGAAGGCGCTGCCATCGAGGAGCAGGGGCTTGGCTGGCGCAACGGTCACGGCTCCGGCAAGGGTGTCGACACGACGACCTCCGGCATTGAAGGGCCCTGGACCGCGAACCCGATCAAATGGGACATGGGGTTCTTCGACGTGCTCTTCGGCTATGATTGGGAACTGACCAAATCGCCTGCGGGCGCCCATATCTGGGCCGCCAAGGATCTGAAGGCCGAAGATCACGCGCCCCAGGTCGATGGGTCGGGCGAAACGGTCACGCTGATGATGACCACCGCCGATATGGCGATGCGGATGGACCCGATCTATGGGCCGATTTCCAAGCGGTTCCACGAGAACCCGGACGAATTCGCCGATGCCTTCGCCCGCGCCTGGTTCAAGCTCACGCACCGCGACATGGGCCCCATCGCCTGCTATCTGGGCGAGGAGGTGCCAAGCGAGGAACTGATCTGGCAGGATCCGGTGCCTGCGGTGGATCACGATCTGATCAACGCCGCCGACATTGCTGATCTGAAGGCGCAAATTCTGGCCTCGGGTCATTCGGTGGGCGAGCTGGTGAGTGCCGCCTGGGCCTCCGCCTCCACCTTCCGCGGTTCGGACAAGCGCGGCGGAGCCAATGGCGCCCGCATCCGCCTTGCGCCCCAGAAGGATTGGGAGGTGAACGCCGGTGTCGCCCCCGTGATCGCCACGCTGGAAGGCATTCAGTCCGGGTTTGCCAAGCCCGTCTCCATCGCCGATCTGATGGTGCTGGCAGGCTCTGCCGCGATTGAGAAGGCGGCAGCGGCGGGTGGCAATGCCATCGAGGTGCCCTTCACGCCGGGGCGGACCGATGCGACGCAAGCCCAGACCGATGTGGAAAGCTTCGACGTGCTGGAGCCGATCGCGGACGGGTTCCGGAACTACCAGAAAGGCCTCTTTGCGGTTTCGACCGAGGAGCTTCTGGTGGATCGCGCCCAGCTTCTGACCCTGACGGCCCCCGAGATGACGGTGCTGGTGGGCGGCATGCGCGCGCTGGGCACCAACCATGGCGGCACGACCCATGGGGTCTGGGGCGAGGCGGGTGTTCTGAACAACGCCTTCTTTACCGGGCTGATGGACATGTCGGTGGAATGGAAGCCGACCTCGGATGACGATCAGACCTTCGAGGCCAAGGATCGTGCCACCGGCGAGGTCAAGCGCAGCGGCACCCGGGTTGATCTGGTGTTCGGGTCGAACTCGCAGCTTCGCGCGATCGCCGAAGTCTATGCCCAGGACGACAATGGCGCCAAGTTCGTGGCCGATTTCGTCGCCGCCTGGGTCAAGGTGATGGAGGCGGATCGCTTCGAGTTGGGCTGATCCTCAACCCTCGTCCGAATCCCCACGCCGGAGCGCCTTCACCGCGCTCCGGCGCTTCTTTTCATCCAGCCGCTTGCGTTTCTGATTGAGCGACACCCGCGTCTTGCGCCGTTTCTTGGGGGCCACCAGCGCCCGGCGGATCATCTCGGCCAGCCGTTCCCGGGCAATCTCCCGGTTCCGCGCCTGACTGCGGGTCTCAGAAACCTGCAGCACAACCGCGCCATCCTTGGTCCATTTCTGCCCGGCAATGCGCCGCAATCGCGCCTTCACCGCATCGGGCAAAGCTGGCGATCGCGCCGCCTCGAACCGCAACTCGACGGCGGTCGCCACCTTGTTGACGTTCTGCCCGCCCGGGCCCGAGGCGCGCACGAATTGCTCGGTCAGCTCCCAATCGGCAATCTCTATCTCGTCATTGATGCGCATCTCGGCCCCTTCATCTCTTTGATAAATACGCAAAAAGGCCAAAAAGAAGAAGGGCCGCCGATGGCGACCCTTCCGAGTGTCATGGAGATGGGCCAGTTAGGGATCGGAAAGATCCGAATTGCCCAATCAGAGACGTTTTCGTCGCGGTTTTATCCTAGACGACGGTCCCTCCGACTGTTCCGACACCTTTCTCCAATATCGCTCTAGACACTGGACCACCTCCTTTCAGTTGTTACCGATAGGGAAAGGGTGGCACAGATTTGGTTTCTGTCAAATGAATTCACGCAAGACCGCGTGTGTTTTTCCCGGTGATCAGACGGAAGGGCAGAAGCGCGATCAGCGCGATGCTGACCTTGACCAGCCAGTCGACCCCCGCGGTGCCCACCCAGCGGGTCAGATCCGCGCCAAAGGGTGTGGCGACCACCTCGTTGAAGAATTCGGTGTTGTGATCGGTGCCAAGGAGGCCCGAGGCGGCAGCCGAAAAGGCGATGAAGAAGAACAAGGCGGTGTCGAGTGTGGAGCCGATCAGGGACGAGGCCAAGGGGGCGCGCCACCAATGTCCTTCCCGCAAGCGGTTGAAAACAAAGACATCAACCAGTTGCGCCACCAGGAAAGCGGTGCCGGAGGCGAGCGCGATGCGCATGGTCACAAGCGGGCCGTACTCGCCCATGAACTGGGTGCCGATAAAGGAGCAGATCACGCCGGTGACGAAGCCTGCGAGCACCACCTTGCGGGCGGTGGCGGCGCCATAAAGGCGGTTCATCACATCGGTGACGAGGAAGGCGAAAGGATAGGTGAAGGCGCCCCAGGTCAGCCAGTCGCCGACGAAGAATTGCACCAGGATGTTCGAGGCCACAACGATGGCGGCCATGGCAAGAATGCCGGGGAGAAGTTTTGTCATGGTTCTGATCCGTTTTGACAAGGTCGCGGAGACTTGGCCCCGTCAGCACGGGACGGGGGCGGATAGCCCCGTGCTGCCTTGCCGTCAAGGGGCGTCAGCCCCAGGCCACCGGTTGGGTGCGGTAGGAGATGTAAAGCGGATGGCGCGGATGGCCGTCCTTGGTCAGGCCGAGCACCAGACGGGGCGTGTCCGCCTTTTGCAGGAGTGCCGAGACCTTTTCGGCCCGATCCCGGTGCACCCCATGGACGCCCCAGGCGCAAAGCACCGCATCGGCCCATTCCAGCGCCTCGATGATCTGGGCGGCGTTGTCGGGGCCTTCGGGCTGTGCATGTTTCTTCAGTTTCGCCGGGTCGGTTTCGCGCAGGCCAAAGAGATTGCAGGCCCGGAACCCGCCATATCCCAGCGCGCGGGCGCGGCGTTCGCAGCGTTCGATGGTCGGGTCATTGGCGGTTTCCGTCGCCTTCGACGGGTTGAGCATCAGATACATCAGGCGCCGCCCCGAAGGATCCCAGATCCGGGTCAGGGCGTAGCGGTAGGTTTCGCAGGGCGAATAGACCGCCGAACTCACCCGGACCCCGTCGTCATGGTGCCGGGTGATCAGGCTCACGTGACGAACACCCGCAAGGGATGCAATTCGCCCGCCATATAGGTGCCGATGGCCACCGGCTTGCCCTGATGGGCGGCCCAGCAGGTCTCGCCATATTCGGCCTCGGAGGCCAGCACCATGCCGGGATTGCCATTGCGGATGCGCATGGCGCCCTCGGCGCTGGCCTGCACGCAGGGCATGTCGACAAGGGCGGCTTCGAGGGGCAGGAGGTATTCGTCCAGCTCGGGCGTGCGGGCGAGGCGTTCGACCTCGTCGAGGGTGATCGCGTCTTCCAGATCGAACGGGCCGGACCAGAGCCGACGCAGGCTGGTGACATGGGCACAGGTGCCCAAGGCACGCCCCAGGTCACGGGCGATGGAACGGACGTAACCGCCCTTGCCGCAGATCATCTCAAGGGTGGCGTTGTCAGGATCGGGGCGGGCGGTCAGCTCCAGGCTTTCCACGAACAAGGGCCGAGC
>JAOXSD010000247.1 GCA_025800205.1 Silicimonas sp. | reverse complement strand
AAGTCCCAGAACCCCGGTCAGCACAAGCTTCAGCATCAGCGCATCGCCCACATAGAGCGCGCCGGGCAAGAGCCATTGGGCAAAGGCAGCCAGCAGAAAAGCCACGCCAAGAAGCGTCAGCCCCCATTCGATGATCACATCGAGCGCCTTTTCCTGCATGTCGGCCGGGCGCAGGCGAAACCCCCAGGGCATTTCGATCTGCTCCAGCAGGCGGGTATCGCCCTCGATTTCCGTACCATGATCCTGCACGGCGATGTCGTTCTGCGCGGTCATCCCAATACCAGCTTTGCCCTCAACAATCTGGGTCTAAAAGCGAAACTGGGCCAAAATAAGACGGGGTTGATCTGCCCCGAAACCTCGCTATACACGCGCAATCCGCCGCTGATCCCTTGATCGGCGCAACCTCTCGTGGACGGGAGCGGCGGAACGCCCGTCCTTTGAAGTGCGCCCTGACAGAACTGGAGAGATCATGCCTCTGTATGAGCATGTGATGATCGCGCGTCAGGACTTGTCCAACGCGCAGGCCGAAGGCCTCATCGAACATTTCGGCACCGTTCTTGCAGACAACGAAGGCAAGCTCGTTGAAAGTGAGTACTGGGGCGTCAAGACGATGGCCTACAAGATCAACAAGAACCGCAAGGGCCATTATGCCTTCCTGAAAACCGATGCACCGGCACCGGCCATTCAGGAAATGGAACGCCTGATGCGGCTCCATGATGACGTGATGCGCGTGCTGACCATCAAGGTCGATGAACACGCCGAAGGTCCGTCCATCCAGATGCAGAAACGCGACGAACGCGACCGCGGCCCCCGCGGTGATCGCGGCGACCGCCGGTAAGGAGCTAAACCATGGCAGCAAAACCGTTTTTCCGCCGCCGCAAGGTCTGCCCCTTCTCGGGCGACAATGCACCCAAGATCGATTACAAGGACACGAAACTCCTGCAGCGTTACATCTCGGAACGCGGCAAGATCGTGCCTTCGCGCATCACCGCCGTCTCGGCCAAGAAGCAGCGTGAACTGGCCCGTGCGATCAAGCGCGCCCGTTTCCTCGCCCTTCTGCCCTATGCGGTCAAATAAGGAGAACTGACATGCAGGTTATCCTTCTCGAACGTGTTGCCAAGCTTGGCCAGATGGGTGACGTGGTCACCGTCAAGGACGGCTATGCCCGCAACTTCCTTCTGCCCCAGAAAAAAGCCCTCTGGGCGTCTGAGGCAAACATCGCCAGCTTCGAGGCCGACAAGGCCCAGCTTGAAGCCCGCAACCTGGAAACCAGGAAAGAGGCCGAAGCACTGGCCGCGAAACTTGGTGGTCAGCAGTTCGTGGTGATTCGTCAGGCCTCCGACGGTGGTTCGCTCTACGGTTCGGTCACCCCGCGTGACGCCGCCGAAGTGGCAACCGAAGCCGGCTTCTCGGTCGACAAGCGTCAGGTGGTCATCCTCAATCCGATCAAGGAACTGGGTGTCCATTCGGTCGCCATCACGCTTCACCCCGAAGTGGAGACCACGATCGAACTGAACGTGGCCCGCTCGGAAGAAGAAGCCGAGCTTCAGGCCCAGGGCATCAACATCGCTGACCAGGCCGCCGAAGACGAAGCCCAGGCGGAACTGGAAATCGCTGAACTCTTCGACGAAATCGGCGCCGCCGAACTCGACGAGATGGGCGGTTCGGACGAGGCCCCGGCTGCGGAAGCATCCGACGAAGACTGAGCCTTGGCTTGAAAGATCATGCGAAAGGCCGCTCCTTTGGGGCGGCCTTTTTGCTTGTGCGGAAGGGGTTCGACCCGCATCCTGCCCCCATGCGATATCTTCTCCCCCTCCTGCTGCTTGCCGCCTGCGGCTACACGCCGCCCGAAGCCTCCAGCCTCATCGGCTTCGGCCCCTATCCCGGCCCGGGCGATGTCTGCCAGAAAATCGCCGAGAACGATCTGAGCAATCCCTATCTGGACGACACCCAGCAGTTGATCGGCTGCCCCACACATGAAAGGGGCGCCATCGCGGATCGCCTGCGCGACGGGGGCGAATTGCTCGACCGGATCGGCGATTGGCAGTTGATCGCCATGCCGCTGCGCTGAACGACCATGTGCGGGCGTTTCTCTCTCACCCTGCCTGATGACGCCATGGCGGCACTCTTTGACGCCGCCCCGGCCAATGATCTGGCCGCCCTGCCCAATTACAATATCTGTCCGACAAATCAGGTGCATAGCGTCACATCTGAAAGTGGTACCCGGCGCCTGCGCCCGATGCGCTGGGGGTTCCTGCCCCATTGGTACAAGACCCCCACGGGCGGCCCCCTGCTGATCAATGCGCGCGCCGAAAGCATCGCCGAAAAACCCGCCTTTGCCAAAGCCTGCCGCGAACGGCGCTGCCTGATCCCCGCCAGTGGCTTCTACGAATGGACCAAGGACGAGGACGGCAACCGCCTGCCCTGGTACATTGCCCCCGCCGCGGACGACATGCTCGCCTTCGCCGGGATCTGGCAGGTCTGGGACAAGGGCGAGACACCGCTGACCACCTGCGCCATCGTCACCACCGCGGCCAACACCAAAATGAGCCGGATCCACCACCGGATGCCGGTGATCCTGCCTGCCGAAGACTGGCCTCTCTGGCTCGGCGAGGCAGGCAAAGGGGCGGCAATCCTGATGCGGGCCGCGCCCGAGGATGCTCTGTCCCTCCACCGGGTCGATCCAAAAGTGAATTCAAACCGCGCCGCCGGTCCGGGTCTGATCGCACCGCTCTAAAGTGCCGCGCCATTCGGCCCGCACGCCAATTCACCCTTTCCCCAATACGCAAAAAGCCCGCGCAACGCGCGGGCCATCCCATCAAACCCTTGAAACCTCAGGCTTTCCGCAGCCGGATCACCACATCGACCTTGGCGATTTCCATGCCTTCGGGCGCCGACGGAAGCCGCTCGATGCTCAACTCCTCGGCCGGCGCATCGGTCAGCCGCGCCTCGTCTTCCCAGTAGAAATGCGGGTGGTCATCGACCCGGGTGTCGAAATAGCTCTTCGACCCATCGACAGTGATCTCCTGGATCAGACCGGCCTCGCAAAAGGCGCGCAACGTGTTGTAGACCGTGGCCAGCGAGACCGAGTCTCCCTTGGCCGAAGCCGCCGAATGCAGGCTTTCCGCCGTCACATGACGGTCCTGCCCGTCACCGACCAGCAGATCCGCCAGGGCCATACGCTGCCGGGTCGGCCGCAATCCGGCCTGGCCCAACCATTCTGCACACACATTCTCGCTCATCGGCTCCACCGACCTTTTGCTACCTGACGCATAATATAGGACCGGAAAGCCCAAGAATTCAATGGAATTCACGGACTTTCGCCAATCCGCGCCGAACTGTCGCCCCTTGCGTCACATTCACTTCCCCTGTTAAGGCGCGAGACAGCGAGCAGCAACAAGACCGGGACATGTAGCAAAATGGCCAATTATCCGACTTCCTTCGACAAAGACGGCCTGCTGGCCTGCGCCCGCGGTGAATTGTTCGGCCCCGGCAATGCGCAGCTGCCCGCGCCGCCGATGCTGATGATGGATCGGATCACCTCGATTTCCGAAGATGGCGGCGAACATGGCAAAGGCCATGTCACCGCCGAATTCGACATCACCCCGGACCTGTGGTTCTTCGACTGCCACTTCCCCGGCAACCCGATCATGCCCGGCTGTCTCGGCCTCGATGGCCTCTGGCAGCTCACTGGTTTCAACCTCGGCTGGCGCGGCTGGCAGGGGCGCGGCTATGCGCTCGGCGTCGGCGAGGTGAAACTCACCGGCATGGTGCGCCCGGACCGCAAAATGCTGACCTATCAGGTGGATTTCACCAAGGCCGTGCAGACCCGCCGCCTCACCATGGGCGTCGCCAATGGCCGGGTGGAAGCGGACGGCGAAGTCATTTACATGGTCAAGGACATGAAGGTCGCTCTCAGCGAAAGCTGACCGAAAAAGGATAAGAACATGCGTCGCGTCGTTATCACCGGTCTCGGGATCGTCAGCCCCATCGGCAATTCGGCCTCCGAGGTCGCTGCCAGCCTGCGGGCGGGCAAATCGGGCATCTCCTTCCAGCAGGATTACGCAGATCACGGCTTCCGCAGCCAGGTGGCGGGCGTGCCCGACATTGATCTGGCCGCGCATATCGACAAGCGCCAGCTCCGCTTCATGGGGCCGACCGCCGCCTATGCCTATCTGGCCATGGAACAGGCGATTGCGGATTCTGGCCTCGAAGAAAAAGACGTCTCCAACGAACGCACCGGCCTCGTCGCAGGCTCGGGCGGCCCCTCGACCTCGAACTTCTTTCAGGCCCATAACATCGTGATCGAAAAAGGCGCGCCCAAACGCATGGGCCCCTTCATGGTCACCCGCTGCATGTCCTCGACAGTCTCGGCCTGTCTGGCCACGCCGTTCAAGATCAAGGGCATCAACTATTCCATCACCTCGGCCTGCTCCACCACGCTTCACTGCATGGGCAACGGCACCGAGCAGATCCAGATGGGCAAACAGGACATCGTCTTTGCCGGCGGCGGCGAGGAAGTGGACTGGACGCTCTCCTGCCTCTTCGACGCCATGGGGGCCATGTCCTCGAAATACAACGACGCCCCCACCACGGCGGCCCGCGCCTTTGACGAAACCCGTGACGGTTTCGTGATCGGCGGCGGCGGCGGCATGGTGGTGCTGGAAGAACTGGAACACGCCAAGGCGCGCGGCGCCAAGATCTATGCCGAGGTCACCGGCTATGGGGCCACCTCCGACGGCTACGACATGGTCGCCCCTTCCGGCGAAGGCGGCGAACGCTCCATGCGGCTCGCGGCCAGCACGCTGGGCGACCGCAAAGTCGATTACATCAACGCCCATGGCACCTCGACCCCCGCAGGCGATGTGACCGAGGTGGAAGCGGTCCGCCGCGTCTTCGGCGACGACCACGCGCCGATCTCCTCGACCAAGTCGATGACCGGCCATTCGCTGGGTGCGGCCGGCGTGCACGAAGCGATCTATTCGCTCCTGATGATGGAAGGCGGCTTCATCGCGCCCTCGATCA
>JAOXSD010000236.1 GCA_025800205.1 Silicimonas sp. | reverse complement strand
GGCGATGACATCTTTGGCCTGAGTGCGGGCGACCATCGTGGCACGGTGATCGACGGCGGTGACGGCAATGACCTGATCCAGCTTGCCGCGATGGAGGGTGTGGCCAGCCTGATGGGCGTGAGCTTCACCAATGTGGAAGGGCTTGACGGCAACAACCAGATGGCCGGGATCGACGGAGACTTTGACCTGGGTATCTTTGCCTCGGTTCAGGACCTGGCGGGTGTGCAGGGCGGCGTCAATGACGACCGGCTGACCGCCGATCTGGACGGTGTCCATTTCGATGGCGGCGAGGGCACGGATACGCTGGTGCTGGGCGGGTCGATCTTCGATCACGCGATCACCGATGGCGGCATTGGTGCGGCCACGATCACCCTGCCGGGCGGCGAAGTGCTGAGCGTCGCGAATGTCGAAGCGATCGAGTTTGACGATTACACCTGGTCGCTCGATGGTTCCGGCAACGGGCCGCTGACCACCGGCGAAAGCTATGCGCTGACCGAGGGCGACGACCTGCGGATTGCGGCGGCTGATCTGATGGCCAACGACCGCGACTTGCAGGATGAAGCGTTCTCGATCACCTCGGTCACCTCCGAAGGCGGGCTGATCGTCAGCCTCGATGGCGGCGATGTGGTGGTCGATGCCTCCGGCGTCGGCGTGGATGATCTGGCCGTGGGCGAGACCCGCGACGAGACATTCACCTACACCGTTACCAACGCGCGCGGTGCGACCAGCACCCAGAGCGTGACGGTCACTGTCACCGGCATCAACGATGCGCCGGTGGCGGCGGATCACGCGGTGGCGACGGACGAGGACACGCTGCGGACCGGAAACCTGATGGATCAGGTGACGGATGCCGACACGGGCGCGGTGGTCACGGTCACCGGGTTGACGGGGGGTGTCGAAGACAACGGCACCTTCACCGCAACGCTCGCCTCGGGCGCGGTGGTCACGCTCGCGGCGAATGGTGACTACACCTACGACCCGCGCGGCGCATTCGATGCGTTGGCCGAGGGTGCCGCCGCGACCGACAGTTTCAGCTTCGAGGTGACCGACAACGAAGGCGCAACCGACACCGCGACGATCACCATTGATCTGACCGGCGTCAATGACGGCCCGGCGTCCCATGAGGTGCGCGCGACCGGTGTGGCGCGGGGTGAGTTGGACGTGCCGGTGGAAGGTGCGCTGCTGGTCGGTGCTTCTGACCCCGATGGGGATGATGCGCTGGTCGAACTGCACAATCTGGCCAATGGCACGCAGGTGGCAGGCAGCAATGGCGGGACTTTCACGCTGAATGCCGATGGCAGCTACAGCTTTGATGCGGGCGAAGACTTCGACCATGTGCTTTATGGCGAAAGCGTTGAAACCGCAGCGGAATTCCAGGTTCGCGATGGCGAGGGCAAAGTCAGCACCGCCCGTGTTGTGGTCGATGTGGAAGGCCCTGACCGGGCGCCCACCATCGAAGGCGACGGGCGCTTTGGCGGGATCATCGGGGCGGAGGATTTTGCCGCCCAGAGCGAGACGCGGCTTGAACACAGCTTTGAACAGCAGGGCAGCGTCAACGTGGTCGACGAGCTGATCGCGCGGCTTGATGAGGCCAGCGGTTTCGATCTGAACAGCCTCCTCGACGTCACGCTTCTCGACATCAACAAGCGGATCGATGTGAAATCCGAAGGCGGTGTCGGCACCACGATCACCATGACCGATATCGACGCGCCCGAAGGCGTCATCGCTCCGATCTTTGACGATGTGCTTGAGGCTGGCGTTGATGCGGCGCAGTTCCTCACCGGTGTGTTGCCGCTCGATTTCGGCGCGGTCGAACTGACGCCGACCTTCGAGGCGCAGATCGGGCTCGACGTGGATCTGGGCTGGGATATCGACCTGCCGACCCTTGGGCGGACCACGTTCTTCCAGCCCGTGGGCCTCGATTTCTCGGCGCCGACCACGGTGGAAGCGGGCGAGGCCTTCGTGCTGACCTCGGACAATCTGGTGAGCGAGACGCCGACGGCGGTGTCGGAGACCCTCGGCCTCGGTGCGTTCTCGGTCAAGGCGGGCTTTGCCATGCCCGAGACCAGCGTGACCGGCATCGGGTTTGATGTGCGCAGTTCCGATTTCGGGCCGTTCGATCTGGGCGGTCTCGCCCAGACCTCCATCGCGCTTCAGCATGAGTTCACGCTGGAAGAGACGATGGAGACGGCCAAGTCGCTCGCGGTGAAAGCGGTGGATGCCATCGCGGCCATTGCGGGCAATTCCCTGCCTGTCGACCCGGCCGATCTGCTGGACACGATCCTCAGCCTCGATGTGAGCAACATCATCGACGGGCTGTTCAACTCGAATTTCGACTTCACCCAATTGCTTGATCTGGTGACCAATGGCGGGTCGCCCCAGGACATCCTGAGCGGCATCATGGACATGTTGCTGGAGCTTTCGGAAGCCGGGGCCGAGGCCTATGACACGGTGAGCCTTGGCGGCGTGCCGGTTACCGATCGCGAGGTCTATGACATGGCGATCAACGCCAAGTTCAACGATTTCGACGGCTATGACGACAACGGCACCGGCTATTTCGAACTGGATGGCGGCGTGCGCGTGACAGCCGAACAGGTCGATGTGGTGGCCGCCGTGCGCGACGTCTATTCCAAGGTGAACAACCTGCGCACGGTCATTCAGGAACTGGGCGTTGCCCCGGTCGACGGGCTGGAAGCAGCCTTCGACATTCCCGTGGGCAATGTCGAAGAGATCACCGAATTTGGCGGCGACACCGGCCATACGCTGGTGACCAAGGCCGATGGCACCCAGAAGATCCAGCTGGTGCAAAAGACCGATCTCGTGTCGCTTGACGTGGATTTCCAGGCGCTGCAAAAGGGCATGATGCAGGCCATCGTCGATCTGGTCGCTGACGCAGCGGCCAGCAACCCGGCCATGGCGCAGGCAGGGGGTGCCGCCTCGGCGATGCAGGCCTATCTGGCCTTCGCCGATGCCATTGAAGGGATCGCCACCGACGGGGTTCGGTTCGAGATGTCGCTCAACCCGGCAGCACTGGTCGCCAACATGGCCAACGCGTTCTATGACGTGATCAACCTCTTCGGCAAAGGCGTCGATGCCATCGTGCCGGGCGATATCTACAGCGAAATCGCCCATATCGATGAAACCGACGCGCTGGATGCGCTCGATGATGCGCTGAGCTTCACCAATGCACAGATGTCGAATGTGTTCGATGCGTTGGAGAGCCTGATCGACATGCCGCTGTCGGTGCTGAACACCGTGATCGGCGTGCTGGACACGGCCTATGACGCGATTGCGGGCGTGGCGCTGGAAGGGGTTTCGATCCTGTCGGGCAATATCCTGAACGGCATCAACTCGGCCATCGGCGCGCTGGAATCGGCCGCCGGTGTGGAAATCCGCATCCCGATCCCGTTCAGCGATCCGATTGTCATCAAGCCGCTGGAGGCGCTTCTTTCGGTCCCGATCGCGGTGATGAAGGGCTTCAAGGCTGTGCTTGAAGCAGGCGTCAGCGCGGTCAATTCGCTCGACCAGATCATTTCCGACATCACCGATGGGGTGCAGGGGCTGATCGATGACATGATCGCCACCGATCTGGGCGCGATCTTCGACACCGTGCTCGACGTGATGAAGACCGAGATGCTGAACCTTGCCGAAGGCGCGTCGATGTCGCTTTCGGCGGCGGTCAACCCGATCTCGCTAGGGCTCAGTGCCGATCTTTCGGTCACCCAGATCGCCGAGTTCGATCCCGACGAGGTGGCGGTGACCTACAGTTTCGACGGCTATGACGTCGACACCGTGGTCGGCAATTCGGTGGGCTTCTATGCGCCCGATGTGGCTGATGGCACCGTGCTGGACGGGCAGGCGACCTACAGCTTCTCGGGGGATGCGGATTACAAATACCGCGTCGGGCTCGATGTGCTGCCGCAGATCGAAATCTTCGGGGTCAAGCTCGATGGTGACATCATGCTCGGCAAGGGCCCCGACGGGCACAAGCTCGACTTCGATGCCGCCTATGCGCTGGCGAAGAACGGCACGTTTGAGGAAGGCAACCCGCTCTCCCATGTGGACGAGGCGCTCTTGGAACTGCCCTTTGAATTCCTTGACCAGAAGGCCGATGAGCTGATGGGCACGATCTATGACCAGATCGGTCTCAACCTGCCCTTCGGCGGCGGGGTTGAGGACGGAGAGCTCGTCCTGTTCCAGGTCAATGACGTGGAGATCGACGAATTCCAGTTCAACGATCTGGTGCAGGATTTCCAGGTCACGGTGAGCGATACGGATATCGTCTGACGCTCGGGCGTTGGTTGGACCAGAAGCGGGCCGTCCTCGTGCGGCCCGTTTTCACATGGGCGGCGGCGGCGAGCCAGGGGGGTGCACCCTGAGGCGGTTGGCGCCTTCAGACAAAAGGGCGCGCGTGGCGCTCAGGAGGCAAGTGACCTCGCTCAGCTGAACCGCTGTTTCTGCGTTGCGAAACAATGGGCGAGGTAATCATAGACCGCGCGAATGCTGGGGTTTTCCTGCAATTCGGGATGGGCCGCCAGCCAGATCTCCATTTCGATTTCCGGCTCTTTCTCCAGCACCCGCACCAGATCATTCTGCGCGTTGCCGTGAAAACAATAGACCGGGCCGATCCCCAACCCGGCCTTGATCGCCCGCATCACACCAAGGACATTGCGCAGTTTCAGCGCGGTCCGACCATGGCGGGTGATCGCATCCACGTCAGAGGCGAATTTGCGCGACCCTTCGATGGCGATCATGCGATGATCGGCCAGATCCGCCAGGCTTTCGGGGGCGCCGTGTTCTTCCACATAGGTGATCGAGGCAAAGTACCCCACCTTCAGAACGCCGACCTTCTTGGCGATCAATTCCTTCTGGGTCGGGCGCACCAGCCGGATCGCCACATCGGAATTGCGGTTCAAAAGATCGGTCAGCCGGTTGTCGGTGACCATTTCGATGGAAATCTCGGGACAGGTTTCAACAAAGCCCGGCAATTGGTCGATCAGCCAGGCGTTGGTCACCGCTTCGGTGGCCGAAATCCGCACCATGCCGCCCAGAACATCGCCGCCATCCCAGGCATCGCCTTCGATCTTGCGCGAGGTGAGTTGCATCTGCTGGGCGATGGCCTGCAGACGTTTGCCCGCCTCGGTGACCTTGAAATGGCGCGGGCCGCGCACCAGAAGCTGGGCGCCCAACTGCTCTTCCAGCGCGGCAATCCGGCGGCTGAGCGTCGGCTGGCTGATCCGCAGGCCGACCGCTGCCTTGGTCAGGCTGCCCACCTCCACCGTGGCCAGAAAATCCCGCACACCGTTCCAGTCCAGCGGCTCGTTCATCGGCACTTGCTCCCAGGAAAAGACCGCCCTCGCGCTGGCCATGATCGGCCAGGCAGGAGACCCCTTCAACATTCATTTTTGAATGCTAAGAATGCGATTGGCGCAGTTCCCTGTCAAAAAGGAATGTGCATCATGGCCCCAACGGCCGCCAGACCCTGCGAGGAGACCCCCCTATGAAACAAGCTGTCATCGTTTCGACAGCCCGCACCGGACTTGCCAAATCCTATCGCGGCGCCTTCAACGAAACCCATGGGGCGACCATGGGCGGCCATGCGATTGAACATGCCGTTGCGCGCGCGGGCATTGATGGCGC
>JAOXSD010000231.1 GCA_025800205.1 Silicimonas sp. | reverse complement strand
GGCGATGATGAGGCCGGTGTCTTTGGGCAGAAGCTCGGTGGGGAAATCCTCATCCACGGCCCAGAAATAGCGATCACACCATTCCAGATAGCCCTGCCATTTGTGATCGGAGGTGAAATCCACCCGGCTCGATTTGCATTCGATCACCCAAACCTCGCCCTTCGGCCCCAGCGCCATCACATCGACGCGCAGACCCGGCGCGGGGATCAACTCCTCCACGCTCACGAAATCGAGCCCGGCCAGGTGGCGGCAGACGCCACGGGCCAGAAGTTGGCCGGGTTTCGGGGGCTGAAGATCGTCAGGCATGGGGTAAATGTGAACAAAAGGGAAACAAAAGGCAAGACGCTTTGCCCTTGCCCCGGCAGGCCCGCGCGCCTACATGCTGGCGGTGACGGGTTCTGCCCTTCCCGTGCCGGGGACAAATTCCGGTGGCCTTAAGCAATTCCGAGGGAGCTGGCTCTGTGCGGATCGTGGTCCGTTTATCTGGCGCCCACCTGTATATACAGGTCCTCGGGAATTCAGATGCCCCTACGGCTGCGGCGGTCCCGTCACATCATCCTCTTCCGGCTCGGTGCCCGCCATGCGCATCACGGTGATGGCGAATTGCACCCCGGAAAACACGATCCCGTGGAAGAAACACAGAAGGAAGAAGGCCAGCCAGCCGCCCTGCACATTGTCGATCAGGTGCTGGAGGTTGGCGACGTTGAACACCACCAGCACCGAGGAAAAGATGGTGCCGAGAGCAAAGCCCAGAAGGCAGTCGCGGATATAGAGGCGGATGTGATGGGGCATGTCACGGGTCCTTGTTGCGGGCGGGGGACCGCTCGGCGAGTTTCTGAAAGCCGGTGCGGTTGAGTTGGACGAATTCCTCGATCATGCCCGAAAACCCGGCCTGACGGCCTTTCAGCCAGAAGAACCCGGAGGCGGCACCAAGAAGGGCGCCGAGACTGTCGACGATCAGATCCCACATCGTGTCGACAAGGCCGCTTTTCTGCATGTTGAGGCCAAAGATCTGGTCCATGGCAAATTCGAAGATCTCCCAAAGCGTGCCGATGGTGATGGCCAGCGCAAAGGCGATGGTGGCCAGCGCAATGGGTGGGGCGGCAAAGCGGTCGCCCTGAAAGAGATAGAAGACAAAGAGAAAGCCGATGATGCCGAAACCGACGGCGGAACTGGCGTGCAAAAGCACGTCCCACCACCAGAACCGTTCATAGAAATCAAAGACTTCGCCCAGAAAGAGCGTGCCGAAGACGAAAAGCGACATGGCGGCCAGAAAGGTCAGCGGCAGGCGGATCTGGAACCGGTCGGAAAAGACATTGGGCAGCAGGGTCAGGAAGAGCGCCGTCACGGTGACGAAGACATTCGACCAATGGGCGGTGACGAGCGCGAACAGGGTCGCGGCGGTCAGGATGATCCAGACCGCCCAGGTCAGATAGGGAATGTCGTTGCTCTGCAGCATCTTTCCTATATCGGGCGGCGCGGGCCAAAGGGAAAGGCGCAAATGGGCGCAGGTCTAAACGACCACTTCCATCTCTTCCTGTTCACCGACGCCGAAGACCCGCTTGTAACGGGCGATCTCACTCTCCGGCCCCATCGCCTTGCGGGGGTTGTCCGAAAGTTTGACCGTGGGGCGCCCGTTTGCCTTCACTGCCTTGCAGACAAGGCTGAAGGGGGCCAGCCGGTCGTCGGGCACCAGGCCGCGGAAATCATTGGTCATCATCGTGCCCCAGCCAAAGCTGACCCGGACGCGGCCTGCGAAACGGGCGTGCAATTCGGTGATTTTCTCCACGTCGAGCCCGTCGGAGAAGATGATCAGTTTCCGCGCCGGGTCTTCGCCGCGCGCCTTCCACCAGTCGATGGCGGTTTCCGCACCCGTGACCGGATCGCCCGAGTCGATGCGGATGCCGGTCCAGCCCGCGAGCCAGTCGGGGGCGTTTTCGAGGAAGCTCTTGGTGCCATAGGTGTCCGGCAGGATGATCCGCAGATTGCCGTCATGTTCCTCGTGCCAATCCGCCAGCACCCGGTAGGGGGCCGAGGCGAGATCGGTGTCATTCTCGGCCAGCGCCGAATAGACCATGGGCAGTTCATGGGCATTGGTGCCGATGGCTTCGAGATCACGGTTCTTGGCGATCAGGCAGTTCGAGGTGCCAACGAAGGCTTTGCCCAGACCTTCGGTCATCGCCTGGACGCACCAATCCTGCCAGAGGAAGCTGTGGCGGCGGCGGGTGCCGAAATCGGCGAGGGCGAGGTTTTCGACGCCGCGCAGATGTTCGACCTTTTCCCAGGTCCGGGTCATGGCGCGGGCGTAGAGCACCTGCAGTTCAAACTTGCCCATATCGCGGGTGACGGCGCGGGAGCGGAGTTCCATCAGCACCGCCAGCGCCGGGATTTCCCAGAGCATCACCTCCGGCCAGGCGCCTTCGAAGGTCAGTTCGAACTGACCGTCGCGTTTTTCCAGGTGATAGGCGGGCAGGGACAGGTTCTCGAACCATTCCATGAAATCCGGGCGGAACATCTGGCGCTTGCCATAAAACGTGTTGCCGCGCAGCCAGGTGCTTTCCCCGCGCGAGAGTTTCAGCGACCGGATATGGTCGAGCTGTTCTCGCAGCTCGCCCTCGTCGATCAGATCCGCCAGCCGGATCGATTTGGTGCGGTTGATCAGCGAAAAGGTGACGCGGGTGTCGGGGTGGTTGCGGAACACCGACTGACACATCAGCAGCTTGTAGAAATCGGTGTCGATCAGCGAGCGGATGACCGGATCGATCTTCCACTTGTGGTTCCAGACACGGGTTGCAATGTCGACCATGGGGGTCCTCCACCTGACAGGCCTTTGTGCCGTGGCGGAACGGGGTTTGTCCAGCAAGCTCTTGTCATTTGTGAATAAGTGGCACCACCCCGCCTGCGGCGGCGGAGGCGGGAGTGCGGTTTTTCGAAGAGATGAAGTGTCAGAGCTCCGTGCCCGGCGGGGTGGCCGGTGTGGCGGGCGGGGTCGGTGTGGCGGGGACATCCGGTGCCACCGACGGGGCCGGTGGGGCAGGGGGTGCCGGTTTCGGTGTCTTGCCGCGCCCATAGGTCTGATCGGTGATGTAGCGCGAGGCATCGGCCGGTGTGCGCGGCGTGCCCGAGCTTGCCGCGCGGGCGTCCAGCGGATGGCCCGAACCGCCATCCCGGCCCGCCGCACCGGCGCCGGAGCAATTCACCGGATGCACGGTTGTGGGGTTGTCGAGCGCGGGGCCCGGCGGGCGCGGGGCGAAGGTGGCGCGGCAGCCCTGACTGTCGGAGCTATAGCCGCCGACCGCGAGCCCGTATTGAAAGACCACCACCGAAAAGGCGCTGCTGTCGCCGAATTGCGGCGCAAAGAACCCCTTGGGGTTTTTCATGTTGCGATAGATGAAGGAGACCTGCGCCCCTTCGTGGATTTTCTGGGTCGGCTTGCCCCATTGGGAGGTGAATTCGGTTTCCGTGGTCTGACCCACCCGCAGGCTGGCCAGCATGTGCTGGCGCACCTGGGGGGTGTCGGCCACGGTGGTGTTCCAGGCCACCCCGCCACAGCCGGCGAGGAGGAGGGGAAGGAGATACGGGATTTTCATGGGCCCGGGCATAGCGCGTCTTGGTTGCCAAATGCTTGCCAGCGCCCCCATAACCTTCCCATGATTCTCGGGATTGGCACGGATATCTGCAATATCGAACGGATCGAGGCGACGCTGGAGCGCTTTGGCGACCGGTTCCGCAATCGTGTCTTCACGGAGGTGGAGCAGGCCAAGGCCGAGCGCCGCGCCGATGTGGCGGGCACCTATGCCAAACGCTGGGCCGCGAAGGAGGCCTGTTCCAAGGCGCTAGGCACCGGCCTGCGCATGGGGATTGCCTGGCGTGACATGGCGGTGAGCAACCTGGAGACCGGCCAACCGGTGATGGAAGTCACCGGCTGGGCGGCGGAACGGCTCGCCGAGATGACGCCTGCGGGCCATGAGGCGATCCTGCATGTGACGCTGACCGATGATCACCCCTGGGCCCAGGCCTTTGTTCTGATCGAGGCGCGCCCCAAGCCCGCTTGACTTGGCCTTCGCCGATGCCCAGAAAGCCCCGGTCACAACAGGGCAGGGCGGATGAGCGAAGAACAAGGCACTTTCATGGATGGCGTCATCGAGACGATCAAGACGATCGTCTATGCGCTTCTGATTGCGGGCGTATTTCGCACGCTCTTCTTTCAGCCTTTCTGGATCCCGTCGGGTTCGATGAAGGACACGCTGCTGATCGGCGATTTCCTGTTCGTCAACAAGATGGCCTATGGCTATTCGAGCTATTCCTGCAAGCTGCCCGGCTCTTCGATCAGCCTGTGTCCGTTCATTTCCGAACGCTGGATGGGCGCGGAACCCGAGCGCGGTGACGTGGTGGTGTTCAACCATCCGGTGACCCATCAGGATTTCATCAAACGCGTGGTCGGTCTGCCCGGCGACACGGTGCAGATGAAGAACGGCGTCTTGATCCTCAATGGCAAGCCCGCGCCCCAGGTGGCCAACGGGCTGTTTCTGGAAACCTACGCGCCGCAAGGCCCGATCGGCCCGCGCCCGGCTTGTATGGAGCGCAGCCTGCAGATCGGCGATACCTGCACCAAGGAACGCGCCATCGAAACCCTGCCGAACGGGGTGGAACATTCGATCCTCAACGTCATTGATCGCGAGGTGGACAACACCGGCGTCTACACGGTGCCCGAGGGGCATTTCTTCTTTGTTGGGGACAACCGCGACAATTCCACCGACAGCCGGGTGCGCCGGGAATTCGGCGGTGTCGGCTTCGTGCCCTATGACCACCTGATCGGCCGTGCCGACCGGGTGATCTTCTCGGCTGCCGGCCGGTCGCTGTTCTTCGTCTGGACCTGGCGGGCCGACCGGTTCTTCAAGCGGATCGACTGATGAAGATGAGTGGCGATCTGAAGGCATTTGCCACACGGCTCGGCCACGATTTCCGGTCGCCCAAGCTCTTGATGCGGGCCGTGACCCATGCCTCGATCTCCTCGCCGACCCGGCCCGACAACCAGCGGCTCGAGTTTCTTGGCGACCGGGTGCTGGGGCTGGTGATTGCCGAGGCGCTGCTGGCGCAGGATGCGAAAGCCCCCGAAGGTCAGTTGGCGCCGCGCTACAACGCGCTGGTGCGCAAGGAAACCTGCGCCGATGTGGCCCGCGCCATCGATCTGGGTGCGGTGCTGAAACTGGGCCGCTCCGAGATGAAATCGGGCGGGCGCCGCAAGGAAGCACTTCTGGGCGATGCAATGGAGGCGGTGATTGCCGCGATCTATGAAGATGCCGGGTTCGAGGCGGCGCGCGCCGTCGTGCTGCGGCTTTGGGGCGACCGGATTGCGCGGGTCGAGGCCGATGCCCGCGACGCCAAGACCAGCCTGCAGGAATGGGCCCAGGCCCGCGGCCAGGTGCCGCCCGCCTATGTGGAAACCGGCCGCGACGGGCCGGACCATGCGCCGGTCTTCACCGTCGAGGTGCGGCTGGCCGATGGTCAGAAAGCCTCCGCCAGCGCCACCTCCAAACGCAATGCGGAACAACAGGCGGCCAAGATCCTTCTGGCGCAACTGCGCGGCTAGGCGGCCCCGGGTCAGCGCGCCCGGGCGATCTGGGAAATCCGCTGAAACTTCTTCCGATAGGCGGCGGGCGACAGGCCGGTCCCGCGTTTGAAAACCCGCCGGAAGGAGGCCGGGTCGTCATAGCCGATGGCCGCGCCGATCTCGTCATTGCTGGCCGCACCGGTCTCAAGCATCTGCTTGGCCTCCTCGATCCGCAGCGCCTGGACATATTCGATCGGCGAAAACCCGGTGGCCGACCGGAACCGGCGCGAAAAGGTGCGGGCATTCAGACCGGAGCGTTCGACCATGTGCTCCACCGGTTTGGCGGTGGCGTAATGCTCGGCGATCCAGAGCTGGCTTTTGGAGATCGGGCCGTCGCTGCTCTCCATTGGCCGGGTCATCACGGAATAGGGTGATTGGCCTTCGGAATGGCCGCTGATCAGGAAGACCTTGGCGGTCTCGATGGCGGTCTTGTAGCCGCAGAAGCGGGCGATCAGGTAGACCGCCAGGTCATGCCAGGCGCTGACCCCGCCTGCGGTGACGATCCGGTCGGCCTCGGCAGCAAGGCAGAGGATCGATTCACTGCGGAACCGGATCCTGGGATAATGCCGCTGGAACATGTCGCGATAGGCCCAATGGGCGGTGGCGTCCTTGCCGTCCAGCAATCCGGTCTCTGCCAGCAGCAGTGAGCCGGAACAGACCGAACTCAAAAACGTGCCCGCCCCATGCATCTGCCGGAGCCAGGCCACCTCGCGCGGGTAGCGGCCCCGGGGCACGTCATGGATCGCCGTGTACATGTCGCAGACCACCAGGGCATCGGCCGCGCCCGCCGTCTCCAGCGCCCCATGGGGTTCGACGGGAATATTGCCGATGCAGTGAAACGGCTTGCCATCGACCGAGATGATCTGCAGATCCAGCAGTTCACGCCCCGGGGTGCCGGTGACCAAGTCGGTATAGACCGCGCCCGCCGAAAGCAGCACGTCATAAAGCCCGTAAAGCACCGAGGCCGAGGTTTCCGGGGCGGCGAGAAGCAGAATGCGTGGCTTGTCTTCAGAAGGCATCAAGGCACCTGTCCGAAATGGTCCGGTCTTGGCGGTATTGCCATATTCGCCTGTCCAGTATGCCGCATCTCTGGCGAATCCGCCACTGACTCTTCGATCCGGGCCTTTCTAGGCTTGGGGAAAATCAGGAGAGGAGCCACGCCATGACCAGCCAGACTGCACGGAAAACCGCCCCGCTCGACGGGTTTGGAGGGGAGATTCTGACCCCCGACAGCCCGGGATATGAGGCCGCCCGGTCGGTCTGGAACGCGATGATCGACCGACGCCCGGCCCTGATCGCGCGTTGCCGGGATGCCCGCGACGTGGTTCGCGCGGTGACCCATGCGGCGGCGGAAGGGCTGCCCGTCGCGATCAAGGGGGGCGGGCACAATGTGGCCGGTCACGCGGTCTGTGATGGCGGGGTTATGATCGATCTCGGCCTGATGCGCGCGGTGCAGGTCGATCCCGACCGCCGGATCGCGGCGGTGGAGGGCGGCGCGCTCTGGCGCGACGTGGATCGCGCCACCCAGCCCCATGGGCTGGCGACTCCCGGCGGGCTGATCTCGGACACCGGGGTGGCCGGGCTGACGCTTTCGGGCGGGATCGGCTGGCTGCGCGCCCGGCACGGGCTGAGCATCGACAATCTGGTGTCAGCCCAGGTGGTCACCGCCGACGGGCGGTTGCTGGAAACCAGCGCTGATCAGAACCCCGACCTCCTTTGGGCGCTGAAGGGCGGCGGCGGCAATTTCGGTGTCGTGACCCGGTTCGACTTTGCTCTGCACCCGTTCGGCCCCGAGGTGATGTTCGCCGCCCCGATCTATGCGGTCGAGGACGGGCCCGGGCCGATCCGCGCCTGGCGCGACTTTCTTGCGCAACACGGCGACCGGGTGGGATCGCTCTGCGAATTCTCCACCGCAGGCGGCGAGGATTTTGCCTGGGAACATTGGGGCAAGCGGGTCTTTACCCTGCTTTGCGTCTACAACGGCGATGCCGCCGAGGGCGAGGCCCTGCTTGCCCCCTTGCGCGAACAGGGCGAATTGGTGGCCGATTTCTGTGGCCGGATGAGCTATTGCGAGGTTCAGGAAGCCTTCGATACGCTGATGCCCGCGGGTGCGTTTCGCTGCTACTGGAAGGCGCGGTACCTGAGCGACCTGCCCGACGGGATGATCGACCTGGCCATGCAATACGCTCTGGACGCGCCTTCCGACAACTCCTTGTCATCCTTGTGGAATTTCGGCGGCGCCACCGCCCGTGTGCCCGCCGAGGCGACCGCATTCGGCGACCGCTCCATGGGCTGGATGTATTCGCTCGACGGGGTCTGGAGCGATGCGCGCGACGATGCGGCCAACATCGCCTGGTCGCGGGGCGGCTGGGAAAGATCGGCGGTCCATGGTCAACACGGCCGCGCCTATCTGAACTTCCCCGGCCATGGCGAGGATGCCGAGGCCCTGAGTGGCGCGTAATGGCAGGGGGAATGCGCTTCTCAAATCAGGGAAAAGAACTTCGGAAGGTTGATGAATTTGCCTGCTGTTGTGTGCAACGGCCGTCTATTGGCTTGAGTTTGCTGTTGAGAATCCTTGGCGCTCTAAACGCGTCCCCTCCGCCATTTACTCTCCCGAAAGTTCTCGTCATCTGGCTACCGCTGGTTTTCCGTTGTTTTCGAGACCTATGCGGGAGGGGGCATTAAGCTGCCTCGGCACTAAGACTTCCGGGAGCCGTCTCTCCGGTATCAGGGATTACAGACCGAAGGACGATAACCGGCACTTCCTTTATCGCGAATACTGCCGCGTACTAAACGAGTTGAGCCCTGCGGTGTTCGTCATGGAGAACGTCAAGGCCAGGCGTCGAAGCCGGTGGCGGCGAAGAGTGGGATCCGCTGGTCGTTTCCGGTCTTGTTGCGTGGGTCTTTTCGGTCGCGGATCAGAAGCATGCGGCGGTCAACATCGAGATCGCTCCATTCGACCCGGCAGATCTCGTCGAGCCGCATGGCCGTGGCCACCGCGAACTTCACGATCCGCGTCATCGGTGTCGTCAGGCGTTCGTTGTCATCGAAGCAACGGAACAGGCGGTTCAATTCGTCCGTACTAGGACGCCGATCCCGCTCTGTGCCCTTGCCAATCAGGCCTAGACGCTTCAGCGCCACACGTGCCAGATCGACGGGCTCCGGAGAGAAATCGAGGCCATGCACAGCCGCCGCATGGGTGATGATCATCTTGATTACGCCGATGTCGATCCCGAGTGTCACCGGACCCGCACCTTGTTCTGCGCGCATCTTGCCGTAGTCGATCAGCTTCTGCCGGTCGAGGTGTCCGATCTTCTCCTTCCCGAGATCGCGCTTGAGCGTCGTGAGCGTTGCCGCCTTGCTTCGTCGGGGCGGTTTCCCTACCTCGCACATATCGGTTATATGAAGATCGATGAGGTCGCCAAAGGTCTGGAGGCGGGAAACGGACGACTTGTTCGGCGCCAGCCCCTGATCCACCCGGGTCTCCGCCTGGCGGGCCCAACGATGGGCGTCGCCGCGGCGGAGGAACGTCTCGCTCGCGTAGCGGCCCTTTCTTCTGATCTGGACCCGGTATGCACCGGAGGGGAGCTTGGTGATGGAGGCCATTTTCGTGTGCGCTGTGTGTGCAATGAGTCGTCGTAGAGGGGCAAATTCGGGGATATTGGGGCGTATTCCAGCGTAGCAGCATCCGCCGCCAACAGTTTGAAGATACACAAAAAATGCAAATAAATCAACACGCTAGATTGTCTATTGCGCCTATGATGGACTGGACAGACCGCCATTGCCGGTTTCTGCACCGGCTGATGTCGCGGCAGACCCGGCTTTATACCGAAATGGTGACCTCGCCTGCGCTGGTGCGGGGCGGGGCCCGGCATCTGTTGCGGTTCGATCGCTCCGAACATCCCGTCGCCCTGCAATTGGGCGGCTCCGACCCGGTGGAACTGACGGAAGCCGCATCCATGGGCGCGGATGAAGGCTATGACGAGATCAACCTCAATGTGGGCTGTCCCTCGGACCGGGTGCAATCGGGCACCTTTGGCGCGGTGCTGATGAAATCGCCCGCTCTGGTGGCGGAATGTGTCGAGGCGATGATGGGCGCCGTTTCCGTGCCGGTGACGGTGAAATGCCGGATCGGCGTGGATGATCAGGAGCCGCGCGAGGTGCTGCCCGATTTCCTGCGGCATATGCGCGAGGCGGGGATCACCGAGGTTGCCATTCACGCGCGCAAGGCGTGGTTGCAGGGGCTCTCGCCCAAGGAAAACCGCGAGGTGCCGCCCTTGGATTATGATCTGGTGGTCGAGATGAAGGAGGCTTTCCCCGATCTGACGATCTGGATCAACGGCGGGGTCAATTCACTGGCCGAGGCGAAGGCGCTGCTGGCGCGGGGCCTTGACGGGGTGATGATCGGGCGCGCCGCCTATCATTCGCCGTGGGATGTTCTGGGCGAGGCGGATCCGCTCTTGCATGGCACGCCCGCGCCTTTCAAGACGCCGCAAGCGGTGGTCGAGGCGATGCTGCCTTACATCGAGGCCCATCTGGCCGAGGGCGGCCGCCTCCATGCCGTCACAAGGCACATGCTGGGGATGTTCACCGGCCGGCCCGGGGCGCGACGCTGGCGGCGGGTGTTGTCGGAAGGCGCTCACCGGGAGGGGGCGGGCACCGATCTTGTGCTGGAGGCGCTGGAGGCATTGGCGCCTCAGATCGACCCGGCCTCCACCATGTAATTGTTCGCGCTGCACATGGCGGCATCGTCGGAGGCGAGAAACAGCACCATGCGCGCCACATAGACCGGCTCGATCAGATCGGGCAGACATTGCCGGTCGCGGTGTTTTTCCAGCGCTTGCGGCGTAGCCCAAAGCTCTTTCTGCCGG
>JAOXSD010000207.1 GCA_025800205.1 Silicimonas sp. | reverse complement strand
CCTGCGCCTCCATCAGCCCAACCACAAGTCGCGCCCGATCCTGCGAGCGCTGCAGGTTGTTTGTCGGCGCATAGCGCGTTGGGGCCACCAGAAGACCGGCCAGCATCGCGGCCTCGGACGGTGAGACTTCGGCCGCAGATTTTCCGAAATAGCGCTGGCTGGCCGCTTCGAACCCACGTGCGCCTGCACCCAGAAACGCCCGGTTCAGGTAAATCGTCAGGATTTCGTCCTTGGAGTATTTCACCTCCATCGCCAGGGCATAAATCGCCTCTTTGCCTTTGCGCCAGAGCGAGCCCTGACGGCAATCCGCTTCATAGGCGGCCTCCGACTCCCATTCGGCTGGATCATAAGGCACACCCAGACAAAGCAGCTTGGCCGTCTGCTGCGTGATGGTCGAGCCGCCATGGCCCGAGAGCGGGCCGCGCCCTTCGCTCAGGTTGATGCGCACCGCACTGGCCACACCCCTCGGGCTGACGCCGAAATGGCGGTAGAACCGTTTATCCTCGGTCGCGATCACCGCGTTCTTGAGGTGGGGCGAGACGGTATCGGCGGTGATCACCCCGCCGAACTGGTCCCCGCGCCAGGCAAAAACCTTGCCATTGCGGTCCAGCATCGTCACCGAGCCGCGCGCGCGACCATCCAGCAAGGCATCGACATCGGGCAGCGAGGTATAGACCACCCCGACCGCAAGCGCGATCAGCATGGCGACCACGGTCCCGACGCGCCATGTCACGCCCCAGATCAGCCGCCAGATCCAGCGGAACAGACGGCGGAAAATCCCGCCGCCATTGCCGCCCGACCGCTTGCGTGTTTTCTTCCGCGCCGTCTTGCGGGTCGTGGTTTTTCGGGCGGTCGACTT
>JAOXSD010000201.1 GCA_025800205.1 Silicimonas sp. | reverse complement strand
CGATCTCCCGCGCCGAAAGACCTTCTCGGTGCAGAACCTGAAAACGATGGCGAATATCCGATGACAACGGTGCGGGCATGCAACGATCCTCCTGATCAAAAGGGAACCAGAAAAGCGCGCCCGTGGGAATCCCCAACGATTCAAGATGAGCAGAAAACGCTCTAGGCATCGATGTTGCGAATTTCTTCAACGATCACAATTGTTTGAGGGGTGGTGTGCGGTGGGTGTGCCGCGACGCAGAAAGCCCGGCCCCTTAGGGGGCCGGGCGGGTCGGTCAGACGGTGTTCGCTGTTGGGGCGGAGGGGTTCAGGCCGTCTTTTCCCAGGCGAATTGCTGCATCACCTGATCCACCGGCGTTTCGGCCAGGTGGTTCACGTAGTTCGACATCACCTTCTGGGCGAGCCCGAGGATCACCTCGAGGATCTGCTGGCGGGTGAAGCCCGCATCGAGAAACGCCTGTACATCCGCGTCGCTCACATGACCGCGCCGGCGCGTCACCTGCAATGTGAAGGTCCGGAGCGCCTCCAGCCGGGGCGAGGGCAGGGGCGTTTCATTGCGCAGCGCCTCGATGATCGCATCATCCACCTTCATCATCTTCGCAATGCCCGTATGGGCGGGCACGCAATAATGGCAGGCATGTTCAACGTTGATCGTCTGCCAGACCACGGTGAGCTCATCCGCATCAAAGCTGGTCTGGTTGGCAAAAAGTCCGTGCAGCACCTGATAGGCTTCCAGATGGGCCGGGCTTTCCGCCATCACCGCGTGAAGGCCGGGAATGCGTCCGAAGGCGGCGAGGGATTTTTCGAGCAGCGGCTTGGAGGCCGCAGGCGCGGTGTCGAGGTCGTGGGCGGTGAAGTCGGTCATGGTCGGTCCCTTCGGATAATATTTGAGTGAATGCTCAAGAATGAACCGAGCTCTAGCTTTACTTGAGCGCTCACTCAAGTTATATTTTTGAGCGATCACTCAACCGTGAGCAGGCGATGGCGCGCAAGGCAGGATTTGACCGCAACGAGATCGTGACCCGGGCCCGGGATCTGTTCTGGCGCAAGGGGTTTCAGGGCACCTCGCTGAAGGATCTCGAAGAGGTGCTGGGGCTCAAGCCGGGCAGCATCTATGCCGCCTTCGGTTCCAAGGAGGCGCTGTTTCTCGAAGCGCTTGATCTTTATGCGCAATCCGGCCGCGACAGCCTGTTGCCGGGGATCGAAAGCGGCTCACCGCTGACCTTTCTGGCAGGCTATGTGCGGGCGATGGGTCGCACCGGTGAAGGAAACCCGCCGGCGCGGGCCTGCATGCTGGTGAAGACCGTGCTGGAACATCCCGACACGACCAGCCCGGCCCGCCTGCGGGCCGAACAGCTCATGGCCGATATGGAAGCGCTTTTCACCCGCGCCTTCGTGCGCGCCCGGGAACAGGGCGAGATTGCCGCCGGGGCCGATCCGGCCCGGCTCGGGCGCAAGTTCCAATCCGATGTCACCGGGCTGCGCATTTTCGCCCAACGCTCGGATGCGGCGGGCGAGATTGCGGAACTGGCCGAAGACCTCGCTCTTTCGGTCGAGGCCCTGCGGGTCTGAGCGAAATCGTTTTCTGGTTCAGTCCTAACGATTTCTGCTTTGAGCGCGCCGCTCAGCCCTTCTTTTCCCAGGCGAATTTCTCCATCACCGGATCGACGGGCGTCCGGGCCAGATGATTGACGTAGTTCGACATCACCTTCTGCGACAGCCCCAGCACCACTTCGAGAATGTTCTGCCGGGTGAAACCGGCCTCGAGAAAGGCCTGCGCCTGTTCGTCGCTCACATGGCCGCGCTGGCGCGTCACCTCTAGGGTGAAGGTCCGCAGCGCCTCCAGCCGTGCGGTCGGCAGCGGTGTTTCATCGCGCAGCGCGTCACTGACCGCATCATCGACCTTCATCGCCTTGGCGATAAAGGTATGGGCCGGCACGCAATAGGTGCAATCATGCTCCACATTGATCGCCTGCCAGACCACGGTCAGCTCTTCGGCGGTGAAACTGGTCTGTTTCGAAAACAGCTTGTTCAGCGCCAGATAGCCGTCCAGCAGGGCCGGGGCCTCGGCCATCACTGCGTAGAGGCCGGGAATGCGCCCCAGGCTGGCCTGGGTCTTTTCCAAAGTGGCCTTCGCCCCTTCGGGCGCCGTCTCGGGGGTGTGGAATGTGAAGTCACTCATCGGGGGTCTTTCTGATCGTCATCGTGCCTGATCCCGGCACGGGACCATCTGCCCGTTTCCCCCGCCCCGGGGCGAGATGACCCTGTGCCGCAGCCCCTTGTTCCGCTCAGGACGCAGGCACCGCCCGTTGATAGAGATGCCAGGTGGTGTGGCCCAGGATCGGCAGGGTCACGATCAGCCCCAGAAAGGCCGGCACCAGCGACACCACCATCGTCGCGGTGATGAGCGCCGCCCAGGTGAGCATGGTGACCGGATTGTTGCGCACCACCCGGATCGAGACCAGCATGGCAGAGACGAAATCAACTTCCCGGTCCAGCAGCATCGGCATGGCGATCACGGTGACGGTGAACAGAACCGCCGACAAAAACGCGCCGATGCAGGTGCCGATGGCCAGAAACATCCAGCCCTGGGGCGAGAAGAAGACGATGGTCAGAAATCCCTCGAAATCCGAGAAGGAGGAATTCTGCAACAGCAGCGCCAGCCAGAGCCGCACCTGATACATCCAGACCCAGAAGATGAAGAGGGTGACAAAGGCCATCCAGCCCATTTCGCGCCGTCGCTGGCGCAGCATCACGCCCAGAATGTCGGACCAGCCGAAAGCCTCGCCCCGCTGCCTGCGCCGCGACATTTCATAGAGCCCGGCGGCGGCAAAAGGCGCGACCAACGGAAAGCCCACGGCGGCGGGGATGATCATCCATATCGCCCCAAGCCAGACCAGGCACCAGACGAACATGAGGCCGAAAACCGTGTAGAACAGGCCGACAAACCCGCTCATGACCGGATGCGCCAGAAAATCCGCCGCGCCGGATTTCAGCGCCGCCCGGATGTCCTCGCCGGTCACCGGGTTGAGCCGGGGCAGGGTCGCCCCCTGAGGCGACAGATCGCCCGGTGGCGGGCTTTCCAGATCTGATGCCATCCCGCGCGCCTCCCAAAGCGGACATCGTCCGGGAAAAGCCTGCCCCAGGGCAGATCAAAGCGCAAGCGGGGCCAGTTTACAGAATTGTAAGCGCGCGCACAGGCCGGCGACAGCTGCGGCGCCCATCTTGCGGAAAACCCAGACCCCGGAGCCCCCATGTCCAGACCGACCCTGATCCTCGCCGCCGCCTTCATTCTTGCCCATATCGCCTTTGTTGCGCCCTTCGTGCCCCTGGCCAATATCCTGCCTGCGGGCTTCGGCGCGCTGTCGATGTCCTCGATGGCGCTGACGCTGATCCTGGCGGCGCGCTGGCGGATCGTCGACAGGATCATGGGCGGGCCGGACAAATCCTATGGCGCTCACCGCTGGCTCGGCCTTTTTGCCCTGGGCGGCGCGCTCGGCCATTGGATGCTGGCGGAATCCTTCGGTGCAGGGGCGGTGCCAATGCTCGCGCAAAGCGGCGAGAGCCTCGGGCTTTATGCGGCAATGGGGCTGGTCCTGCTGACGGCCGCCGCCCTGGTGCGGGCCATCCCCTATCACCTCTGGAAGGCAAGCCACATGCTGATGGGGCCGATCTTCCTGCTGGCCGCCTATCATACCTTCTTCGTGGCCAGCCCCCTGGCGGTCGGCGTTGCACCCTGGGGGCTGATGGCGGTGGTCTCGGTGATCGGGCTGGTGGCCTGGGGGCGGACCCTCTGGCGCAAGGCGGCACCCACCCGGCTGGTGACCGTCACCGCCGCGACCCCGTTCGACGGCGGTATCGACGTGACCCTGACCTCGGCCACCCCGCTGCCACCGTTCCGTCCGGGCCAATTCGCCACGCTGGCCCATAACCGCGCCCGGGCCGAAGCCCATCCGTTCACCATCGCCGGCGGCAACAGCCACGAGCGGCGTTTCGTGATCCGCGCGGCCGGCGACTGGACCGACGCCTTCGTGCGCGACATCGCCCCCGGCGACCAGATCCGCCTGGGGCGCGGTGTGGGCCGCTTCCTGCCGCGCACCGATGCCCGGCGGGGTGAACAATTGTGGGTCGCAGGCGGGGTGGGCATCACGCCTTTCCTGGCCGCACTCGAGGCGATGCGCCCCGATGCCGGCGCGCCGGTGACCCTGATCTACTGCATCCGCTCGCGCGCCTCAGCCGGGGCTCTTGCCGATGTGGAACGCCAGGCCGAACGTCTGCCGCAGGTCAATCTGATCGTGCTCAGCGACATCGAGGGCGACCGGCTGACCGCGTCGCGCCTGATGCAGATCATCCGCAACATGGACCGCCGCGCCCAGGTCTTCCTCTGCGGTCCCGAAGGGCTCAAGGACATGGTGACCGGCGCCTGGAACACCGCAGGCAAGACCGGCGCTATCCACAGCGAGCGATTCGATTTCCGCGGCGCGCTGGGCCTGACCGATCTGATCTATATCGGCAAACCGGCGCTCGAGGCGGCGCGGGCGCGTGTGTTCGGGACCGGGCGCGGCGTCGCCGCAGCCGGGCCCTGAGCTAGCGCAGCCGGTGAAAGATATGGGTGAAGGTCGCAGCCCCCAGGATCGGCACCACCAGGTTCATGATCGGGATCGTCAGCGGCAGTGCCATCAGCACGCCGGCCCCCCAGATCGGGATCAGGTGGCGGCGGAACAGGACCCCGGCCTCGCGCCGCCCCAGCCGTCGCACCGCGATCATGCGGAAATATTCACGCGCCAGCAGGAATCCGTTCAGACCGTAGAACAGGAAAGGGGCAAAGGGGGTGAAATAGAACAGCAGGGCGGCCAGGTTGGCGAGGATCAGAATGCCCAGAAACTTCAGCGTTTCCCGCAGGTTGTCTGCCAAGCCCACCTGTGGCGCCGGCCCCAGTTCGGGATAGTGGCGGGCCTCCACCGCATCGGCCACCTCGTCCAGAAACAAACCGGTGAAGGCCGATGCCACGGGGATCATCAGAAAGACCGACAACAGCACCATCAGGATCAGCGAGCCCCAGGAGACCAGCGTATTGGCAAAGCCGATTTCGCCGATCCAGGGCAGGGTGATCACATCGGGCAGAAGCCAGCCGGTGCCGAAAAAGACCAGCGCGTAGAGGGCGAAGAGCAACCCGATCGTCAGGCCCACCCCCTTGATCAGTACGCCGCGAAACCGTGGATCGCCCAACTGGCCCAGCGTATCGGCAAAGGCGGTGAAAATCACCGCGCCACCCATTCGGTGATCATGTCCAGATCCGGGCGCGGGCGCTCCGGCGGGGCGTTGGATTCCGTGCCCAGATGGAGGATGCCCGCGATCCATTCATGGGGCATCAGACCCAGATTGCTTTCGCGCCAGTCCCGGTCATGGCTCGCCCAGCCCGACAGCCAGTTGGCACCCCAGCCGGCCGCCAGCGCGGCATTGAGAAGCTGCATGCAGACCGCACCGGCGGACAGCACCTGTTCCACATCGGGGATCTTGTCGGAGGGTTTCGGACTGGCCACCACCACGACGGCGAGCGGCGCCCGGGCAAACTCGCCCGCCGCTTTTTCGATCTTCTCGGGCTCCAGCCCCAGGGCCGCGCCCCGTTCAGCGACACTTTCCGCAAGCCGCGCCATCGCGGCGGCCTCCAGCACCAGAAACCGCCAGGGCTCCAGCTTGCCATGATCGGGCGCGCGCGCCGCCACTGTCAGGATCCGGCGCAGCGCGTCGCGATCAGGGACAGGCCCGGTCAGGGTCTTCGCGGGCCGCGACCGGCGGGTTTCAAGAAAGCCGAAAGCGGCGGGATTGGGATCGGGCATGGGGTCTCCTCTTTGGGTTCAGTTAAGGAGCTTGCCCGTGGATTTCCACCGCTTGCTGTCACAATTGCGCCGCCATTTCACCGATCAGCTCCGACACCATCCCATCGAAGCGTGCGCCCGGCTGACGCTGGGCCAGGGTCTCGGCGAACGGGTCGGGCGCGTCAATGGCGCTGCCCGCGAGTTCGGCCACCGTGGCATGGCCGCAAAACGGCACATAGGCTTCGGAATAGCCGCCCTCATGGACCAGCACCAGCCGCCCGTCGCAGATCTCGCCCGCGAGTTCCTTCACCTGACGGGTCATGGCGCGGAAGGTCGCGGCACTGGCAAACATCCGGCCCAAAGGATCAAAGGCGCTGGCGTCGAACCCGCAGGCGACGATGATCACATCGGGCGAATAGGCCCGGATCTCGGGCAACACGATCCGCTCCATCGCCTCCAGATAGCCCTTGTGCCCCGTGCCCGGCGGCAGCGGCACATTCAGGTTGAACCCGGCCCCCGCGCCTTCACCCCGATCCTCGAAATCGCCGGTGTCCAGCGGATAATTCCGCTCCTGATGGATTGAAACCGACAGCACATCGGCCCGATCATAGAAAATCGCCTCGGTCCCGTTGCCGTGATGCACATCCCAATCCAGCACCGCGACCCGGGCCGCCTTTCGGGCCGCAAACGCCGCCTCCACCGCGATGGCGATGTTGGCCAGAAGGCAAAACCCGTTCTGCCAATCGGGCAGGCAATGGTGGCCGGGCGGGCGCGACAGCGCATAGGCATTGGTGCAGGCGCCGTCCAGCACCGAAAAGAGCGCGCCCTTGGCCAGCCCGGCCGAGAGGGCGGCGATCTCGAACCCGTCGGAGCCGAAGGGCGCGCGCAATCCCAATTCGCCACCGCCCGCCGCCGCAGTCTCTTCAAAGCGCGCAAGGAACTCCTCCGGATGGACCCGCAACAGATCTTCCCGGGTCGCAGGCGCGGCCGATTGCACCGCCAACTCGCCCAGCAATCCGGTCACCTCCATGAGGTTCCGCATCCGCCGCTTTGTCTCTGGGTTTTCCGGCAATCCACCGCCCGGCTGCATCAGCCCGCCTGCGTGAACCATAAAGGAATAATGGCCGCCCCCATGCCAGAAGCAGCGCTCGTCGGTAAAGAATCCAGTCGTCATGGGCAGAGCCTAGGAGCCGCCCCGCCGGAAGACCAGTGCCTCAGTGCGCCTCGGTCAGAAATTCTTCCAGCCGCGCCGCACATTCCGCCGCATGGGTCTGGATCAGCGAATGGGCCGCGCCCTCGATGGTCGCGGTTCGCGTCCCGGGGCGGGCCGCCAGAAGTGCGTCGCACATGGCCACCATGGCGGCATTCGACCGCGCGCCGCGCACCAGAAGGACGGGCACATCCAATCCGGCAATCGCATCTGCAGAGACGTCAAAGGCAAAATCCGTGTGCCAGTCCCGCACATTGGTCCGGGTGCCCGTCCGGCAGAACGCCTGCACCGGGCCGGGCAGGGCGGCATAGGCCCCGGGCCCGTCCCAGAAATCGATGATCCGCGCCGCCGCGTCCGTTTCGCCCGCCGCCACAGCAAATTCGAAGGCGGTGCTCACCGCGCGCACCATTTCGAACAGATCCCTGCGTCCGGTCTGGCGCAGCAGCGTCAGCGGGTTCGGCTCGAACAGCGCCAGGCTGAGCAGATCCAGCTTGTGCTCCAGGGCCGCAGCCAGCGCCACCGTGGCGCCGAAGGAATGGCCCACCAGATGAAACGGCGCCCCGATCCGGCGCGCGGCCTCCTCGACCACCGCCACCTCATGGGCCATGCCCTGATCGCCGGTCCGCCGGGTCTCCGCCGTCGCCCCGTAGCCGCACAGGCTGGTGGTGATGCGGCGCAGCCCCGGGGGCAGCTCGGCGTCCAGCGCACGCCAGGCCGCGCCGGTGCTGTAGGATCCGGGCAGGAACAGCACCGGCGTGCCATGGCCGGTCTCGTTTAATTCGATCACACCCTGCGGCGCCTGGGCTCCTCTTGGGGCGATATTCATGTCGGGCCTCCCTCTTGGATCGGGGAGCAGTCTAGACCGGCGGCTTGGCCGCCGTCTGCTCCGGGATCTGTACCACCAGGGGGGTCGGCCGGTGCAAAAGAACCGGTTCCAAAAATGACTCAAATTAAAAAGAAAATACCGAAAACAAAGGAAAATTTCCGAATGGGCATTTCCGATTTTTTGCCTTTGCTGCATTTGCAAAATGAAATCTTTAC
>JAOXSD010000195.1 GCA_025800205.1 Silicimonas sp. | reverse complement strand
GGCATCCTGCCTGCGACAGATCGGGCGCCTGAGGCCCCCTGACGGGCGGGGCGCGCAAAGCTGGAGAGCCCAATGATGAAACGACTTGCAGTCTCGGCAATGCTTGCCGCCCTTGCCGCGCCGGCCGCGGCCAATATCTGGTTCAATGAAAGCCCGAACAAAACCGACCGGGCCTACCACGCGGTTGTCTCGAATGGGGTGAAGCTGCAACTGGGCTGTTTTCGGAACGCGGGCGATCTGGATTTCCTGCTGATCAGCGACACAATCGCCCTTCCCGATCTGACCGGCCTGATGATCTGGATCGAATTGCCCGACGGGCGCACCGGCCGCTATCCGATGTCCGGCATCGAGTATCTCGGAGCAGGGGAGAACGCCCTGATCGGTGACCTGCAGCTTGGCCGGCAGGGCATGGAGTTCTTCGCCAACGGGCAGGCAATCTCGATTGACGGTCCCCCGGGGCGGGAGATTTTCCGCGCCGGCATGGTGGGCGCCTCGATCGCGCGCCAGGATTTCGCCCGCACCTGCGGATTGTGAAACCATCGCCATGGTGCGGCAGAAGGCGTTAACAAATTTCTTGACTCTTTTAATAAAGTAAATTAGCTCCGCGCCGTTTCGCGTAAGGCAAGCTCTCATCCGCCAGCTCAGACGCATGTTTGGGATAAGGGGGTGCTGCCATGCGCAAGCGGGTGTCACGAAAAACACAACTGATCTTGTCGACCGCTCTGGTCGCATTGACCGCCGCGCCGGTCCGGGCCCAGGAGGCCGAGCCGTCGCAATTCGTCACCATTCTGGAGCGGATCGTCTTTGGCGCCGGGGCACCGAAAGTGGCAATCGAGGTGCCGCAATCGGTCACCGTGCTGGACGAGGCGGAGTTTGACCGCGCTCAGCCTGCCACCGTCGGCGACGTGATCGCCCAGGCGCCCGGCGTGTCCACCGTCGGCTCGGAATCGCGCTTTGGCGAAAGCCTCAACATCCGCGGCATCGGCACCGGCACATCCGCTGACGAACCGCGCATTGTCACCCTGATCGACGGGGTCAAGAAATACTACGAAAGCTACCGCCAGGGCTCGCTCTTCACCGATCCGGAATTCTTCAAGGATGTTGAAATCCTGCGCGGCCCCGGCTCTTCGACCCTCTATGGCTCGGGCGCCATCGGCGGCGTCGTGGCGTTTGA
>JAOXSD010000185.1 GCA_025800205.1 Silicimonas sp. | reverse complement strand
ACCAGATCAACGCCATCTTCAAACCCCGCCGCTATCGCCTCACCGCCAACTCCTATCGTCATGCAAGGGCAGATGCATTCTGCCTTTGGGGCGACTACGCTCGCAAGATGATCGCCTGACGGACTTCGGTCAGGTTGCTTGCGGCTGGCTGAAAGTAACTTGGCAATGCCCTCATGCCTCGTATTCCCCTTCTCCGATCATGCTCTTATTGAGCAGACGGTTTTCCAGCGTCAACTCGGCGACAACTTCCTTGAGCACCGCAGATTCCGAACGCAGCTCTTTGACCTCCGACGAGGTCGCCTGGCGAGCAGCATCCCCCGCAAAGAGTCGCTTGCCCGCTTCGAGGAATTCCTTCGACTATATGTAGTAAAGGCTCTCGCTGATGCCCTCCCGGCGGCACAGTCAGGCAATGCTCTCCTCGCCACGCAGGCCCGCCAGCACGAACCTGATATTCTCTTCCGCCGAGCACTGCTTGCGCGTTCTGCGGCGGATGCCTTTGACCAATTTGTTAGCGGCATCCTTCGATCTTCCGAATTTCTTGTTAATCTTCGCTCCATATAGGATGCGATGAACCAGAAACCCTCCGTTACGAATACCTCAAATCCGCCTCACAGCCACTGACGTCAACCAAGGGCGGCTGCAACGCAAGCAGCGCTTCGAGCCCGCAATTGCCGCGGACCAGATCCTCCAGCGTCACCATATCCATCTCGTGATAAAACGCCTCGAGCGCGCGGGTGATATAGGACCGCAACCGGCAGGCGCTTGCCAGCGGGCAGGTGTTGCGCTCCTCGTCAAAACACTCGGCAAAGGGAATTTCGGTCTCGAAGAGCCGGAACACTTCGCCAATCGAGATTCCGCTGGCCGGTTTCGCCAGCCGGATGCCACCGGCGCGCCCGCGCAAGGTGACAAGAAAACCATTGGCCTGCAGCATCTGCACCACCCGGGCGACATGATTGCCCGAAGCGTTGCAGCGCACCGAGATATCCGAACTGCGCACGAGCCTGCCATCATTGACCGCGCAGAACATCAGCGCGCGAACGGCCAGGTTGGTTCGTGTCGTCAAGCGCATGGGTCCTCCATTGCAGATTGCCGTATATTCCGCATAACAGATACATCTTTCTTTGATCCAGATCACATCTGCCGCCACAAGATTGCAGTAGACCGCCCGGACGGACACGGAACTCACTATGCCAACCTTGCACCCTCATGCCCAGAAAATTGTCACGCGCGCGCGACGCCGGGGCGCCCATTTTTCTGCGGCAGCAAATCTCTTGTGGATTCCCCAGGCCGCGGTGATCGCCCATGTCCTTGCGACCTTCCTGATCGGCGGCGCCGTCGATCCGGTCGGCGCCGGTGTCGCGGTTTTCGCCCTGGGACTGATGCGCGCCCTGCTCAATCTCGCCGGGCAACGGGCCTTGGTCCGGGCGGCCGATCTCGAAATCGGCTTTCTGCGGCGGCGCATCGCACGACAGGAAGCGGCCACGCTCATCCCGTCACGCATCGGCGGGGCCGGTGCCCTCGCCGCACTGAGCACCGAGAAGCTCGAACTGCTCCGCCCCTTCCTGCTCCGCTATACACCCGCACGACACAGGGTGGCGCTTGTGCCGGTGATCATCCTCGCAATCGCGGCGTGGTACAGCTGGGCCGTTGCAGTGGTCCTGCTGATCGCCGGACCGCTGATCCCGGTCTTCATGGCGCTGGTGGGCTGGGCCGCACAGGACGCCAGCGCGCGGCAGATGGAAGAGGTCGGATCGCTGACCGACATTCTGACCGACCGACTTGCAGCACTGTCCGACCTGCGCCTGATCGGGGCCGGCGCGGCACTCGGAACCGGCTTCGCAGACGCAACCGAAAAGCTCCGCGCCCGGACCATGGCCGTCCTGCGGATCGCGTTCCTGTCTTCGACCGTGCTCGAACTCTTTGCGGCGCTCGGGGTGGCGATGGTTGCCGTCTGGGTCGGTTTCTCGCTGTTGGGCGAAATCACATGGGGGACATGGGGAACGCCGATCACGCCTTTCGGTGGCATCTTTCTTCTGTTGCTGGTCCCCGAGTTCTTCCAGCCTCTGCGCGACCTCGCAGCGGCATGGCACGACAAATCCGCAGCCGAGGCAGTGCGCGCCGAAACCGAAACCTGGGACAATGATGCCCGCGAAAACCTGACCGGGTCCGGCAGCCCGGCACGGGCGCTGCCCTTCACCGGTCTTGCCACCGAGGGGTTGATGCTGCATCGCAGCGGCGACCGTCTTAAATTCCCGGATCTGCAAGTCGCACCGGGCGAGAGCATCGCCCTCACCGGTCCCAGCGGGGCCGGCAAGACCACGCTTCTGCGCCTGCTGGCCGGATTGGACAGGCCGACCGGTGGCCGCCTTCTCCTTGGGGACACACAGCTTGCCGAAACCACCGCCGATCAATGGCGCGCGAGCATCGGTTGGATGCCCCAGATGCCGCGCTTTCTGGCCCGGTCCCTGCGCCACAACATCACCTTCGGCCCCCCGCTCGACCCATCGCTGACCGATCTGGCACAGCTTTCGCCGGTCCAGTCCAGCCTGCCCCGTGGAGATCCGACCCAACTGGGCGAGACCGGCGCCGGATTGTCAGGGGGCGAGGCCCGTCGGGTGATGCTTGCCCGCGCGCTTCACCACCGTCCTGCGGTGCTGCTGGTGGACGAACCGACCGCGGATCTGGATGCGGTCACCGCCCGCGACATCATCGCGGGGCTTCTGGGTCACGTGGTGCACGGCGGCACTCTGATCGCCGCCACCCATGATCCGAACCTGATCCGCGCTCTGAGCCGTGAGATACGGCTAGGGGAATGAAGTGAAACATCTTTTTGCAATCTCGCTGCTCCTGCTGAGGCAAGAGAAACGCGCCTTCGCCCTTGGTCTTGCCCTGGCCGCGCTGGTCCTTGCAATGGGCGTTGCGCTCCTGTCGCTGTCCGGCTGGTTCATCACCGCCGCGGCCGCAGCCGGGCTGGCAGGACTTGGGGCCCTGTTCAATGTCTTCATCCCGTCGGCACTGGTCCGGTTCCTCGCCCTTGGGCGCACGGCCGCGCGCTATGGTGAGCGTTTGACCACCCATGACGCCACGCTGCGCACGCTCGCAAATCTGCGTCTGGATCTGATCCGCGGACTGGTTCAGGCGCCCTATCGTCAGGCCGAACGCCTGCGGGCCAGCCGGGTGCTGAACCGCGTCACCTCGGATGTGGATGCGCTCGATGGGCTGCCTTTGCGGCTGGTCCTGCCGGCCCTTGCCGGGCTTGCCATCGTCACGCTGTCCACAGTGGCAACCGGCTTACTCGCAGCACCAGCTCTGGGCGGCGTCCTGTTGGTTGGCCATGGTGTTCTGCCCAGTCTTCTGTTCTGGCATGGGGCAGGGAGAGCCGACAAACCGGCACGCCGCAGTGCAGCAGGGATGCAGGCCATGCGCAGCCGGATGATCGATCTGGTGACCGCCCGTGACGATCTGGCGGCCTTTGGTCAGCTTCGCGGCGCCCGCCATCATTTCATGCAGGCGATCCGGTATCATCACCGCGCGCGATCTGCGCTGGACCGGTTTGATCGGGGCATCGGGTTCACCCTCGAGATGATCGGCTGGAGCACGGTCGCGGTGACCCTCGCCCTGGCCACCCAGATGGTCCGAGACGACACCCTCCTGCCGGCGCAGGCCGCCATTGCGATCTTTGCCGCCCTTGCCCTGACCGAGGCCGTGGCGCCCGTGCGTCGCGCGATGGAAGAGATCGGGCAGATGCGCCGCGCGGCCAGCCGCATCCTGCCGATGCTCGAATGCGATACCGCCCAGCGGCACGACGTTTCGCTGACTGCCGGACCGGTCGAACTCTGCGGGCTTGAACTGCGCCGAAGCCCCCATGGGGCGCCGCTGTTTCCCCCGCTTGATCTCAAAATCGCACCGGGCGAAATGATCGCGATCACCGGTCCCAGCGGCTGCGGAAAATCCACCCTGCTGCTGGCCATCGCCGGTCAGATCCACCCCCACCGGGGGCATGTTTCACTGGCGGGGCACCGGGTTGAAACCGTCGCGCCCGAGACGTTGGCGCGCCACCTCGCCATAGTGCCGCAACGCCATGCGCTGGTGGCCGGAACCATAGCCGAGAATCTGCGGCTGGCCGATCCGGAAGCAGACGAAGCCGCTCTTTGGCAGGCGCTCGAGGCCACAAACATCGCCCATGTGATCCGCGCCAGGGGCGGGCTTGAGGCACGGCTCGGTTTTCGCGGCGCCGGCCTTTCGGGCGGTGAGGCGCGACGTCTCGTTCTGGCCCGCGCGCTCTTGCGCAAACCCGACGTACTGCTGCTGGATGAACCCACCGAGGGGCTTGACGGCCCCGGCGCAGCCCGGGTGATGGTCGGCATGCGCGCCGCCCTGCCCCAAGCGGTCATCCTGGTGGCCGCCCATCGCCCCGAGGAGATCGACGCCGCCGACCGACGTCTGTCCCTAAGCCCATTGCAGGCGTCGCATTAAATTTTGTATCTGCAATACATATTTTTGATCTGAATCAAATCCCCCGGTCAAGTTGCACCCTAGGAGGGTTTTAATATGCATCCATGATGCGAATTAAACCCGTCAAAGGAGACCTCTCATGGAGATCGACCTGGTCGAGCTGTCGCGATGGCAATTCGCGCTGACAGCCATGTATCACTTTCTGTTCGTGCCGCTGACGCTGGGCCTGTCGATCCTCGTCGCGATCATGGAAACGGTCTATGTCATGACCAATCGCCCGATCTGGCGACAGATGACCAAGTTCTGGGGCACGTTGTTCGGGATCAATTTCGTCCTCGGCGTCGCCACCGGGATCACCATGGAATTCCAGTTCGGCATGAACTGGAGCTATTACAGCCACTATGTGGGTGACATCTTCGGTGCGCCGCTGGCCATCGAAGGCTTGATGGCGTTCTTTCTCGAAGCCACCTTCGTCGGTCTCTTCTTTTTCGGCTGGGACAAGCTTTCCAAGGTACAGCATCTGATGGTGGCCTGGCTCGTCGCCATCGGGTCGAACTTTTCGGCGCTCTGGATCCTGATCGCCAATGGCTGGATGCAGAACCCCGTGGGTGCCGAATTCAACCCCGAAACCATGCGCATGGAGATGACGTCGTTCTTCGAGGTGATGTTCAACGAGGTGGCGCAGGCCAAATTCGTCCACACGGTTTCCGCAGGCTATGTCACCGCCTCGGTCTTTGTCCTTGGCGTCTCGGCGCTCTATCTGCTGCAGGACCGGCACAAGGATCTTGCCCGCCGCTCGATCGCGGTCGCCTCGGCCTTCGGCCTCGCCTCGGCTTTGTCCGTCGTCGTTCTGGGGGACGAATCCGGGTATTCCGCCACCCATACCCAGAAGATGAAACTCGCCGCGATCGAGGCCATGTGGCACACCGAGCCGGCGCCCGCCGCCATCACCATCGTCGGCTTTCCCGACCAGGAGGCGCGCGAAACCCATTATGCGGTTCATCTGCCCTGGGTCATGGGGCTGATGGGCACCCGCAGCCTGACCGAGGAAATCCCCGGCATCGCGGAACTGGTGAAAGAATCCGAACGCAGAATTCGCGACGGGTTGATCGCCTATGACGCCCTGATGACGATCCGCGCCGAGCGGGGCAATACGCCCCAACAGGTGCGCGACAGTTTCGAGGCCCATTCCGACAACCTCGGCTATGCGCTTTTGCTGAAACGCTATGTGGATGACCCGCGTCAGGCGACAGCCGAGCAGATCGCCATGGCCGCCGATGACACCGTCCCCTGGGTCGCCCCGCTGTTCTGGGCGTTCCGGTTGATGGTGGGTCTCGGGTTCAGCTTTATCGCGGTGATGGCCTATTTCTTCTGGCGGGCCTCGTTTAGGCAGATGAATTTCCCCCGCTGGTCGCTCTATGGCGCCGTTGCCATCATCCCGACGCCCTGGATCGCGGCCGAACTGGGCTGGTTCGTGGCCGAGTTCGGGCGTCAGCCCTGGACCGTGGATGGTGTGTTGCCGACCGCACTTTCGGCGTCCCATCTGAGCGTTGCGGACCTTCTGATCACATTGGCGGGCTTCATCGCCTTCTACACGGTTCTGTTCATCATCGAGATGTCCCTGATGGTGAAATACATCCGCAAGGGCCCCTATCTGGACGTCGAGGAAACCGAGGCCTGGCAGGCCGATCACACCCGACGCCTGCAAAGCGCACCCCTTGCCGAAACCCCTGCGGAGTAAAAGCCATGATCCTCTTTGAACTGATATCCTTCGATGTGCTGCGTGTGATCTGGTGGGCGCTTCTGGGCGTGTTGCTGATCGGATTTGCCCTGACCGACGGGTTCGACATGGGGGTGGGCGCGCTGTTGCCCTTCGTGGCGAAGACCGATGTGGAACGCCGGGTGGCGATCAACACGGTGGGTCCGGTCTGGGAAGGCAACCAGGTCTGGTTCATTCTCGGGGGCGGCGCGATCTTTGCCGCCTGGCCACCGCTTTATGCGGTCAGCTTCTCGGGTTTCTACCTGGCGATGTTTGCCGTCCTCGCCGCCTTCATCCTGCGTCCGGTGGCGTTCAAATACCGCTCCAAACGCGACGAGCCCCGCTGGCGCCAACGCTGGGATTGGGCGCTCTTTGTCGGCAGCGCGGTGCCCGCACTTCTGTTCGGCGTGGCGGTGGGCAACGTATTGCTTGGGGTGCCCTTCTATCTGACCGAAGATCTGATGCCGATGTATCCCGGCAACAGCTTCACCAAGTTCGCGGGACTTCTGCGCCCCTTTGCCCTGCTGGCCGGTCTGGTGTCGCTGTCGATGCTGCTGATGCATGGCGCGGCCTGGCTCAGCCTCAAGGCCGAGGGCCCGGTCGCGCAGCGCGCCCGGACCATCGGCAGCGTGGCGGGGATCGTCGCGGGTGTCTCCTATGGGCTCGCGGGCCTCTGGCTGACCTTCGGGATCGACGGTTTTGCCTTCACCGGGGAGGTGGCGACAAACGGCCCCTCGAACCCGCTCTACAACGAGGTCACCCGCGAAGGGGGCTGGCTTGCCGCCTATGGCGCCCGTCCCTGGATCGCAGTTGCGCCGCTGGTGGGATTTCTCGGAATTGCCCTTGCGGTGCGCGGATTGCGGGCCGGGCGCGAGGTCTCGACGCTTCTGTGGTCGAAGATGGCGATCACCGGCATCATCGCCTCGGTCGGCCTGACCATGTTCCCGTTCATCCTGCCCTCGACCCTTGATCCGAACAGTTCCCTGACCGTCTGGGACGCCTCAAGTTCCCATCAGACCTTGTTCATCATGCTGATCGCCACAGTGATCTTCCTGCCGCTCATCCTTCTCTACACCGCCTGGGTCTATAAGGTGCTCTGGGGCAAGGTGACCGAGGCGGATGTCACCGAAAACAGCCAAACCCTCTACTGAAGGAGATAACTCATGTGGTACTTTGCCTGGCTTCTCGGCCTCCCGCTTGCGGCGCTCTTCGCCGTCATGAACGCCATGTGGCTCGAATTGCGGATGGACGCCTGTTTCGCCGGTGAAAGCGATTGCCCGGTGGGCGATCACGACGACGAAAGGTCCTGACGCAAGTCCCCTTCGGTCTCTGCGGCCCTACCGCAGAGAGCCGGGGTATGTCGCAGGGTTTTCGCGCTTTTTCGATCTGTGTCGTGTTAGCAACCGCGTGGCCCCAAAGGGTAGGCTGATGGCGTTGGATGGCATTGCCAACTTGAAGGGGACGGTGACGATGGTGTGGTTGGCCATTTGGTTTACTCCCTGTTGCGATGGGGATCACCCGGCACAGGGGCAAGAGGCCCCGTCGCAAGCGCAGATACGAAGGGTCTCCCATGAGAAGTGAAGGACCCCCGGCTGGATCAGTTACTTCCTAGACGCATACAACTTCGCACGGCGATTGAAGATACTGAGCGGTCTCACGCCGTACGAGTACATCTGCGAAATCTGGACATGAAAGCCAGATCGATTCATCCAAAATTCGATCCAACAGATGCCGGGGCTGAACACCTAGAGCGGTTTCTGCTCATCTTGAATCGTTGGGGATTCCCACGGGCGCGCTTTTCTGGTTCCCTTTTGATCAGGAGGATCGTTGCATGCCCGCACCGTTGTCATCGGATATTCGCCATCGTTTTCAGGTTCTGCACCGAGA
>JAOXSD010000149.1 GCA_025800205.1 Silicimonas sp. | reverse complement strand
TGGGGGGATGGAGGCCGACCATTCGGAAAGGGCGCGTCTTTCCAAGGCTTTGAGGGCTGTACTGGATCCAGTTGAGTGAAATGGTGGGCGACCCTGGAATCGAACCAGGCGTGAGTCGCCTCGAGGGAGTTACAGTCCCCTGCCACACCTTGCGGCCTGTCGCCCACCGGGCATGTCATCGCTGACATGGTCCGGCTCACTTACCGAGGCGGGCAGGGGTGGTCAAGCGGGAAAATCTGTTGCCTTTGCCTGGCCTTCGGGGATAGCGGTTTTCCATGAAAAAACCGACCTGGGTGATCGAGAAGGAGCGCGCGGCGCGCGCAGGCGCGGCGGCTACCTTGTGGCTTTTCGGCCTTCATGCGGTGCGCGATGCGCTGGAAAACCCCCGGCGCGAGAAACTGCGCCTGGTGGTGACCAAGAACGCGCTGGACCGGCTGGGGGCGCCTGTGGAGGCGTCGGGGCTCACGCCCGAGATCGCCGATCCGCGCAAGTTTCCCGCACCACTTGATCCCGGCTCGGTCCATCAGGGCGCTGCGCTTGAGGTCAAGCCGCTCGACTGGGGGCCGCTCGATGACCTGGTGATGGGCGGCGGCACGGTGCTTTGCCTCGACCGGGTGACCGATCCGCATAATGTGGGCGCGATTCTGCGGTCGGCCGAGGTCTTCGGTGCCCGGGCCGTGATTGCGCCCCTGCGCCATTCGGCACCCGAAACCGGCGCGCTGGCCAAGACCGCCAGCGGTGCGCTGGAACGCCAGCCCTATCTGCGGGTGAAGAACCTGGCCGGCACGATGGAGCATCTGCGCAACCTCGGGTTTCATCTGATCGGCCTTGATGGCACCGGGGAGATTCTGCTGGAAGAGGCGCTGGAGCAGGCCCGCGGCCCTGTGGCGCTGGTGCTGGGCGCCGAAGGGCCGGGGCTGCGGGACAAGACCAAGGCGACCTGCGACCAGATCGCCCGGATCGGCTTTGCCGGCGAATTCGGCTCGCTCAACGTTTCAAATGCCGCCGCAGTCTCCCTATATGCTGTGAAGACACGCGGGGAATGAGATGCACAAATCGGCCAAAATCGCCACCTGCTGCTATTGCGGCACGCGCGCGGCCCTGACCCTCAGGGGGCAGGAGCGGCATGAACTGGCCTGTTCCAGCTGCGGCGCCCCGCTTCATGAGATGAAGATGCTCAAGGCGGCGGCCCCGGAGCGGCCCGCGCGCCACAAGGCCTATCCGTCCGACCGGCCGGTGAAGGACAAGCGCAAGAAGAAGAAAAAGAAGAAGAGCTTCGCCCATCGCGCCTTTGAAGAGCTCTGGGACATCGCCGAGGACATTTTCGACTGAGTTCACAGGCCGATCACGGCTGCGCGACCGCCCTTGCGGGGGGGCGGGTGTCTCCGCCATCTTTGCGGAACCAGATAGGAGACACAGATGCTGACCCGACGCCATTTTCTCACCGCTTCCGCCGCCCTGCCGCTGACGGGGCTGATCGCCACACCGGCCCTGGCCGCCAAACCGCCGGTCTTTGCAACAGATGGTGTTGCGATAAACGGCATCGATCCGGTGGCCTATTTTCTGCAGGGGAAGCCGGTCGAGGGCACGACTGAGTTCGTGTCTGACTGGAACGGCGCCGAAGTGCGGTTTTCCAGCCTGCAACACAAGATCATGTTTGACACCGACACCGAGCGGTTTGCCCCGAAATATGGCGGCTATTGCGCCTATGCGGTGTCGAAAGGCGCCACTGCCCCCACCGATCCCGAGGCCTGGACCGTCTATCGCGGGCGGCTGTACCTGAATTTTTCGCTCGATGTGCGCGACGTCTGGCAGAAGGATATCCCGGGCAATCTGAAGAAGGCCGATGCCAATTGGCCGGGGGTGCTGGACGGCTGATCACGCTTTCGGGAAAAGACTTGGAGTGTTGCGAAACCGCCCCATATCTACACCATGGGCCGGGACTGGAACGCCCGGCCTCTATCACTGTCCCTCGTTCCGCAACTTTTGCGCCCGTTCCCCGAACGGGCGTCTTTTTTCGCGCGGGCGATGTTTTCTGAAAACATCGGGAAACCCCTTTCTGAAAGGGGTTGTCCAAAGCCTTCTGAAGGCTTTGTCCGAGACCCTTTTGAAGGGGCTCGACACCGCCCCGCGCTTTGGCTAGCACCGTCAAAACGGGTGAGGGCGAAGTTCGATGACGATTTCCGGTATGTTCAGAACCATCGCACTGATCGGCGGGCTTCTGGTGCTGGCCGCCTGTGGCGTGCCCCCCGAAGATCGCGCTCCGGCCGGACCCGAGGAGATCTCGGAATTGCGCCAGGAAATCATGAGTTTGGGGTCCGATGTGGATCCGGATGAGGCGGATCGCGCCGCCCGGATCGCCTATCAGCACACCCGGGATCTGGCCATCGCCTACCAGATCACCGACCCGCCGCTCATTCACAATTCCAAGGTCAACATGGGTCTCAAACCGCGCGGATTGTGCTGGCACTGGGCCGAAGACATGGAAAAGCGTCTTGATGCCGAAGGGTTCGAGACGCTGGAGATGCACCGGGCCATCGCCAATGCCGACAATGCCTGGCGGATCGAGCATTCGACCGCCATCGTCAGCGCCAAGGGGGACGATTTCCGTGCCGGGATCGTGCTGGATCCCTGGCGCAAGGGGGGGGTGTTGACCCATGTGCCCACCGCCCTAGATCCCGATTATCGCTGGGATCCGCAGGAGGAAATTCTGGCTCGCAAACGCGCCCGGAAGACCGCCAGCCGCCTGCGCTGAAAACGGCCCATTTTCCGGTGTTTCCGACAGAAGTTCGGCTGCGATCGGAAAAAATTGCAACCGGTTGCAAAAAAGTGCTCCGAACCCGGGTTCCGCCCCTTGACGGATGCGCGCGCATTGTTAACGCTCACATCTGACATGAGACGCGGGAGACGTCTCCTGTTTCAATAGTGGAGGACACCAATGAAAAAGACTGTTGCTGCAGCGCTTGCTGCATCTCTTCTGGCGGGCGCGGCCTATGCCGATGGTCATGGCGAACGCTATGTCATGATCACCCACACCCAGGGCACCGATCCGTTCTGGCCGGTGGTCGAAAAGGGCGGGCGCGATGCTGCTGCCGCCGTGGGCGCGACGCTGGAATACAACTTTGACGTTTCGGGCGACATGGCTGCCATGGCAGCACTCATCGAAGCGGCGGCGGCGTCCAACGCCGATGGGATCATCGTTTCGCTGCCCGACGCCGCGGCCCTCGGCCCGGCGATCAAGGCTGCTGTTGCGGACGGTATTCCGGTCGTGACCATGAACTCGGGCCTCGAATCCTCGAAGGAACTGGGCGCGCTGATGCATGTGGGCCAGCCCGAGCGTCTGGCCGGTGAAGCGGCCGGTGGCCGTGCGAAAGCCGAAGGCGTGACCAATGGTCTCTGCCTGAACCAGGAAGCGTTCAACACCGCTCTTGTCGACCGCTGCACGGGCTACTTCGATGGTCTCGGTGGTGATCTGAACATGATCGACGTCTCGAACGACCCGGCCCAGATCGAAACCCGGACCGCGGCCGCCCTTCAGGCCGATCCCTCCATCGACGGCGTGCTGGCTGTCGGCCCGCATGTCTGCGAAGCCGCGATCAAAGCCATCGAATCGGTCGGTGCGGACACCCATCTGGCCTGCTTTGACCTCAGCCCCGGCGTGATGGACATGATCGAGAACGGTCAGGCCTCCTTCACCATCGACCAGCAGCAGCGTCTGCAGGGTTACATGCCGGTCATCGTTCTGCATCTCTACAACAACCATGCGGGTCTGCTGCCGGGCAACAACATCGCCTCGGGCCCCGGTTTCGTGGACAAGTCGAACGCGGCGGCTGTGAAGGAACTGGCGGGCATCGACCGCTGATCTTCTGAAAACATGCAAAAGAGCAGGCGGGGCATGCCCCGCCTGTATCGTCAAACGGGAGGGGCATGATGGCCGACCGGAGCGAATCCGACAGATTACAACAGGAAACCAGGCTGCAGCGGATGATCCGCAGGCCTGAAATGGGCGCCTTCGTGGTGATGGTTGTCATCATCTTCAGCCTGCTCATTGCCTCGGACGGCAAGGCGTTCAACGCGCTGGGCCTGAAGAACAACATCAAGATCATCGCCCAATACGGCATTATCGCCACCGGGGCGGCCATGCTGATGATCGCGGGCGAGTTCGATTTGTCGATCGGCTCGATGATCGGCTTTGCGGGCATGTCCATGGCGCTCATGCTGAAATGGGGCCTGCCCTTTGGCCTCGGTGAAGCGACGCCGTTCATGGCCTTTTTCGTCACCCTGCTGATGACCCTGACCATCGGCTGGATCATCGGCAATGTGGTGGTGCGATCGGGGCTGTCCAGCTTTATCGTGACGCTGGCCTTTCTCTTTTTCCTGCGCGGCACCACCGAAGTGTCGTTCCGCCTGATCAACCAGTCGACCCAGGTCTCGGGCCTGCCCGATTACAAGGAAGAAAGCTGGTTCGCGAATATCCTCGGCGGTGAGGTTTTCGGCTGGTTCTATGATCTCTGGTTCCGCATTGGCACCTGGGTCACCTCGGGCACGGAATATCCCGCCCGCCTGCCGGTGGAGACCATCAACTTCCTTGCCGCCCTCAACATCAACCGCCGCCTTGAACAATGGGTGACCGGCTTTGACGCCCGCTTCCTGTGGTGGCTGGTGATTGCGGGTGTGGCCTGGTTCGTGATGAGCCGGACGCAGCTTGGCAACTGGATCTATGCCACTGGCGACAACAAGGAAAGCGCGCGCGCCAATGGTGTGCCGGTGAACAAGGTCAAGATCGGCCTGTTCATGTTCACCGCCTTCTGCGCCACCATGTTCGCTGCCTGTCAGGTCTTCGACACCAACACGTCGGATGCCGCCAAGGGCAACCTGATGGAGTTGTTCGCCATTGCCATCGCGGTTGTGGGCGGCACGCTGATGACCGGCGGCTTCGGTTCGATCCTGGGTGTGGTCTTCGGGGCGATCACCGTGGGTCTGGTGGCCAATGCGGTGTTCTTTATCCCGGCCATCGACGGGGCCTGGTTCCGGGTCTTCCTGGGCGCGATCCTGCTGGCGGCGGTCTTTGCCAATGAACGCATCCGCAAACGTATCACGGGAGGGATCTGACCATGGCCGAGCCATATATGCGCGTCGAAGGGCTGGTAAAGCGCTTCGGCCCCTTCACCGCCCTCGGTGGCGTCGATCTTGAAGTTTATCCCGGCGAAGTCCATGCCCTTCTGGGCGACAACGGGGCGGGGAAATCCACTCTGATCAAGACGCTGGCGGGGGTTCATGAACCGACCGAAGGCCAGATCTATATCGAGGGCAAGCCGGTGCAATTCCGCTCGCCCCGCGACGCCTCGGACGCCGGGATCGGCACGGTCTATCAGGATCTGGCGCTCAACCAGCTGATGTCGGTGACGCGGAACTTCTTCATGGGCCGCGAGATGAAAACCGCCTTCGGCACGCTCAAGATGGACGAGATGGATCAGATCGCCCATGACGAGATGCTGAAGATCGGGATCGACTTTTCCGACCCGACCCAGGCCGTGGGCACCATGTCGGGCGGTCAGCGTCAGACGCTTGCCATTGCCCGCGCCATCTATTTCGGCGCCAAGGTGCTGATCCTGGACGAGCCCACCTCGGCCTTGGGGCAGAAGCAGCAGATGGAAGTGCTGAAGACGGTGATGCGCGTGCGCAAACGCGGCGACATCGCGATCATCTTCATCACCCACAACGAGATCCATTCGCGGCTGATCGCCGACCGTTATACCTTCCTTGCCCTTGGCAAGGTGATCGGCGCGGAAACCCGCGAGACGCTTCAGCATGACGAAATGCGGCGTCTGATGGCGGGCGGTGCCGAGATGGCGGATCTGGAACAGGAACTGGCAGCGATCTGAACGCGGGTTTCTTTGGACATTGCGACGGGCGGTCTCGAAAGGGCCGCCCGTTTGCATTGGAAGGGCTGGGCCGATCCCGGGGCGTTTTGGCCCCGGGCGAGATCGTGTTAGGTCGGTGGGGCAGCAGCCAGAGGGACAGGATGGGCGAGACAGAACAGGGGATCGGAGCGTGGTGGCGCAACGGGATCATTGACATGGCGCCGGGGCGGATCGCCCTGCGTGGCCATCCGGTGGAAGAGCTGATCGGCACCCTGGGGTTCGGCGAGATGATCTGGTTGATGCTGCGCGGCAGCCGGCCCAAGGCCGGGGAGGCCGCACTTCTGGAGGCGGCCCTGGTGGCCGGGGTGGATCACGGGCCTCAGGCGCCGTCGATTGCGGCGGCGCGGATGGCGGCCAGTTGCGGTCTCGGGCTGAACAATGTGATCGCAACCGGGGTCAACATGCTGGGCGATGTCCATGGCGGGGCGGGGGAGCAATGTGCCGAACTTTACGGCAGGATTGACGCACGCTGCGCGGGCGGTGAAGCCCTGAACGCGGCCGTGCCCGCGGCGCTGGCGGACTGGCGGGCGGAGCATGGTGCGATCATTCCCGGCTTTGGCCACCGGTTTCACAAACCCACCGACCCGCGCGCGCCCCGGCTGATGGCGCTGGTGCGCGCGGCGGCCGACGATGGCGTGGTCAGCGGGCGCTTCGCCGGGATCGGCGAGGCGGTGCAAGCGGAGATCGGGCGCGCGCGCGGGGCCCCGATCGCGATGAATATCGATGGCGCCACGGCGGTGATCTTTTGCGAGTTAGGCTTTCCGCCGCCGCTGGCACGCGGGCTGTTCTGCCTGTCCCGCTCGGTGGGCATTCTGGCCCATGGCTGGGAAGAAATGCAGTCGGGCCGCCGCAACAAGGGACCGATGCCGCCCGATATCCTGCCGCCCTATGATCCGGAGGTCTGAGGCGGCACAGGGGGCGCCAAAAACGACAAAATCTGTCGGTGCTGGTCCATCGGACGCGGCCGTCTTGTCCAGAATGGACGGACAAGGAGGCTCCCATGGGCAGAACCACGACACGGCGGCGCGCGGGCGGGCGCGCGGGAAATCGCGACCGGCGCGCGGGCGCGTTGTTCGAGCAGATGCCCTGGCGGGTGCCGGTCAACCGGGATGCTCCGACCGAGCCGCTGGATGCAGAGGGTGTTGCGGCGATCCATGAGGGCGCGATGCGGGTGCTCGAGGAGATCGGCATCGTCTTTCTGAATGCCGAGGCGCTCGATCTCTTCCGGGAAGCGGGCTGCCGGGTCGAGGGCCAGAATGTGCGCATGGGGCGCGACTGGGTGATGGAGATGCTGAAGCAGGCGCCATCCTCCTTCACGCTCACCCCGCGCAATCCGGACCGCAAGATCACCATCGGCGACGGGCATATCGTTTTCGGCAATGTCTCCTCGCCGCCGAACTACTACGATCTGGAACTGGGGCACAAAGTGCCCGGCACCCGCGCGCAATGCGCCAACCTGTTGCGGCTGACCCAGCATTTCAACTGCATCCATTTCGCCGGCGGCTATCCGGTGGAACCGGTGGATATCCACGCCTCGGTCCGGCACCTTGATGTGCTCTATGACAAGCTGACCCTGACCGACAAGGTGATGCACGCCTATTCGCTCGGCAAGGAGCGGGTCGAGGACGTGATGGAGATGGTCAGGATCGCCGGCGGTCTGGACGAGGCGGCGTTTCAGGTGACGCCCCATATGTACACCAATATCAATTCCACCTCGCCCCTGAAACATGACGAGCCGATGATCGACGGCTGCCTGCGCTGCGTGCGGCGCGGCCAGGCGGTGGTGGTCTCGCCCTTCACGCTGGCGGGGGCGATGGCGCCGGTGACCATGGCGGGGGCGGTGACCCTGTCGATTGCCGAGGCGTTGTCGGCCATTGCGCTCTTTCAATATGTCGCCCCCGGTGCGGCCTGTGCCCTGGGCACCTTCACCTCAAATGTGGACATGAAGACCGGCGCGCCGACTTTTGGCACGCCGGAATACATGCGGGCGACGCAGATGACCGGGCAGATGGCGCGATTCTATGGGCTGCCGATGCGGTCGTCGGGGGTCTGTGCGGCCAATGTGCCCGATGGGCAGGCCATGTGGGAGACCTCCAATTCGCTTTGGGCGGCGGTGCAATCGGGGACCAACATGGTCTATCACGCCGCAGGCTGGCTGGAGGGCGGGCTGATCGCCTGTCCGGAGAAATTCGTCATGGATTGCGAAGTGCTGCAGATGATCCAACGCTACATGGAGCCGCAGGTGGTGGCCACCGCGCCCGAGGATATCGCCTTTGACGCGATCCGTGAAGTGGGCGCCAACGGGCATTATTTCGGCATTGACCACACCCAGGAACGCTATGAAAGCGCGTTCTACAGCCCCTTTGTGAGCGACTGGTCGAATTTCGAGGCCTTTCAGCTCAATGGCGGGGTCTGGACCGCTGAGAGGGCCCATGGGATTTACAAGGCGATCCTGGCGGAATTCGAACCGCCCGCCTTGGACGAGGGCCGGCGCGAGGCGCTGGAGGCCTTCGTGGCGCGCCGCAAGGAGGAGGGCGGCGCGCCGACGGATTTCTAGGGGCGGGGCCGCGACAGCCCGCGCGGCTGCAGATGTCTGGAGGCGGTCCGCCTGTCACGATCCGCCGTCGGTCGGCCCGGCGGCGCGTTCCCTGATCTTGGCGGCGTCCCAAAGTGCGTCCATCTCCTGAAGGCTTGCCTCAGCGGGGCTGCGGCCCGTGGCGGCCAGGGCATCTTCCACCGCAGCGAACCGGCGTTCGACCTTGGCATTGGTGCGCCGGAGCGCGGCTTCCGGATCGACGCCCCAGTGGCGGGCGAGGTTGACCAGAACGAACAGGAGATCGCCGAATTCGTCCTCGGTGGCATCCGCACCGATCTTCCGCGCCTCTTCCAGCTCCGCGATCTCCTCGGCCATCTTGTCTAGCACCGGGCCGGGATCGCCCCAGTCGAAGCCGACGCGGGAGAGGCGCTTTTGCAGTTTCAGCGCGCGCAAGAGCGCAGGCAGGCCAAGCGCCACGCCGTCGAGCGTCCGGGTCTCGCCGGTGGCGGCCCGTTCGGCGGCTTTGGCGGTTTCCCAGTCGCGGGTCTGTTGTTCGGCGCTTTTCTCGCCCTGCTCGGGGCCGAAGACATGGGGGTGACGCGCGATCATCTTGTCGGTGATCCGCCGCGCGATGCTGCCGGTGTCGAAATGGCCCGCCTCGGCCCCCATCTGGCCGTGATAGATCACCTGCAACAGCAGATCGCCCAATTCGCCCTCCAACTCGCCCCAGGCTTCCCGTTCGATGGCGTCGGCCACCTCATGGGCTTCCTCGATCGTGTAGGGCGCGATGGAGGCGAAATCCTGTTCGATGTCCCAGGGGCAGCCGCCTTCGGGGTCGCGCAGTCGGCGCATGACTTCGATCAGCCGGGGAAAGCCTTCGGGGATGTCGAATATCGGATCTGTGGTCATGGTCATTTCCCTTTGCGCCTCCTTGGTCGCGGGCCTAAATTCGCCAAAAGCCGTAGGAGGTTCAATGGCACTTGAAGATGCAGGCGACGAGGTGGATCGCGCAATGGGCGGCGCGGCAAAAGGGCTGGCCTATGAAAACCCGTTTGCGGGGGTCACCTCCTTTCTGCGCAGGCCCCTGAGCAAGGATCTTGCCGGGGTGGATCTGGCCGTCAGCGGCATTCCTTTCGATCAGGCGGTGACCCACCGGCCGGGGGCGCGGTTCGGACCGCGGGCGGTGCGGGCGGCCTCGGCGGCGATGGCGGGCGATGTGCCCTATGGCTGGGGCTATTCGCCCCTGGACGCTTTCGCGGTGGCGGATGCGGGCGACATGGCGTTCGACTATGCCTCCGTGGCCGAGGTGCCGGGGCGGATCGAGGCCCATGTGGCGGGGCTGATCAAGACCAGCTCGGCGATCCTTCTGGGCGGCGATCATTCGGTGACATTGCCGAGCCTGCGCGCCCATGCGGCCAAGCACGGGCCCCTGGCGCTCTGTCAGTTCGATGCCCATCCCGACACCTGGAGCGACGATCACGCCGCCCGGGTCGATCACGGCACGATCATCTACAAGGCGGTGAAGGAGGGGCTGATCGATCCGAAACGCTCGGTCCAGATCGGCACGCGGGTCGAGGTGGAAGACGAGGTTGATGTAGGGATCAACCGCTGGGATGCGCGCGCGGTTCATGGGCGCGGACCGGAGGCGGTGGCCGAGGCGGCGCGGGCGGCTTTGGGCGATGGTCCGGTCTATGTGACCTTCGACATCGACGGGCTCGATCCGGCCTATGCGCCGGGCACCGGCACGCCGGTCTGGGGTGGCATGACCACGGCGCAGACCGCCGTGATGCTGCGCGGGCTGGCCGGGATCGACATGATCGGCGGCGATGTGGTCGAGGTGTCGCCGCCCTTCGATCATGCGGAGATCACGGCGCTGGCGGGGGCCCATATCGCCTATGATCTGATCGCGCTCTGGGGGTGGACGCGACGTCGTTGAGATTTATTTACCAACGGATGGTAAACTCCCGCCCCATGAGCACCTCCGTTGTCATGATTCTCCTTCTGATTGCAGCCTACATCCTGTGGCGGGTCTGGCCTGATGATGCCGATCGCTGGCATGTGGATCCGGCGGAGAAGACGTTGAAAAGGTTTGCGGAAATCCGCCTGATCGGCCCTGACGCGCCGCGCTTTCCGGTGCCCGCTGAGGAGCTTCTGACCACCATGCAGGCGATCGCGCTGGATGATCCGCGCACCTGGCTGCTGGACGGGTCAGTGGAAGAGGGGATGCTGACCTTCACCCATCGCACGCTGCTTGTGGGCTACCGTGATTTCACCACGCTGAAGGCGGTGGACGAGCCGGGCGGCGCGAAACTGGCCGTTCTCGGGCGTCCGGGCCTGAATGTCCATGATTGGGGTGTGACGAAGAAGCGGCTCGACCGCTGGCTGCTCGAGGCCGAGCAGCGGCTGTCGAATTAGACCCGCCATCGGGCAGGTTTGGCCGGTGTCCCGCCAGGCGGGGTTGTTGAGCGACATCGCACAGGTGGCCAGATAGCTGCGCCCGCCCACGTTGAGGCAGATGGTCTGGCCCATCTCCACCCGGGCGCCGGTGCCGTCGGTGCAGAAGCACTCCGGCGGATCGGCCAGAGCCGGCAGGGCCGTCGCAAGCGTTATGGCGAGTGCGGCGCGCATGGGGCGAGCCATGCACAGGGGCGGCGGAAACTTGAAAAGTTTCCTGACAGATGTCTTTTCAAGACATCGGGGGTGAGGCCAAATGCTTGACGCGCCCGGGGCTTTGGGGGACAGGAAAGCATGATACCTCTTGAGACCCTCGCCCAGATCCACGACCGGTTCCAGTTTCTCGAAGCCAAGATGGCCGGTGGCGCCGAGGCGGGTGAAATCGCTGAACTCGCCCGCGAATATGCCGAGCTGAAACCGGTGGTGGCCGAGATCGAGGCCTATCGCGCGCTGCTTTCCGCCGAGGAAGAGGCGCAGGCGATGCTGGACGATGCGGAGATGCGCGAACTGGCCGAGGAGGAACTGGCGCGGGTGAAGGAAGAGCGCCCGGCGCTGGAAGGCCGGTTGCGGATTGCGCTTCTGCCCCGCGATGCCGCCGATGCGCGCCCGGCGATCATCGAGATCCGGCCCGGCACGGGCGGTGAGGAGGCGGCGCTTTTTGCAGGTGATCTCTTGCGCATGTATCAACGCTATGCGGAGACAAAAGGCTGGTTTTTCAACGTAATCGACCTGGCCGAGACCGAACTGGGCGGGATCAAGGAAGTGACTGCCAATGTGTCGGGCGAGGGCGTTTTTGCGCGGCTCAAATTCGAAAGCGGCGTGCACCGGGTGCAACGGGTGCCGGAGACGGAATCGGGCGGGCGCATTCACACCTCGGCGGCCACCGTGGCGGTGCTGCCCGAGGCGCAGGAGGTCGATATCGACATTCCCGCCACGGACATCCGAATCGACACGATGCGCGCGTCGGGCGCGGGTGGCCAGCATGTGAACACGACGGATTCGGCGGTGCGCATCACCCATATTCCCTCGGGCATCGTCGTCACGAGCTCTGAGAAATCCCAGCACCAGAACCGGGCCATCGCCATGGCCCATCTGCGGGCCAAACTCTACGATATGGAGCGCCAGAAGGCGGATCAGGAGCGCGCCGCCGACCGCAAGGCGCAGGTCGGATCGGGCGACCGGTCGGAGCGGATCCGGACCTATAATTTCCCCCAGGGGCGGATGACCGATCACCGGATCGGGCTGACGCTGTATAAGCTGGGGGAGATCGTCGGCGGGGATCTTGATGAGGTGATCGAGGCGTTGATCGCCGCCGATCAGGCCGAGAAACTGGCGGAACAGGGGCTGTGACCCGCCAGGAGGCGATGGCGCTGTTGCAGGCGGCCGGTGTGGCCGACGCCCTGCGCGATGTGCGACGGCTGGAGCGCTTTGCAGACGGGGATCATGCCCGTTTCGAGGCGGCCGTCAGGGCGCGGGCGGAGCGGCGGCCCTTGTCCCATATCACCGGCCGGCGGGCGTTCTGGACCCATGAGTTTCTGGTCACGCCCGATGTGCTTGATCCGCGCCCTGAAACCGAAACCCTGATCGAATGTGCGCTGAAGCACCCTTTTGAGCGGTTTCTCGACCTTGGCACCGGCTCGGGCGCCATTGCCGTCTCGCTTCTGGCCGAACGGCCCGGCGCGCGCGGGGTGGCCTCGGATGTGTCCGAACAGGCGGTGCTGGTTGCAGGCGAGAATGCGCTGCGCGCCGGGGTGATCGACCGGCTGATCCTGCCGCTGTCGGACTGGTATGCGGATCTGGGCGGGCGCTACGATCTGATCGTGTCGAACCCGCCCTATATTGCGCTGGCGGAAATGGCGGATCTGACCCCCGAAGTCCGTGAACATGAGCCGCGCGGCGCGCTGACCGATGAAGGCGACGGGCTGTCGGCCTATCGCGCCATCGCCCGGGGCGCGCCGGATCATCTGACCCCGGGCGGGCGGCTGATCGTGGAAATCGGCCCTCGGCAGGCGGAGGATGTCACAGCCATTTTTGCCGCGGCAGGGCTGGTCGACATCGCCTGTCACCGGGATCTTGATGGCCGTGACCGGGTGGTGGAAGCCCGCGCGCCAAGCGCTTGATTTGCCGTCAATTCGCTCGTTTTCAGCGGTTTTCCACCGTTTTGTCACAAAAACCGCTTGGCAAGGCCGTGATCACTGGCTAAACATTTGCCTGCGGGCGGAGGGATGACATACCGCATTCCCCGTATTTCTGCCAAATCCATGCACGGATAGATGCCCGGGGGACGGGCGCAGATTGCGAGTGTCGTGCATCACCAGACCAAAGGCTGGGCTAGAATACATATGAGATCTTCCAAGTCACGATCGCGGTCGAAATCGAACCGCAACCGCTCTGTCGGCAATGTTGTGAACCGGGTGTTCGATTCTTCGGGCCCCGAAGGCAAGGTGCGTGGTACACCGCAGCAGATCATCGACAAGTACAACCAGTTGGCGCGCGATGCCCAGCTTTCGAATGACCGGGTGGCGGCGGAGAATTTCCAGCAGCATGCGGAGCACTATCTGCGGATGCTGGCCGAGGCGATGCGCGAACAGGCCGAACGGCAGGCGCAGCAGCAGGAGCGGCAGCGCGGCGGCGGCAATCAGCAGCAGAACAACGCCCAGCAGAATGGTCAGACCCAGGGCGGCAATGCGCCTGCGCAGCAGGGCAATGGCAAGGCCGATCCGGGCGAGGGCGAACAGCCCCGCGTGGAAGACCCCGCCTCGCAGCCGCAGCCCGAAGCCGCAGCGCCGGATGTGATGGATGTGGCCGGCGGCGACAGCGCCCTGGTGGACACGCCGGAAGACAAGGCGCCGCGCTCGCGTCGTCGCAAGAAGCCCGCGCCGCAGCCCGAAGCGGATGCGGCCCCCGCGCCCCCGGCGGACGCGGCAGAGTGACCGGCGCGGGCGTGGATCACGCCCGCCGCAGGATTTCCGACAATTTGCAGAACGCCTCGATCTCGACCGTCTCGGCACGGTCGGTCGGCTGAATGCCTGCGGCCAGCAGCCGGTCCTCGATATCGGGGGCCAGACCCTTGAGGCTGGAGCGCAGCATCTTGCGGCGCTGGTTGAAGGCCTTGGCCACGAGGGACGAGAGCGCGCGCGGCTCGGCCGCGTAGAGCGGGTCCGCCAACGCCTCGACATGCACCACCGCTGAACGCACCTTGGGCGGCGGGGTAAAGGCCTGGGGCGGCAGATCCATCACGATCCGCGCGGTCGATCGCCAGCCCGCGAGCACCGAGAGCCGCCCATAGGCTTTGGAGCCCGGACGCGCCACGATCCGTTCGGCCACTTCGCGCTGGAACATCAGGGTCAGGCTGTCCCAGAAGGGTGGCCAGTCGGGCGGATCGAGCCAGCGGGTCAGAAGCTCCGTGCCCACATTATAGGGCAGGTTGGCGGCGATCTTGATCGGCGCGCTCAGGGTGCCACGCGGGTCAAACTCCAGCGCATCGGCATTCACCACCTCGAATCGGCCGGGGTAGGCGGCGGCGATTTCTTCAAGGGCCGGCAGGCAGCGTGCGTCCTTTTCGATGGCAAGCACCCGGCGGGCGCCTTCGGCGAGCAACCCGCGTGTGAGCCCGCCGGGGCCGGGGCCGATTTCCAGCACGTCGGCGCCGGTGAGATCGCCCGCGGCGCGGGCGATCTTGGCGGTCAGGTTGAGGTCCAAAAGGAAGTTCTGGCCAAGCGATTTGCGCGCCGAAAGCCCGTGAGTGGCGATCACCTCGCGCAGGGGCGGCAGATTGTCGATCGCGCTCATGCGGCGGCCCTCGCCCGGGCCATGTGCCAGGCCAGTTTCAGCGCCTCGACCATGGAGGTGGGGCGCGCGATGCCCTTGCCTGCGATGTCGAAAGCGGTGCCGTGGTCGGGGGACGTGCGCGGGAAGGGCAGGCCGAGGGTGACATTGACGCCCCGGTCGAAGGCAAGCGTCTTGATCGGGATCAGCGCCTGGTCGTGATACATGGCGACGGCCGCGTCATAGGTGGCACGGGCTTCGGCATGAAAGAGCGTATCGGCCGGGATCGGACCCCGGATCGCCATGCCTTCGCGTGCCAGTTTCGCGATCACTGGCGCGATCACTGCGTCATCCTCGGCCCCGAGCATGCCGCCTTCGCCGGCATGGGGGTTGAGGCCGGTGATGGCGAGGCGGGGGGCGTCGAGCCCGAAGTCGCGCCGCAGCCCGGCCTCAGTCAGCCGGATGGTCGCTTCGAGTGCGTCCGCGGTCAGGGCGGCGGGCACTTCGTTGAGGGGGATGTGGATGGTCGCGGGCACCACGCGCAATTCGTCGGAGGCCAGCATCATCACCACCCGGTCGACGCCCGCGAGATGGGCAAGAAATTCCGTATGGCCGGGGAAAGCGAAGGCGGCGTGGTCCACCAGTTCCTTCTTGGCAATCGGCGCGGTGGTCAGGGCCGAGGCGCGGCCTTCGGTGATCAGGGTGACCGCGCGGGCGATTACATCGACGACATGTGCGGCGTTTTCCGGTGCAGGCGCGCCCGGGGGCGCGGGACGGGGGAAGCGGTGGGATAGGACGGGCAGGGCCTTTGCGACCATGTCTGCGGCTTCGGACGGGTCGCGGATCTCGGCCAGGGGAATGTCGTTCGGCAGATGGGCGGGATCACCGATCACGAAGAAGGGCACAGCGCCCTTGAGCGCGGACCAGGCGCCCGCGATGATCTCGGGCCCGATGCCCGAGGGATCACCGCAGCTGACCGCCACGGGGGGCAGGGGGGTGTTTGGCATGGTTCAGTTCGTCAGGTCGATGACCGTGGTGCCCGCGCGCAGTTCGGTCAGGTAATGCACGGCGGTGGAGGTCAGCCGCAGGTTGACCAGCCGGTTGCCGATGATGTCGCGGTCCACGGTGCTTTCGCCGCTCGGCTTGCGCTCGCAGAGCATCAGCACGCTTGCGGCCCCGCCCCGGCTGATCACGCTCGCCTCGTTTTCATCGAGCGCATCGAGAGCGGCGCGCAACTCGCCGGGCAGCGCGGGCTGGGCGGTGGTGGCGCGGGTCAGCCGGTCCTCGGGCAGCCCCTGGGCCACGCCATAGAGATCCTCGCAGGTGTCGATCCGGTCGATCACCGCAGCGGCCTGACCCGGTTCGGGCCGGAACAGCGCGTAATCCACCAGGATCGTCTGTTCGGTGCCGGCCTGGACCAGTTCGAGGTCGCGTAGAAGGAAGATCGCCACCGCATTTTCGATCTCGATGGGACGGCTGATCTGACCCGGTGCGAGGGTGCCGATCACGCCGCGCACCTCTTCGGGCAGGCTGTTGAGATCGGTCCAGTTGAGCTCCCCGCCCACATTGCGCGAATTCGCCACCGAATAGCGGCGCGCGGCGGCGGCGAAGGCCTCTTCGCCCTGCAGGGCCGAGATTTCGGCCGCCCGGCTGCGAGAGGCCTGGGCGGTTTCGGGATTGGTGGCGGGCAGCAGGATTTCCGAGACCAGCACCCGGGTGCCGCCGTCGGTGCCGGTCTTGGCCAGGGTCCGGGTGACGAGTGACTCGGGCAGGGAGGCGCGGGCGCTGTCGGCAAAGCGGCTTTGCACCACCTCGCGCCAGGCAACACCTGCGCCGATGAAATCGCGGAAGGTCTCGCGGCCGATGCCGGCCTGGCCCAGGATCTGGATCAGCTGCTCGCTGGTCAGATTGGCGCGGGTGGCAAATTCGGTGATGCCGGCTTCAAGCGCTTCGGGTGAGACCTCGATCTCGGCCTCGGCGGCGGCCGAAAGCTGCACCGCCTCGTTGATCAGTTGCTCGCGCGCCAGCGTCCGGGTGTCACCGGGGGCGCCCAGAAGGCCCAGCAGACGGGCGCGCTGGTCGATCTGATAGCGCGTGACCACCCGGTCGCCGACCTGCAGCTCGGGCGAGAACTTACCCTGCGCCAGGCCGGGCGTGGCGGTCAACGCCAGCAAAACAAATGCGAAAAGCATCAAAACCCGAGACATCACACCTATCCTCTGCACAATCGGCCCGTGCCGCCCGTGCGGCCCGGACCCTGGTTGCCGACGCCCAGAAGGGCGACCCGGAACCCGATTTCGTTTGTCGGATCCACACTAGTGGAGCTTGCATAGCGACGCGAGAGCGAAAGCGAAAGGTTGACGCATTCGGTCTGGTAGCCCAGCCCGACGCTGGCGCGTGCGGCCCGGTCCGATGTGAAGTCATAGCGCCAGTCCGCATTGGCCGACCAGCCCTTGCTGAGATCGACCCGTCCGTCAAAGGACCATTCCGAAAGCTGCGCATCGCGGTCTTCGGCCGGTTCGGGCAGGGCGTAGATATAGCTTGAGCCGAGGCCGAATGTTTCCTCCTGCCAGTCGATCCGGGTTTCCGACAGGGTGACCGAGATGTCGTCGTCAAAGACCGAGCGGGTGAACAGGGTCAGGTTGTCGCCCCAGCCCAGGCGACCCGAGACCATCCATTCCGACTGGTCCCCCTCGAGGCCCGAATTCTCTGCATATCCCAGCTGGCCCGAAAGGTTGGCGACCCGGCCAAAGGCCAGATCCAGTTCCCAGCCATCGGGGTCGCTGCGGCTCCAGCTTGCGCCGAGGGCCAGGCGCGCGCCGTCTTCGATCCCGTCCGCGCCGGGGTAGCGCGAGGGCGAGAACAGGTTGGCTTCGTCGAATTCCACCACCCGGCTGTCTTCCAGGGGCACCGCATCGCCGCCGGTATCGGCCAGGTCGAAGCGGAAGATCGGCTCCAGCACCTCGCGCCCGCCATCGGCGGTGGTGCGGGCGAGCGGATAGCGCATCTCGAAGGCGGCGCGGGGCACGAAACGGGTGAGGCGGCTGTCGAAATTGCTGTCCGAGCCGATCGAGTAGGCATCGACGCGGAACCCCAGTTCGGCCTCGCTGACCAGCCCGCCCGAGATCCAGCTGCGCGACCAGTCGATCGAGGCGCCCAGCCGCGAGACATCGCGCCCGTCCACATCCGCCGAGGAGGGCCGGATCAGCGAGGCGTTCGATACAGCGGCCACGGTGCGCCCGCCAAAGGCCAGTTCGGGGATTTCGCGTTCGTAATGAAGTTCGATGAACCGGTCGGGCAGGGTGTCACGGATCGGGATCTCACTGTCCCTCAGGGTGCGGAATTCGGTGATCGCGGCGCGGAACAGATCCTTGTCGCGGACCCGCGTGAGCGAGAATTCATTGGTCAGCCGGTCCTTGTCGGAATAGCCATAGCTGAACAGATAACCCGGGTCGGAGACGAATTCGAGCTGGGCTTCGAACAGGAAATCCTTGGGCAGGCGCTGGCTCAGATTGGCAAAGAGATAGCCCCGGTCGCCATCGAGATCATCCTCAGACAGCGCGCCGGTCACATCGAGGCGCCCATGGGCCAATTCCTGGCGGTAGCCGAATTCCAGGGTCCGGGTGCGTGAGGAAATGTAGGGCGTCAGCGTCAGGTCCCCTTGGCGCCCGAAGGTGATGAAATAGGGCAGTTTCAGCCCGGTGCCCAGATCCGACACGGTCTGGATCTCGGGCGTCAGCAGGCCGGTGGATCGGGTCTGGGCGGCATCGGGCAGGCGCAGGCGCGGGAAGTAGACCAGCGGCACGCCCGCGACCCGGAACTGGGCGTTGCTGAAATAAAGCTGCCCGGCCTCCTGATCATGGATCACCCGGGCGGCGCGGATTTCCCACAGCGGCGTGGGATTGGCCGCACAGACCTCGCAGCTTGAGGCCACCACCTTGTCAAGCCGGGTGTAACGCCCGCCGACCCGGGCGATCTCATTGGCGGCGATCTGCAATTGCTGGTCGAGCACCATGCGCGCCGAGACCAGCACGCCGTTTCTCAGATCCCGGTCCAGCTCGGCAGCATCAGCGAGAAACAGCGTGCCCGCGTCATCGGTGATCCGCAGCGGGCCGGTGATGGTCAGCCGGTCGCCATTGCGGTCATAGGACACTGCCTGGGCGGTCAGCCGCGTGCCTTCAAAGAGCACCTCCACATTGCCCGTGGCGGTCACGCGACCGCGCGGATCGACCGAGATCCGGTCGGCCACCAGGCTTGCCAGATCCTGGGCGGTGGCCATCGGGGCCAGCATCACGAGGCTGAGAAGGAGGGGGAGCAGGCGTTTGATCATCCATCTTCCAGATGCAGAAGCAGGCCAAGCGGCAGAAGCAGCGCGGCCAGCGGGGGGAACCAGGCGGCCATGAGCACGGGGATCTGGCCGTTTTCACCCAGTATCGCGGCGAAGTTGCGGATGAAATACAAAAGAAACCCCAGCCCCAGCGCCATGATCACCATCAGACCGGTGCGGCCCATCCGCGTGTGCCGCATGGTGAAGCCCGCGCCCACCAGCACCATCGCCGCCATCAAGAGCGGCAGGGACAATTCCATGTGAAAGAAGGTCCGATGGGCGCGGGCGGAAAATCCGGCGGTCTCCAGCCCGGCGATGAAACCGGGCAATTCCCAGATCGGCACCGCCGAGGGCGTGCCGAAACTGTCGATGATCTGGTTGCGGGTGAGGTTAGAGGCCAGGCTCATCTGGGCGGTCTCAAAACTGTCCACCTCGGGGATCAGCGCCTCGGTGTCAAAGCGCCATTCCTTGGCCTCCTGGATCGACCAGGCACCGGGGACCAGACGGGCCGAAACCGCCTCGATCCGGTAGATCGGCAGGCCCGCGCTGTCGTAGCCGAGAAAGGTCACCCCGAAAAGCTCGGTGCCGTCGAGATTGGAACGCGCCGCCCGGATCACGGTCTGGCCTTCGGGGGTGCCCTGACGCAGCCAGAGCCCCTCGGCGCTGACCGACAGGGTGGCGGAGGCGCCCGACAATTGCGCCGCCTCGGCTTCGTATTGCTTCTGGGTCGCCGCCACGATCGGGTTGATCGCCGCCACGCCGACGGTTCCGATCAGCACCGCCAGCACCACCGGCGCGATCAGGCTTTTCAGGGCCGAACGACCGGAGGCGCGGGTCACCACCAGTTCGGAGGAGCGCGCGAGCCCGAGAAACAGCGCCAGGGTGGTGATCAGCATGATCAGCGGCAGGATCCGGTAGAGGTTTTCCGGCACCGACAGCACCGCAAGGGTCAGAAGCGTGCTGAAACTTGCCTCTTCATTGCCGCCGAATTTCCGGATCTGGTCGATCAGCGCGGTCAGGGTCAGAATCGCGAAGAAGATGAACAGGACCGACAGGAAGTTGCGCAGGAACTTGCGGCCGAAATAGAGATGCAGCGTCATGGGCCCGCGCGCCTCCGTCGCCGGAAGAGAGCGGGGCGCGCCGACAGCATCAGGAGCCCGAGCCCGATGGCCAGGCCGAACAGCGGGCCGGTATAGGCCAGCGGCCAGAGATCGGCATCGCTGCGCACCCGGCCCTGACCGGCCTGGGTGACCATCTGCACCAGGATCAGCGCCAGGATCGCCCCGAGGATCTGCCGCCAGACGCCAAAGCGCGAATAGCCGCCCACCAGAAGCGCCGCAAAACCGATCAGCGGCACGATCATCGCGTTGAGCGCATTGGAAAACCGCTCATGGGCTTCGGCGATCAGCACGTTGCGGTTGGTGCCGGTGAGCGCCTGGGTCGCCGGATCGGCCGCCAGAAGGCGCGGGGTCGAGACCTCGCTCGGGTGGCGGATCGTGGTCGATACACCGTCCACCAACCCATCGAGATCAAAAGCAAAATCCTGAAAGCGGGTGACTGACAATCGGCGGCTTGTGGTGTCGAAGCTTTGCGCCATTCCGTCGATCATCACCAGGGTCGGGCTGGTTTCGCCCCGCACCAGAAGCGCCTCGCGCGCAGTGTAGGTAACCGTCCGGTCCGGCGTGCGCCCATCCGACAGAAACACGTTCTGCAACACGCCCCGGGGCGAGATTTCGCGGATGTAGAAGGTCACGCCCTCAGCGGGATGCAGGAACCGGCCTTCGGAGAGGAGCCGCGCGGTCATGTTCTCGGCGATTTCCGCGCTGCGGTCGGCAAGCCGCGCCTGGCTGACCGGCACCAGAAAATGGGCGAGCGTCGAGGACATCAGGAAAACCAGCACGCCGAAGATCAGCACTGGCCGCATCAGCCGCCACGGCGAAAAGCCGGTCGATTGCACCACCACCAATTCGCTTTCCGACATCAGCCGGTTGGTGGCATAGACCGTGCCCGCAAAGCCTGCGATGGGCAGGACGACCCGGATCACGTTTGGCAGGGAAAGGGCTGTAAACTCGAGGAAAACCACCGCTGATTGGCCATTGGCGATCAACTGGTCGAACAGGCTCACCGCCCGGTTCACCCAATAGACCAACACCAGGACCAGGGCGAAAAAGCCGAAAAGCTGGAGCAATTGTGCCAGGATGTATCTGTCGAATCGTCCAATCATGGAGCCTGTTTCCCGGTTCCTTGACCACAGGTTAGACCATTGCGGGGATGGGGAAAACCGCATTGGCGTGACAGAGATGACGGAACAGGCGGATCGCCGCCTTCATCTTCTGTTAACCCGGCCCGCTTTTCCCCCGTCCTCCCACCCCTATCTTTCCGGGCGGGGCGTTGAGGGGCCGTTAACCGTGTTGAAGACGGGCGGATCCTTTTTGGGCAGGGCGGCTTGGGTCCAGGGCAAGGCGGCATATGGTTGAAAACTCGCGGACCTTTGCTTCGTATTGAGGCGTCCAAGACAGCTATGGCCTGGAACACAGCGAGTGCGACATGACCGACAAGGACTTGGTCGACATCGAATTGATCAAGACCCAGACGGCACTGGCGCTGAAACAGGCGCAGACCGAATTCTGGAAAATTGGCGCTGCCCTTCTCGTGGCCGGGGCTGCGATCAGAAGTGTCGCGGTGCAGGCGCTGACCTGAAGGGCGGCGGTCGCAGCCGGCCCATTGCACTTCTCCCTTCACGATGCTCTAGCTAGGGTTCCACCACCCGAAAGGCTGCCCCATGTCCGATTTGCCCGCTCTCCTGACACCCGCCACCGATCTCGATGCACTGGCCACCGCCCCCGGCCTGGTTGCGGTCTTTCTCACCGGCGACGGCAAGATGGACCCGGGTGCCCGCCGGGTGAACAAGCTTACCAAGGGCGCATTGCAGCGGATCGCCGAGAGCGAGAGGTTCGCGAAACTCTCCGAAGGTGAGGCGATCACCCTGTCGTTTCCGCCGGGCATGGCCGCCGACAGCGTTCTGGTGATCAGGCTTGAACGCCGCACGCGGGGCGAGTTGGCCCGTGCCGCTGGCGCGCGGATCGGCGCGGCGTTGGGAGAGGCGGGCGCCACCGTTCTGCCGGGGGCCTTCAAAGGTGCCGCGGACATCGCGCTGGGCGCGCTGCTCAAAGCCTATGGGTTCGAAAAGCACCGCAGCGCGGAAACCAAACCCAAGGGCGATCTGACCCTCATGGGCGCGGAGGCGGTGGCGGAAGAGGCGGCGACCCTGACCGCCTTGGCCGAAGGGGTCTGGTTCACCCGCGATCTGGTCAATGAACCCTCGAACATCCTGACCACCACGGAATTTGCCGACCGTCTGGCCGCGCTCGAAGCCCTTGGCCTCAAGGTCACGGTGCTGGAGGAGCCGGAGCTGGAAAAGCTCGGCATGCGCACGCTCTTGGCCGTGGGCCAGGGCAGTGCGTCGCCGTCCAAGGTCGTGGTGATGGAATGGATGGGGGGTGAGGCGGATGCAGCCCCGGTGGCGCTGGTGGGCAAGGGCGTGGTGTTCGACACCGGCGGGATCAGCCTGAAGCCCGCAGGCGGCATGGAAGACATGACCATGGACATGGGCGGCGCGGGCACGGTGGCGGGCGTGATGAAAACCCTGGCGCTGCGCGGCGCCAAGGCCAATGTGGTTGGGCTTGTGGGGCTGGTCGAAAACATGCCCGACGGACTCGCCCAACGCCCTGGCGATGTGGTCACCTCGATGAAGGGCGATACGGTGGAAGTGATCAACACCGATGCCGAGGGCCGGTTGGTGCTCTGCGACGTGATGTGGTACGCGCAGGAAACCTACGCCCCCGCCGCCATGGTCGATCTGGCGACGCTCACGGGCGCGGTGATCATCGCGTTGGGCCATGAGAACGCAGGCGTGTTTTCCAATGATGACGGGCTCGCGGAGGCGTTTTTGAAAGCGGCCTCCACCGAGGGCGAGGGCGCCTGGCGGCTGCCTTTGGGCAAGGGCTATGACAAGCAGCTGAAAAGCCGCGTGGCGGATATGAAAAATGTGGGCGGGCGCCCGGCCGGGTCGATCACGGCGGCGCAATTCCTCGCCCGTTTCGTCAAGGAGGGCACGCCCTGGATGCATCTGGATATTGCCGGTGTCGCCAGCCTCAAATCGCCCACCACGCTGGCACCGAAAGGCGCCACGGGCTGGGGGGTGCTGGCGCTCAATCGCTGGATCGCCGGCGGCTATGAGGGCTGAGCCATGGGCGCGGCCTATTTCTACCATCTGACCGAGCGTCCGATCGACGCCACCTTGCCGGTGCTGATCGGCAAGGCGCTGGGCGCGGGATGGCGGGTGGCGGTGCGCGGCCGCGACCCGGCCCTGCTGGACCGGCTGGACCGGATGCTCTGGCAAGGCGACGGGTTTTTGCCCCACGGGCGTGCGGGCGGTCCCCATGATGCGGATCAGCCGGTTCTGCTGACCGAAGACGAGGTGGCCAATGGCGCGACCTGTCTGATGTCCGTGGGCGGCGCTGAAGTGACGCCCGAAGAGGTGACGGCGGGCGAGCGGGTCTGCATCCTGTTTGACGGGTTTGATCAGGTGGCGGTCGAGACCGCGCGCGGACAGTGGAAAGCGCTGACCGGCGCGGGGGTTGAGGCGCAATATTGGGCGGAAGAGGCCGGGCGCTGGGTGAAGAAGGCCGAGAGCGGGTAAGCCTCTTCAGAAGAGGCTTGCGAAAAGGCTTCAGAAGCCTTTTGGCAAAAGCCATCTGATGGCTTTTTTACGGGGTCAGGATCAGGCTGCCGTTGCTGATTTCGATCTTGTCGAACCGTGACAGGAAAGTCATGCCCAAAAGCGATTCCTCCATTTCGCCACCATTCACCGCCACCTGGACCCGGTCATAGCGCGCAGGCCCCACCGCCATGAACTCCACCGTGGTGAAGGCGGTCTTGACCGGCCCGTTGGCGGTGCGGGCCGAGCCCAGGAATGGCAGATTGTCCGGATCAAGCCCCACCGCGCGGGCATCGTCCAGCGTCAGCACCACATCGGTGGCGCCGGTGTCGACGATGAATTCCAGCGGTGTGCCCTGGACATTCACGGTCAGAAAGAAATGCCCGCCGGGACCGCGCGGCACTTCGATGGCACCGCCATCGGCCGACACCGTCTGGCGCGGGGCGATGTCGCGGCGCACATCTTCCCAAAGCCCGTAACCGGCCACCAGGCCCAGAAGGATCATCCCCCAGGCCAGCATCATGCGGAGCGACTTGCCCAGATTGGCGCGCGCTTCGGCCAGCGCCCAGCCGCCCACGGCGACGAGCAGGATCAGAAGGTAGATCAGGCGGGGGAAATCTTGGCTGTCCATGAAGGATAGATAGGGAGGACCGGCCGCCTATGCCAGTCGTGACAGGACGCGGGTCACGGTCCGGCTCCGGGTGATCCGGGTCACCACCCGGCAGCATTTTTCATTGGGCGCGTGGATCATCTTCATCATCCCCTTGCGCCGGGTTGCGGTGATCCTGAGATAGATCACGAGGGCCGATAGCGCGGGGACCAAAACCCCCCAGGGTGCGAGAAATTCATACATCGAATGATGAACCTTTGCGGATCGAATGCATCATTCTCGCAAGGGATCTGGGCACAAATTGGGCGATTTGAGGGGTTTACCCGATGAAATCCGCCCGTTTTTCCAAAAGTGCCGCCGCCAGATAGTCGACAAAGAGCCGCACCCGCCTGGTGCGACGCAGATCGGGATGCAGCAGCAGCCAGGTGGAGCGGCGCCGGTCCAACTCGGTGCCGGGCAGGCGTTGCAATTCGGGATAGCGGGCTTCGACCCAGGCGGCGAGAAAGGTCATGCCCGCGCCCTCGCGCGCCATGTGCAGATGCATTTCGGGGTCGGGGATGACGTGCCGCAGGCGGGCCTTGGGAAAGGGGGAGTTTTTCACGAATTCAACGAGTTCCGGGGCGGAGCCATAGCCGATCCAGCTGAGGCCTTCGCCCTTCGGACCGGCCTTGGGAAGCGCGCGATCGATGTAGTCGCGGGAAGCATAGATGCCCAGCGACAGAGGGAAGAGTTTTCGTCCGACCACGTCTTCCTGCACTTCGGGCACATGGCGGAGCGACACATCGGCCTCGAATTTCTCAATTGAGTCAATGCTGTAGGAAAGGTTTAGCTCAAATTCGATGTCAGGGTAGAGCTGCGCGAACTCGGCCAGCACCGGGGCCAGCAGCAGATGGGCGCTCGTCGCGTCGGCTGCCAGACGGATCCGACCCGACGCCTCCCGGTCGAGCCCCTGAACCGCGTTGAACCCCTTGAGCAGCGCCGCTTCCGCCTCCAGCGCCTGGGGCAGGAGCCGCCGCCCGGCGCCGGTCAATTGAAGCCCGCCCGCGCCGCGCAGGAACAATTGGGCACCCAGACCGGCCTCCAGCGCCTCGATCTGACGGCGGAGCGTGGCATGGGTGCCGCCAAGATCCTCGGCCGCGGCGCGCAGGGAGCCTGCGCGGGCCACGGCCAGAAAGGCGGGAAGGGATTTCCAGTCCATCATGAGTGGTTCGTTTTTGATCCGATATGGGTCACTTCAGGCTCTATCAGGATTGAATTTGTTTCCCTAGATCGACCCTGTCAAGACGGAACAGGAGAGAGACATGGAACAGACGAGGACAGCCTGGCAGGTGGTGCGCTATGGGACGCCGGAGGTTCTGACCCGGGTCAGCCTGCCGATCGAAGCCCCAAAGCCGGGGGAGGTCCGCATTCGGATCCACGCCTCGGGCGTGAGCCGGGCCGATGGGATGATGCGCGCAGGCGAACCGCTTTGGGCGCGGCCCTTTCTGGGCTTCGGCAAGCCCCGCCATGATCTGACGGGCACCGGATTTTCAGGTGTGGTAGAGGCCACGGGCGACGGGGTCACGCGGTTTCAAACCGGCGATGCGGTCTTTGGCGAGGCGGGGCTAAATTTCGGCGCCAATGCCAGCCATATCACGCTGGCGGAAGACGGGGTGCTGGTGAAAAAGCCCGAGACCATGCCCCATGAAGAGGCGGCTGTGATGTGCGACGGACCGATGACCTCTCTGAATTTTCTTCGCAGTATCGGGGGTTTGAAAGGCGGAGATAAGGTTTTGATCCTGGGGGCTTCGGGCGCGCTTGGTTCGGCGGCTGTGCAGATCGCGCGGGCCATGGGGGCCGAGGTCACCGGTGTGACCAGTGGGCGCAATGCAGAATGGGTGGCCGAGTTGGGCGCCACGGTGGTGGATTACGAAGGGCAGGCGTACAGCCGCTTGGAGGCGCGCTTTGACCTGGTGTTTGACACCTTGGGCGTCAGTTCCCTGGGCGAGGCGCGACGGGTGCTGGCGCCCGGCGGACGGTATCTGTGTCCGGTGCTGAGCCTGTCGCTTCTGGGCGCCATGTTGCGCAGCAGGATCTTCGGCGGACCCCGCGCCTATTTCTCGGCCACGGGTCTTTTGCCCGCGCGTGCGTTGCGGGGGATGCTGGCGGATCTGCTGGAGATATGGGCGGCGGGCAAACTGACGCCGGTGATGGATCGCAGCTATCCGCTGGCCGATCTGGTGGAGGCCCATCGCTATGTGGCAACCGGGCGCAAGCGGGGCAATGTGGTGGTCACCTGACGGTCAGGGGCGGGGGATTTCGCCTGCGAATACGGGCACTTGATACCCTCGCTGGACCGCCTCCCGGTCCGCGATCCGCAAATACCATTCGCGCATATTGGGGAAGGCGCGCAGGTCCACCCGGTGCCATTCGAACCGCGCCGCCCAGGGCCAGATCGCCATATCGGCAATCGTGTAGGCACCGCGCCCGGCACCGGCCACATAGTCGCGCCCGCCGAGTTGTCGGTCGAGCACGCCATAGAGCCGCTGCGCCTCCGTCCCGTAGCGCGCGGCGGCATAGTCGGAGGCTTCGGGATTGAATTGCAGGAAATGATGCGCCTGGCCCAGCATCGGGCCAAAACCGCCCATCTGCCACATCAGCCATTCCATCACCTGCGGAAAATCCTCCGCCGCCCCAAGGAACTGCCCGTGTTTCTGCGCCAGGTGGAACATGATCGCGCCCGATTCCATCAGGCTCAGCCCGGTGTCCCGATCCACGATGGCGGGGATGCGGTTGTTGGGCGCGATCTTCAGGAAATCAGGGGCGAATTGTTCATCCTTGCCGATGTCGACCGGATGCACATTGTAAGGCACGCCCAATTCTTCGAGCAAAATCGACACCTTGCGCCCATTTGGCGTGGACCATGTGTAAAGCTCGATCATCAATCTGCGGTCCAGCCGCCATCCACCAGCATCGAGGTGCCGGTGACCATGGCGGAGGCCTCGGAGGCGAGATAGACCGCCGCGCCCATGATGTCCTCGACCCGGCCGGGGCGGTCGAGCTTGATCTTGTCCATCACCCAGGCGCGTTTGTCGGGATCCTCGAAGACCTTGGCGGTCAGATCGGTCAGGATGAAGGTGGGCGCGATGGTGTTGATCCGCACACCCGCCTTGCCCCATTCGATGGCCATTGCCTTGACCATGCCTTCGACGCCCCATTTGCTGGCGCAATAGACCGAACGGTCGATGCCGCCCACATGGCCCATCTGCGAGGTGATATGGATGATCGAGCCCGGTTTGCCCGCCGCCATCATCGCCTTGGCGGCCCAGGTCGACAGGAAATAGGCCCCCCGCAGGTTCACCGCCATGACCGCGTCGAAATCCTCGACATTGGCCTCAAGGGCGGGGCCGTGGCGGGCGAGACCTGCGGAATTCAGCACCACATCGAAGGCGGGCAGGGTGTCGAGCGTCGCCTCCATCGCCGTGAGATCGGCCTGATCGAAGGCCAGCGCCTCGGCCGAACCGCCGGCCTCCCGGATCAGCGACACTGTTTCTTCGAGTTTCTCGACCCGGCGCGCGGCGGCCACCACATGGGCGCCCGCATCGCCGAGCGCCAGAGCGCAGGCCTGGCCAATGCCCGACGAGGCGCCGGTCACGAGGGCACGTTTGCCATCCAGTCCGAAAGAAGGTGTGATTGGTCGCGTCATGACTCCCCCCCAATTTGGTCACGCGTCACTTCCGGGGGTGTCTGGTAGCGGAGGAGGGACTTGAACCCCCGACACAAGGATTATGATTCCTCTGCTCTAACCAACTGAGCTACTCCGCCAAAAGCGAGGGCCTGACTATGCGCAGCCGCGATGGTCGTCAAGACCGATTTGTCGAATTTCTCGGGTGATTTTTACAGCACGCCTCCTACGTCATTTGCGAAGACGGAGGAAAGATCATGAAGGGCTTGGTCATCGGCGCCTCGGGCGGGATCGGACGCGCGGTGGCGGCGGCCTTGGAGGCGCGCGGCGCCGCGGTCACGCGGCTGTCGCGGCGGGGCGACGGGCTCGATGTGACAGACGAGGCGTCGGTGGCCGCAGTGCTTGGTGCGCTCGAAGGGCCGTTCGATCTGATCTTTGTGGCAAGTGGCGCGCTGACGGTCAGGGCGGCGCGGCCGGAGAAAAGCCTGCGCGATGTGAGCGCGGAGGAACTTCTGGCGCAATATGCGGTGAATGCGGTCGGGCCGATGCTGGTTCTGAAACATGCGGTGAAACTTCTGCCGCGCGACCGGCGTTCTGTCTTTGCCGTGCTTTCGGCGCGGGTGGGCTCGATCGGCGACAATCGTCTGGGCGGCTGGCATTCCTATCGGGCGGCGAAATCCGGGCTCAATCAACTGGTCCATGGGGCCTCCATCGAAGTGGCGCGGACCCATAAACAGGCGGTGGTCGCCTGCCTGCATCCGGGCACGGTGGCGACGCCTTTCACCGAAGCCTATGCGGCCAGCCACCCCCGGGTCGCGCCCGAGGTGGCGGCCGAAAACCTGCTGAACGTGATCGACGGCCTGACCCCTGCCCAATCGGGCGGCTTCTTTGACTATGCGGGCCAAGCCATTCCCTGGTAGGTGTTTTCTTCGCCGCCAAGCTGTGAAACCCTGCGCCCATGAGTGACACGCCAGAGATCCTGCCGCTGGGCCCCGACGGGGTGCTGGTGCGCTTTTCCACCGCTTTGAGCGAACCTGCGAATCGCGCCGCATTGGCCTTTCGTGCGGCGATGGAAGCACGCGCTCTGGCGGGGGTGGTGGAAAGTGCCACATCGCTCACCTCGGCCTTCTTCCGGTTCTCGCCGTCCGATCTGCCGCGTGCCGTTCTGGAAGGCACGATCCGGGAAGAACTCGGCACCCGCGACTGGCATGCCGCCGACTTGCCACAGGGGCGCAAGCTCTGGGAACTGCCTGCGGCGTTCGGGGGCGCGGAGGGGCCAGGACTGGCAGAGAGCGCGGATCTTGCGGGGGTGTCGGAAGCCAGGGCCATCGAGGAGATCTGCAGCCAGTCTCTCCGGGTGCTTGCCCTCGGGTTCGCGCCGGGTCAGCCCTATCTCGGCTTTCTGCCCGAACACTGGAATATCCCGCGTCAAAGCGACGTGACCCCGGAAGTGCCGCGCGGCGCGGTGGTGGTCGCGGTGCGTCAAGTGATCCCCTTTGCCAATGCGGCCCCCACCGGCTGGCGCCAGGTGGGGCGCACGGGGTTTCGCTGTTTTGATCCGTCGCTGACCCCGGAAATCCCGCTGTCGCCCGGGGATGAACTGTGTTTCCGCCCGGTGCCTGCCGCCGATCTTGCGCGGCTTGAAACCGCGCCCCATGGCGGTGCGACCTGGGAGGCGCTGGAATGAGCCGGAGCCTCACCATTTTGCGCGGCGGGCCGCATCTTTCGGTGCAGGATGGCGGCCGCGCAGGTGGGCTAGGCATCGGGTTGTCGCGCGGCGGCGCGGCGGATCGTCAGGCCTATCTGGCGGGGCTGGCGTTGCTGGGGCAGGGGCTGGGCATGGCGGTCATCGAATGCGCGGGGCTGGGCGCGCGGCTGCGGTTCGACACGCCCACCCGGTTCGCGCTGACCGGGGCGCTGATGCGCGCGAGCCTGGACGGGCAACCGTTGGAAAGCCAGGCGAGCCACCTTGCGCCCGCAGGCGCCGTGCTTGACATCGCGGCATTGACCGAAGGGGTCTATGGGTATCTCTCGGTCGCAGGCGGCATAACAAATGATGAGATTTACGGCGGGCGCGGATACCACCGGATCGGCGGTTTCGGGGCCGCGCTGGAGGCGGGGGAGGTTTTGCCCATCGGGCCGGATGCGGATCTCGCCGCGCCGCCGCACCGGTTGCGCCTGGCGCAGGTGACCGCACCGATCCGGGTCATGCCCGGCCCGCAAACCGGATTGTTCTCGGACGAAATGTGCAACACCTTCGCCTCTACGACCTTCACCCGCAGCGCCCGCGCAAACCGTCAGGGGGTGCGGCTGGATCATGAAGGTGCTGCCTTCTCCACCGGCGGGCAACTGAACCATGTCTCTGATTTCATTGCCGAAGGGGATATTCAGATGACCGGCGACGGCACCCCTTACGTGCTCTTGGCCGATTGCCAGACCATCGGGGGCTATCCCCGGATCGGCACGGTGCTGCCCGCTGATCTGCCGCGCATCGCCCAGGCGGAAGCGGGGGCAGAGATCCGGTTCCGCTATGTTTCTCTCGAAGAGGCCGAGGCCGCCTGGCAAAGCGACGCGGCCCGTCTTGGTGATCTCAAACGTGCCTGCACCCCGCGTTTGCGGGATCCCCGGGAGATGACGGATCTTCTGTCCTACGAGTTAATCGACCGCCCGCCGCAGGATGTCGTGGGTTAAAGGATTTTCCTCAGCAGAGCGGCAAAGGTCTTGCGTTCCTCGGCAGAGAGCGGTGCTGCCAGTTCCGCGTTCACATCCTTCACGATGCCGAACAGCGTCGGCCCGAGGTCCTGACCGGCCGGGGTCGTGTGGATCGTATGGGCCCGGCGCGATGTCGGATGGGGGCGGCGCTCCAGCAGGCCGGTATCTTCCAGATGGTCGATGGCGCGGCTGATCGCATAGGCCGGCATGCCGTAGCTCTGGCCGATCTCGGCCTGGGTCAGCCCGTCCCGCTCCAGCACCGTCATCATGATCGCGAATTGCGGGACACTCAGCCCGTGTTCGCCCAGCCGGGCTTCCATCTGCCGGTTGAGCCGCCCACCGATGCGCTGAATCATCCAGCCCAGGCTGCTGGTGCGGGTCCGTTTCGTCTGTTGGGAAATCGTCATGGCGCGACCATAGAAGATCACGCGCGGATCGCAACAATAGCAAAATCAATAGTTGCATTTGCAAGTAAGTGTGCTAGGGCTTGGGGGATCAACAGGAGGGTAGAAAGATGGCGCATGCGACTGGCGCGGGGCGCAGCCTTGTGGAATTCGTCAACGAAATTGCGGGTATTCTCTACGTGGGCGGCATTGCCTCCCATATCGTGATTGGCGCCACCGTGGGGGCGCCGGATGCGGAAACCGCTTACAACGTCTACACTTACAAGGAATTGAGCGCCTATATCCTGATCCTGCCGGGGCTCGCGCTCAAGGTGCTTTGCGACCTGATCTTCTATTTCCACTATGGCGAGCGCGGCAACTGGATGAAGGTCAAGGCCGCCATGATGGCCTTCCTGGCGGTCAACGCCTTCGTCTTCCTGGTGCCGATGATGCCCGAACTGCGTGCCCTGGCGAAAGCAGGCGACATGGCGGCATTCCCCGCGCTTGAAGGGCGCGAGGCGCTCATCGGCATGTCGAACGCGATCCCGCTGGTGGTGGAGATGGTGCTGGGCCATTTCAGGCCACGGCTCTTCGGTGAACGGCGTTTGGCTACTTCCGCTTGACCCCGTAGAGTTCCAGCCGGTGACCCTTGAGCTCATAGCCGAGCTTGGCGGCGATCCGTTCCTGCAATTCCTCGATCTCGGCATCGACAAACTCGATCACCTCGCCTGAATTGAGGTCGATCAGGTGATCATGGTGGTCGCGCTCCGCATCCTCGTAGCGGGCGCGACCATCGCGGAATTCGAGCTTTTCCAGAATGCCCGCCTCTTCGAACAGCTTCACCGTGCGATAGACCGTGGCCAGCGAAATGCCGGCATCGCGGGCGGCGGCGCGGGCATGCAGTTCTTCCACATCCGGGTGATCAACGGCTTCTTCCAGCACGGTGGCAATGGTGCGGCGCTGGCCGGTCATGCGCAGGCCCTTGGCCTCGCAGCGGTGGATGATGCTTTCTGTCATGTACGCGCCTTGATTCTTGGGATCCCGTTTTAGGCCAAGTGACGGGCGAGGGGAAGCCGTGCCATTGCCCATCCGCTCCATCCCCGATAGGGGCGGAGGATGGACAAGAAAGACCGCATTGACGCTTTTGGCGCCGCCTCGCTGATCGGGTTTTCCGCCCTGCTCGCCTTCAATCAGGTGATCGTGAAAGTGGTGAACGAGGGGCTGCAGCCGGTGTTCTTTGCGGGCCTGCGCTCGCTCGGGGCGATCGTCTGTCTCTGGCTCTGGTTCGCCCTGCGGCGCCGACCCCTGGGGCTGGCGCGGCGGGATCTGGGGGCGGGGCTGTTGATCGGCACGTTGTTTGCCGCCGAATTCCTGCTGGTCTTCATCGCCATCGACCTGACCACGGTGTCGCGCGCCTCGATCCTGTTCTATTCCATGCCGCTCTGGATGGCGCTGATGGCCCATGTGCTGTTGCCCGGCGAAAAGATCACCGGGGTCAAGGCGCTGGGGCTGCTTCTGGCCTTTGCCGGGGCGGTGGTGGCGATTCTCTGGCGCAAGGGGGCGGGCGATGCCTCGCTCTTGGGCGATCTGCTGGCGGTCGCGGCAGCGCTCTGCTGGGCCGGGATCGCGCTGGTGGCGCGCAAGGGGCTCGCCCATGTGGCGCCCGACCGGCAATTGGTCTGGCAGGTGCTGGTCTCGGCGCCGATCCTTCTGGTGCTGGCGCCGCTGTTCGGCCCGCTGATCCGCGATCTGCAGCCGATCCATCTGGCCGGGCTTGCTTTTCAGACCGTGGTGGTGGTCTCGGCCGGCTTTGCCTTCTGGCTTTGGCTGCTGACAATCTATCCCGCCGCAAGCGTGGCGGCCTTCAGCTTTCTCGCCCCGGTCTTTGCCGTGGCGCTGGGCTGGGGGCTTCTGGGGGAACCCATCGGCCTGCCGATCCTGGTCGCATTGGTGCTGGTTTGTGCGGGGCTGATCCTGATCAACCGTCAGGTGCCGCAGAAGGTCTGAGCCACGATTTCGTCGGTCTTCGGCGGGCGGGTGAGCTCGGCAAAGTCACCGGGGGTGTCGAACGGCGTGGCAAGGGCCGCGTTCATCCGGTGGAACGGTGCGAGATCGTCCCGAAGGGCGGCGGCAATCGCCTCCTCGATCCGGTGGGTGCGCGGGATCAGCGCCGGGTTCACGCGATCCATCTCCGCCTTCCGGTCCTCGGGTGTTGCCTCTTCCCGGGCCAGACGCGCCCGCCAGTCCGTCTCCCAGGCTGCAAAAGCCGTCCGGTCGGTGAACTGATCCGCTGCAGCCTCGCCGCCCAAGGCCCGAAAAGTATTGGTGAAATCCGCACCATCTTCGGCCATGCGCGCGAGCAGCGCCTGGATCAGGGGACCGTCGCTTTCCTCTTCTGTCCGCAGGCCGAGCTTGGCGCGAAAGACCCCCATCCAGGCGGTCTGAATGGCCGGGGTGAAGGCATCGACCGCCGCCTGGGCCGCTTCGATATCGCCGATCAGCGGCATCAGGGCAGAGGCGAGTTGCGTGAGGTTCCACAGCGCCATGTCGGGCTGGCGCCCATAGGCATAGCGGCCCTGATGGTCGATCGAGGAGAAGACGCGCATCGGGTGATAGGCGTCGATGAAGGCGCAGGGGCCATAATCGATCGTCTCGCCCGAGATCGTCATGTTGTCGGTGTTCATCACCCCATGGACGAAACCGAAGCCAAGCCATTGGGCGATCAACGCCGCCTGCCGCGCGACCACGCCCTGCAGCAGGCCAAGCGCGCCCTCCGCGTCCGGATCATGGCGGGCGATGGCGTGTTGGGTGAGGGTTTCGAGCGCCTCCACATCGTTCTGGGCGGCGAAATACTGGAAGGTGCCGACGCGGATATGGCTGGTAGCCACCCGGGTCAGCACAGCGCCGGGCAGGGTGGTTTCGCGCTGCACCGGTTCACCGGTCAGCACGGCGGCCAGCGCCCGGGTCGTTGGCACGCCCAGAGCCGCCATCGCTTCCGAAACGATGTACTCGCGCAGCACTGGTCCAAGCCAGGCGCGTCCGTCGCCCATCCGCGAATAGGGGGTGCGGCCGGAGCCCTTGAGCTGCAGGTCGAACCGGGCGCCATCGGGGGCGAGGAGTTCGCCCAGAAGGATCGCGCGCCCGTCGCCCAGTTGCGGCGACCAGCCGCCGAATTGATGGCCGGCATAGACCTGCGCCAGCGGGTCGGAGCCGCCGGGCACCCCGTTGCCGGAAAGCGCGGCGAGCCCCTCGGGCGTCTTCAGATCCGCGGGGTCCAGCCCCAGCTGCTGCGCCAGCCCCTCGTTCAACGCCAGAAGGCGCGGGGCGGCCACCGGCGTGGGCGGCATTTTGGTGTAGAACCGCGCGGGCAGGCGGGCGTAGGAATTGTCGAAGGGAAGATCGAGAGCCATGGTGCATATCTAGGTCAGAATGCGGGTGGTTTCACCCTTCACCTCTTCAAAAAACCGCTTCTCCCCGAAGCCGCCTTGCGCCGCGCGCTTCCCATCGCGGCCGAATGGGCGTAGAGCCAGCCCATGGCCGTGATCGATCTCAAGGACAGCCACGCGCTGCCCCTCTGGCGCCGCCCCGTGGTGCTTCTGGTGCTGATGGCGGCAGCAATGCCGCTGGCCTTTGCCACCTGGTCGGCGCTGTTGAACAATTTCGTGATCGAAAAGGCCGCCTTCACCGGGGTGGAAATCGGCTGGCTGCACACGGTGCGCGAGATCCCCGGGTTTCTGGCGGTGGGCGTGATCTTTGTGCTGTTCTTCATGCGCGAACAGGTGCTTGGGCTGGTGTCGCTGCTGATGCTGGGCGCGGCCACGGCGGTCACCGCCTGGTTTCCCAGCTTCGGTGGCATTCTGATGGTGACGATGATCTCGTCCATCGGGTTCCATTACTACGAGACAGTCAACCAGTCGCTGCAACTCCAGTGGCTGCCCAAGGACCGCGCGCCGCAGGTGCTGGGCTGGCTGGTGGCGGTCGGCTCGGGCGCCTCGCTTCTGTCCTACGGGCTGCTGGTGGCGACCTGGGATGTCTTCAACCTCGATTACAACACCGTCTATCTGATCTCGGGCGGCGCCTGCGTGCTGATCGCGCTGTATTGCTGGGTGGCTTTCCCGCAATTCGAAGGCGCGCCGCAGGCCAGGAAGATGGTGCTGAAGCGGCGCTACTGGCTCTACTATGCGCTGCAGTTCATGGCCGGCGCCCGCCGCCAGATCTTCATTGTCTTCGCCGCCTTCATGATGGTGGAGAGGTTCGGATTTGAAGTGCATGAAATCACGGCACTTTTCCTGGTGAATTACGTCGCCAACATGGTCTTTGCGCCGATGATGGGCCGCGCGCTGAGCCGGTTTGGCGAGCGGGCGGTGCTGATCTTCGAATATGTCGGGCTGGTGGTGGTTTTTCTGGCCTATGGCGGCATCTACTATTTCGGCTGGGGTGTGGTGCTGGCGGCCTCGCTTTATGTGATCGACCATCTGCTGTTTGCGCTGGCCTTTGCCAAGAAGACCTATTTCCAGAAGATCGCCGATGCGGAAGACATCGCGCCCACCGCCGCTGTCGCCTTCACCATCAACCATATCGCCGCCGTTTTTCTGCCAGTGCTTCTGGGCTATCTCTGGATCACCTCGCCGGGCGCGGTCTTCGGTCTGGCCGCAGCGATGGCCGGTGTCTCGGTCCTGCTGGCGCTGCTGATTCCACGCCATCCGGAAAAGGGCCAGGAGACGGTCTTTGCCCGTCCACTGGCGGCCCCTGCGGAATAGGCTTGGTTTTTGGCTGCCGCACCCCATATCTTGGGGGCACAGAAACGGAGGCACGCTCATGTTCCAGGTCTTTCGCAAATCTGCCGAAATGGTGTCCGCGGCTGACGCCCTCTCCGGCCGCAGCGCGCCCATTCCAACGGCAGAGCGCCATTTCACCTTCGACCGCCCCTTGACGGGCGATGTGCCCGAGGGGTTCGAGGTGGCGATCTTCGGCATGGGCTGTTTCTGGGGGGTCGAACGGATGTTCTGGAAGCTCGATGGGGTCTGGCTGACCATGGTCGGCTATGCCGGCGGCTTCACCCCGAACCCGACCTACAAGGAGGTCTGCACCGGGCAGACCGGCCACAACGAGGTGGTGCGCGTGGTCTATGACCCGGCGGTGATCACCTATGACGATCTGTTGCGAGTGTTCTGGGAAGGCCATGACCCGACCCAGGGCATGCGCCAGGGCAATGACGTGGGCACGCAATATCGTTCGGGCATCTACTGGACATCTGAGGCACAGAAAGACGCCGCAGAGGCCAGCCGCGCAGTCTTTGCGCCGCGTCTGGAGGCGGCGGGCTATGGCATGGTGACCAGCGAGATCATTCCGGCACCGGAGTTCTATTTTGCCGAGGAGTATCATCAGCAATATCTGGCGAAGAACCCGGACGGCTATTGCGGCATCGGTGGCACTGGTGTGTCCTGTCCGATCGGCACCGGGGTGTCGGCCTGAGGATCTGCGTATTTGTGAAAGGGTGATTGGGCTGCGCTTGACCTCTGGCGAGCAAGGGCGTAGCCCGCGCCCATGAGCACCTGGACCGCCCTGACCACCCTGAAATCCCGTGATGCAGCCGAGACCCTCGGTCTTGCGCTGGAAGAACTCGATCCCGCGCCGACAGGCGTCGGCGTCTTCGAAGTGGAAGACGGATCGAACACCTGGGAGGTGGGCGGCTATTTCATCGAGGCCCCCGACGAGGTGGCGCTGGCGCTTCTGGCGGCGGTTCATGGGGCGGCGGATTTTGCCGTTTCGGAAGTGCCGGAAACCGATTGGGTCGCCCATGTGAAGCGCGAACTGACGCCGGTGGAAGCCGGGCGGTTCTTTGTCTACGGCGCCCATGATGCCCACCGCGTGCCCGAAGGCCGGATCGCATTGCTGATCGAGGCGGCGATGGCCTTTGGCACCGGGCACCATGGCACCACCCTGGGCTGTCTGCGGGCGGTGGACCGGCTGGCGGATCAGGGGTTTGCGCCCCGGCGCATCGCCGATGTGGGCTGCGGCACGGCGGTGCTGGCCATGGCGGCTGCCACGGTCTGGGAGGGCGAGATCATCGCCTCCGACATCGACCCGGTGGCGGTCGAGGTGGCGGAAGCCAATCTGGCCGCAAACGACCTTTCGGGCCGGATCGATGTGGTGGAGGCGGTGGGGTTCGACCATGCCGCGCTCAAAGGCCCGTTTGATCTGGTGCTGGCCAATATCCTCAAGGGCCCGCTGATCGATCTGGCCCCGGCCATGGCAGCGGCGGTGGCGCCAGGAGGCATTGTGGTCTTGAGCGGTCTGTTGGTGGAACAGGCCGAGGATGTCATCGCGCATTATCTCGATGTCGGGTTCAATCTGACCCACCGCGAGGACATTGTTGAATGGACAGCGCTGACCCTGACGCGTTCGGGCCTCAATCCCTGACGAAGCCTTACGATTTCCACGGTTCGGGTCTTATTCCTGCCACAATGGACAACAAATCTCACCCTGTCGGCAAGAGCCGACGGGATGGAGAATGTGCAGATGTCGGCTTCGCAATACGACGAATTTGACCGCCGTGTGCGCCGGATTTCCCGGCGTCAGACCCGGCTCTCCCATGGCTATGTCACCACGGTGACCGATGATGGGATGATCGTTGCGAAACCGAAGCGCAAGCGCAATGGCACCACCCTGCGCGCGCTGGCGATGCTGGTGCTGGTCCTGATGATGTTCAAGGGCGTGTTGCACGGCCGGTTGGGCGCGGCAGAATACGAAAGCCGCGTCGCCACCCTGGCTTCGGGCAGCATCATCGAACAGGCCGGTGCCGTGGTGATGAGCGCCGATCCCCTGACGGTCCTGATTTCGGACCAAGTGAGTTCCCTCGTGCGATAGTTATTGCCGGAGGCGTCCGGCGCTGATTTTCGGTCGCACAAGAAAGGCCGCGTCTTTGGGCGCGGCCTTTTTTTGCGAAGGGTGACCGGAACCTGTTGAGGGGAGGCGGCGCGGGCCGGTCTTGCAAAGGCTATGACAGCAACCGAAGCAGTATGCGGGTGTCATGATCCTGACCGCTGAAAAAGACAGCGAGCACATGCACGATCTGCCGTGTGTCATCCACGTCGAAATACAGGATTGCCCGGCCTTTGGTCACATTCCGGACAGTGGCCCCCAGATCGGGACGGCGCGTGCCCTGATGCGGCACCTTTCGAAGATCGTCCAGACTTTGTTCTATCTCGACGACACGCATCTCGGCGCGCCGAAACGCGACGTCCGGAGCGTCACCAAATCGGATGGCCACGTCAAAAAGATGATCAAAAATGAGTTCAAGATCGGTGTCGACTGCGGCGGCGCGAAGGACCCTATAGCCCACGTTCCGCCCGCTTTCGTGCGATCATGTCTTCTGTCCGCACCTTGCCTTCGTCCAGGGAAACAAAGGCTCCGGATTGCCGCTGCGCCAGAAGTTCGCGGAGCGCGTCCTTGGTCTGAGATTGCTCGCGCAAAAGCTCCAGCCCATGCTGCAAAACAGCGCTTAGACTGGGGAAATGCCCCTGAGCCACAAGGTCGCGCGCATAGGCTTCCTGAGATTCGGTAAGGGAGATCGACGCTTTGACGCTCACAACGGCCTCCGGTGCTACTCAGTAGTATCTAGCGCGACAATCGGCTTTCGTCAATTCATGCAGGGCGCCCGGCCGGTCCGGGAATGAAAACGCCCCCGGCGCGTCTGCGCGGAGGCGTTTTGATCTGTCTGCGATAGGGCGTTCTATTCCGCCGCCCGCGCCATCCGCTTGCGTTCATGCGGGTCGAGATAGCGTTTGCGCAGGCGTACCGCGTTGGGGGTGACTTCGACCAGTTCGTCATCGTTGATATAGGCAATCGCCTGTTCCAGCGTCAGACGCACGGGCGGGGTGAGGCGGACCGCCTCGTCGGTGCCCGAGGCGCGGATGTTGGTCAGTTTCTTGCCTTTCAGAGGGTTCACTTCGAGGTCGTTTTCCCGGCTGTGCTCGCCGATGATCATGCCGCCATAGACGTCTTCCTGACCGCCGATGAACATCTTGCCGCGATCTTCGAGGTTGAAGAGGGCGAAGGGGACGGATTTGCCGGGCTCCATCGAGATCAGCACGCCCGCGCGGCGGCCCGGGATCGAGCCGCGCCAGGGTTGCCAGTCGTGGAACACCCGGTTGAGGACGCCGGTGCCCCGGGTGTCGGTGAGGAATTCACCGTGATAGCCGATCAGGCCGCGCGACGGCACATGGGCCACGATGCGGGTCTTGCCAGCGCCGGCCGCTTTCATCTCGACCAGATCGCCCTTGCGCGCGCCGGTGATCTTTTCGATCACCGCACCGGAATATTCGTCATCCACATCGATGGTGACTTCCTCGATCGGTTCGTGGCGGGCACCGTCGATTTCGCGGGTCAGAACCTGGGGACGCGAGATCGACAGTTCGAAGCCTTCGCGGCGCATATTCTCGATCAGCACGCCCATCTGCAATTCGCCGCGACCGGAGACGACGAAGGCTTCGCCGCCGGGTGTGTCCTCGATCTTGATGGCGACATTGCCTTCGGCCTCTTTCATCAGGCGTTCGCGAATGACGCGGCTTTGTACCTTCTTGCCGTCGCGCCCCGCCAGCGGGCTGTCGTTGATGCCGAAGGTGACCGAGATGGTGGGCGGGTCGATGGGTTGCGCTTCCAGCGGTTCCTCGACGGCGAGCGCGCAGATCGTGTCCGAGACGGTGGCTTTCGACATGCCTGCAAGCGAGACGATGTCGCCTGCGGTGGCGTGGTCGATATCCTGCTGTGAGAGGCCGCGGAAGGCCTGAATGCGGGTGACGCGGAATTGTTCGATCTTCTGGCCCATGCGCGACAGCGCCTGGACGGTGGCGCCGACCTTGAGCTGGCCGCTTTCGACCCGGCCCGTGAGGACGCGACCGACGAAGGGGTCGGACGACAGCGTGGTGGCCAGCATGCGGAAATCGTCTTCCACCGCGGCGGCCTGTTTCGGCGCGGGGACGTGGTTGACCACCAGGTTGAAGAGGGCGGAGAGGTCTTTCTGCGGGCCGTTTTCCTCTGCATCGGCCCAGCCGGAGCGGCCCGAAGCGTAGAGATGGGGGAAGTCAAGTTGCGCTTCTGAGGCGTCGAGGGCGGCGAAGAGGTCGAAGACCTCATCGAGCGCCCGGTCGGGTTCGGCGTCGGGCTTGTCGACCTTGTTCAAGACCACGATGGGGCGCAGGCCGAGGGCGAGCGCCTTGGCGGTGACGAATTTGGTCTGCGGCATCGGGCCTTCGGCGGCATCCACCAGCAGCACCACGCCATCGACCATCGACAGGATCCGTTCCACCTCGCCGCCGAAATCGGCGTGACCCGGCGTGTCCACGATGTTGATGCGGGTGCCTTTCCATTCCACCGAGGTGGCCTTGGCAAGGATGGTGATGCCGCGTTCGCGTTCGAGGTCGTTCGAATCCATCGCGCGTTCGCTGACCGCCTGGCCTTCGCGAAAAGTGCCCGATTGGCTGAGCATGGCATCCACGAGCGTTGTCTTGCCGTGGTCCACGTGTGCGATGATCGCAATATTGCGAAGGTCCATTTTCGTCTCCGGGGGGATGCGTTTTGCGAGGCGCTTAACGGCTTTGGGCTGGGGGGTCCAGTGTTTATGGGGAAACCCGGCGTTGCGTCGCGCTCAACTGGCCGGGGCGAAGCCGGTGATCAGCTGTCTCAGCCCGATGGCCGCGCCAAGGAAGATCGCGGCGAAGGTGACCGGGGCGGAATAGGCGAGGACGGCAAAGGCGGAAATGCCCTGACCGACGGAACAGCCGACGGCGAGGATGGCGCCTACGCCCATAAGGGCCGCGCCGAGGATCTGGCGGCGGAGTTCGCGGGGGTCTTCGCAGGCTTCCCAGCGGAAATGGCCTTTGGAGAAGGAGCCCATCATGGCGCCGAGCACGACGCCGATGACCGAGCCGACCGAGAAGGAAAGTTCGGTGCCCGACGCGGTCATGGCATAGAAGATCGTGTCGCCGATGGGGGCGGCGAAGGTGTGGGTTTCAATGGGTTCATTGCCGAAACCGGTGGCGGCGATCCAATAGGTGCCAAGCCAGCCGGAGAAGATGGCAAGCCCCACGACCGCGCCCCAGACGATATGGTCGAGGGATTTGCGCATGGCCGTGCTTGAGAGGGCGAGCGCGATCAGCGCGGCGCCGATCAGACTGCCGGTAAGGGTGGGGGAGAGGCCGGACTGGGCGGCCAGCGCGGTGATGCCCTGGGGCGTTTCGGCCTCCATATCGACGGGGAAGAGCCAGACGCGGGTGCGGGCGAGCGGGCCGGACATGACCACATAGGCCGAGAGCCCCATGACAATGACAATGAGGAAGGAGCGCAGGTCGCCGCCGCCGAGACGGGCCAGCGCACCATAGCCGCAATTGCCCGACAGCGCCATGCCATAGCCGAACATCAGCCCGCCGAGGATCGTCGCCAGCGGGTTCCAGACCCTTGAAAGGTAAGCGGTTTCCGTCCCATTCATGGCGCCGAAGCCGATGGCGATCTGGGTGCCGATGATCGCGGTGCCGATGGCCAGCGCCCACATGCGCATGCGGCGGTCATCCGAGGAATAGAGCAGGTCTTCGATTGCGCCCAGGGTGCAGAAACGCCCGATCCGGGCGGCGAGCCCTAGCATCAGACCGCCGATCAGGCCGATCAGGGCCGCGGTGTTGGCTTCGCCCAGTGTTTCGACCATGCACCCCTCCCAAAGCGCCGGATGATCAGGCTCCGGTCAGTCGTCGTTGGATCGGCAGAAGAGATCATAGACCACTTCGATGATCTGGCGCGGGCGTTCGTCGGTCAGGCTGTAATAGATCGCCTTGCCTTCGCGGCGCGGCGTAACCAGACCTTCGAGACGCAGGCGGGTGAGCTGTTGCGAGACCGCAGCCTGACGGGCCGAGAGCAGGTCTTCCAGCTCGGTCACGGATTTCTCGCCCGAGGCGAGGTGGCACAGAATCATCAGCCGCCCCTCGTGGCTGATCGCCTTGAGGAAATTGGAGGCGCGCTGGGCGTTCTTGACCATCTTTTCCATGTCGTCGGCGCAGGTGTTTTCGTCAAACACGGGCAGGCGCGACGGCTGCGGATCGGTGCCGGTTTCCAGGCTCATGGGTTACCCCGTAGGTTCCAATTCGATATCGGTCTGATCGAACAGCATTCCCAGAAGACCCCAGAAGAAATCTTCGCCGGGGTAGCCTTCGATCCGGCCCACTTCCTGACCGTTATCCACCAGAATGAACGTTGGCGTAAAGGAGAGCGGGCGCTCGAATGCCACATTTTCAGGCATTGTGCCATGCAGATCGAACCGAATGAGCGGTGCGGCGCGACCTTCGGCGGTTTTCGGATAAATCGGGGCAATTTCGGCGTTCCAGCGGGCGCACCACATGCAGCCCGGTTCTTCGGCCATGTAAAGCCGCGCTTCGGCGAAAGCGCCGAGCGGGATAAGGCACATCAGTGCCAGAAATGCTCGTTTGAGCCAGGTCACCGCAATTCTCCCGATTGACGGTTTGATGGCGCAAACATAATCTAATTCGTGAATATTTCAATGGGGGGAGGCCTGTTCAGGTGTTCGACGTTACGTTCCTGGGGGCCTTTGTGGCGGGACTGCTGTCTTTTCTGTCGCCCTGCATCCTGCCCATCGTGCCTTTCTACCTGAGCTATCTGGCGGGGGTCGGCATGAACCAGATCTCGGCCGACGAACCGGTCACGGGGGCGGTGCGGCGGCGGGCGTTTCTGGCCGCAACGCTGTTCGCGCTGGGCGTGATCACGGTCTTCATGGGGCTGGGGGCGACGGCGAGCGTCTTTGGTCAGATGGTGCGGGACTATTTCGATCTGCTGCGCTGGGGGGCGGCTGCCGTGATCGGGTTGATGGGGCTGCATTTTCTGGGCGTGATCCGGATTGGCATTCTCTACCGGCAGTTCCGGGCCGAAGCGGGGGAGACCTCGAATGTCTCGCTTATCGGCGCCTATGTGATCGGGCTCGCCTTCGCTTTTGGCTGGACGCCCTGTGTCGGTCCGGTGCTGGCGGCGATCCTGTTTATGGCCGGCGGGCAGGACACAGCGGGGCAGGGGGCGGCGCTGCTCTTTACCTACGGGGCGGGGATGACCCTGCCTTTTGTGCTGGCCGCCCTTTTCATCGGGCCGTTCATGCGGTTCATGGCGCGGTTTCGCCGTCATCTGGGTACGGTGGAAAAGGCGATGGGGGCGCTGTTGATTGTGTTCGCGGTGCTGATTGCCACCAATTCGATCAACTATATTGCGCAATGGATGCTGGAGACCTTTCCGGTCTTCATGCGCATTGGCTGAGGAGGAAGACCATGCGGAAATTTCTGATATTGGCGGCGGTGCTGTTCGGTTTTGGCGCGCAGGCCGCGGAACTGGGCGATGACGGGCTGCACAAGGCGGACTGGATGCGCGACACGTTCAAGGATCTGGGCGAGGATCTGGCCGAGGCGCAGGCGGAGGGCAAGCGGCTTTTGCTGATGTTCGAGCAGCGCGGCTGCATCTATTGCACCAAGATGCATGAAGAGGTGTTTCCCGATCCGGCGATCACCGAATCCTTGGAGGAGAACTTCTTTGTCGTGCAGTTGAACCTTCATGGCGACATCGAGGTGGTGGATTTCGACGGTGACGTGCTGGCCGAAAAGGACATGGCGCGGAAGTGGGGGATTCTCTTCACCCCCAGCATGATGTTCATCGATGAGGTGGTGGAAGCGGGTGAAAGCGCGCCGCAGGCCGCCGTGGCCACCATGCCCGGCGCCTTTGGCAAGGGCACCACTTTGGATATGCTGACCTGGGTGGCCGAGAAACGCTATGCGCTTGATAATGGAGAGGATTTCCAGCGGTATCATGCCCGCCGAATTCAGGAACGGAGCAATGGCTCCTTCGACTGAAGGACGCGGGGGTGCGACAGAAATTCAGTTCTTTGAATTTGTTGTTGCGTTCACGGATTTGTGTGCAGTAGCATACCGAAGAAACAATGATGCTTAGGGAGGGCTCATGAGGTTTCCGGCAGCGATCGCAGTTGCGACAGCTACTTTTTTCACCGCAGGCGTTGCAGTCGCGGAAGAAGTTTCACCGATGAATGTGGTCTATGAGGAAGGCGCGATTGCAGCCTCGCTCAGCGGTGCGGCGGGCAACCCGGCCACCGGGGCCGAAATCATGAACAAGGGTTCGGGCAATTGCATTGCCTGCCACCGGGTCACGGCGCTCGATCATCTGCCGTTCCATGGTGAGATCGGCCCGTCGCTGGATGGCGCGGCGGATCGTTGGACCGAGGCCGAGCTTCGCGGGCTGGTGGCCAATGCGAAGAACTGGTTCCCGGACACGATGATGCCGGCCTTCTACAAGGTCGACGGATTTACCCGCTTGGGCAATGCCTATTCCGGCAAGGCCCATGAGGGCGAGGTGGCGCCACTGCTGACGGCTCAGCAGATCGAGGATGTGGTGGCGTTTTTGATGACACTCAAGGAAGAGTGAGGAGACAGATATGGAACTGACACGGCGACAGATGCTCGTCACCAGCGGGGCGGCGCTTGCCACCTTTGCAGGGCTTCCGGCCTTTGCATCCGCGACCGACGACGCGATTGCAGCATTGACCGGCGGTGCGAGCCTCGGTGAAGGCGTGATCACCCTCGGCACCCCCGAGATCGCGGAAAACGGCAACACGGTGCCCGTCGAGGTTTCGGCCCCCGGTGCGAAGTCGATCACGCTTTATGCGGACGGCAACCCGGTGCCTTCGGTGGCCACGTTCAACTTTGGCCCGCTGAACCCGTCGCGCTCTGCTTCGACGCGGATCCGTCTGGCCAAGACCCAGAATGTCGTTGCTGTTGCCCAGATGGAAGACGGCTCGTGGCAGATGGCAAAGGCCGAGGTCAAGGTGACCATCGGCGGTTGCGGCGGATAAGAGGAGACAAAGACAATGGCAAAAGGTGTCAAACCCCGCGTCAAGGTGCCCAAGTCCGCTGATGCCGGCGAGACGATCACCATCAAGACGCTGATCAGCCACAAGATGGAATCGGGTCAGCGCAAGGATAAGTCGGGCAACCTGATCCCGCGTTCGATCATCAATCGCTTTACGGCCGATTTCAACGGCCAGAATGTGATTGATGTCACGCTGGAGCCGGCGATTTCGACGAACCCGTATCTGCAGTTCGAGGCCATCGTGCCCGAGGCAGGCGAGTTCAAGTTCACTTGGTACGACGACGACGGTTCGGTCTATGAGACGTCGAAGAAGATCAAAGTGAACTGAAGCGGAAGTAAGGGAGGAACTGCCGCGTGAAAAAGCTAGCACTTGCCGCCAGCATCATCGCTATGAC
>JAOXSD010000127.1 GCA_025800205.1 Silicimonas sp. | reverse complement strand
CATAGCCTATGTCAAAGACAACAACCTCAACGTTGAATGGCTGCTGGAAAGCCACGTCCACGCCGATCACCTCTCTGCCGCGCCCTATATCCAGGAACAGGTTGGCGGCAAGATCGGCATCGGCAAGAACATCACCATCGTTCAGGACACCTTCGGCAAGGTCTTCAACGAAGGCACCGAATTCCAGCGCGACGGCTCGCAATTCGACGCGCTCTTCGAAGACGGCGACACCTACATGGTGGGCGGGATGAAGTGTTTCACCCTCTACACACCCGGCCACACACCCGCCTGCATGGTCCATGTGATGGGCGATGCCACCTTCGTCGGCGACACGCTTTTCATGCCCGACGGCGGGTCTGCCCGGGCCGACTTCCCCGGTGGTGACGCCGGCACGCTTTACGACAGCATTCAGAAGGTGCTGGCCCTCCCCGACGAGATGCGGCTTTTCATGTGCCACGACTATGGCCCGAACGGGCGCGACATTTCCTGGGAGACCACCGTGGCCGAGGAGAAAGCGCACAACATCCACGTCGGCGGCGGCAAATCCAAGGACGATTTCGTCAAGTTCCGCACCGAACGGGACGCGCAGCTCGACATGCCCAAGCTGATCATCCCGTCTCTGCAGGTGAACATGCGCGCAGGCGAAGTGCCCAAGGATGACGATGGCAATCCGATGCTGAAGGTGCCCGTCAACAAGCTCTGACCCCTCAGGAGGGATGATCCGATGGAGATCAAGAAAATCTCACCGAAGATCTCGGTGAGCCCGCAGATTGCACCCGATGATCTGGCCGCGATCAAGGCCGAAGGCTTCCGCGCCGTGATCTGCAACCGCCCCGATGGCGAAGGGGCCGACCAGCCCAGCTTCGAGGAAATCGAAAACGCCGCCCGCGCCGAAGGGCTCGAAACGCACTATGTTCCGGTCCAAAGCGGCATGGTCACCGACGACAATGTGGCCGAATTTTCAAAGGCGCTCGAAGCCCTGCCGCGCCCGCTTCTGGCCTATTGCCGGACCGGCACCCGCTCGGCCACGCTCTGGTCGTTTCACGAGGCCTCCAAGGACCGCCCCATTGCCGATATTCTGACGGCCACCCAGAGCGCGGGCTATGACATGACCGGTGTGGCGCGCCGGATCGCCAATGGCGGGCGCACGCCCACCGACACGGGCGACGCGCAATATGACGTGGTGATCATCGGCGCCGGTGCGGGCGGCATTGCGGTCGCCGCCGGGCTCAAGTCGCGCGCCCCCGACCTCGACATCGCCATCATCGACCCCGCCGACATCCATTACTACCAGCCCGGCTGGACCATGGTGGGCGGCGGTGTCTTCAATGCCGAGACCACCGCCAAGACCATGGGCAGCCTGATCCCCAAGGATGTGCACTGGATCAAGGGCGCGGTGGCGGCTTTTGAGCCTGCCAATGACGCGGTGATCCTCGATGGCTGCCGGGTGGTGAAATACGACCGGCTCGTGGTCTGCCCCGGGCTCAAACTCGACTGGCACCGCGTCGAAGGTCTGGTCGAAACCCTCGGCCGCAATGGCGTGACCTCGAACTACCGCTACGACCTCGCCCCTTATACTTGGGAATTGGTGCAGAACATGCACAAGGGCCGCGCCATCTTCACCCAGCCGCCAATGCCGATCAAATGTGCGGGCGCGCCGCAGAAGGCGATGTATCTCTCGGGCGATGCCTGGCTTCGGCGCGGGGTGCTGAACCATATCGACATCCAGTTCATGAACGCAGGCGGCGTGCTGTTCGGCGTCAAGGATTACCTGCCCGCGCTCGAACAATACGTGCGCAAATACGATGCCGATCTGAACTTCTTCCACAATCTCGTGGCCATCGACGGCACGACGAAACGCGCCACGTTCGAAGTCTCGAAACCCGACACGCCGGTCGAGCGGGTCACCTATGATTTCGACATGATCCATGTCTGCCCGCCCCAATGCGCGCCCGATTTCATCAAGGTCTCGCCCCTCGCGGATGCCGCAGGTTGGGTCGATGTGGATCAGGCCACCCTGCGCCACGTGACCTACGACAACATCTGGAGCCTGGGCGATGTGATGAACGCGCCCAACGCCAAAACGGCGGCAGCAGCGCGCAAGCAGGCCCCCACGGTCGCCGACAACATCGTCGCCGATATCGCGGGGTCTTCGCCCGTTGCGCAATACGACGGCTACGGCTCCTGCCCGCTAACCGTCGAACGCGGCAAGATCGTGCTGGCCGAGTTTGGCTATGGTGGGATCCTGAAACCCAGCTTCCCCAGCTACCTGATCGACGGAACCAAACCCAGCCGTCTGGCGTGGTTCCTCAAGGAAAGCCTGCTGCCACCGATCTACTGGAAAGCCATGTTGCGCGGCCGCGAATGGCTGGCACGGCCCGAAAAAATCAAGGTTGCAGGCGAGTAATCGTCTGCTTCATTGCGCGCGTACCTCCTTTTCGCGCGCATTCCCCTCGCGGACGGGGCGCCCCCCGCTCCGTCCGCACCTCCCTCTGCCCCGGACGACCCGATGAACCTGAAACGTTTCCTCCCGCTTCTTGAATGGCTGCCCAGCTACACCCGCAGCGACTTTGCCGCCGACGGGATGGCCGGCCTGATCGTCGCGATCATGCTGGTGCCCCAGGGCATGGCCTATGCGTTGCTCGCTGGTCTTCCTGCCGAAGTGGGTCTCTATGCCTCCATCGTGCCGCTGATTTTCTATGGCCTTCTCGGCTCCAGCCGTGCACTCGCCGTCGGCCCCGTCGCCATCGTCTCGCTGATGGTGGCAAGCACGCTCGGAGAACTGGCAGAATCCGGTTCCGCCCATTACCTCGCAGGCGCCGTGATGCTGGCGTTTCTCTCGGGCGCGATCCTCCTCGGCATGGGCTTTGCCCGCGTCGGCTTTCTGGTCAATTTCCTGTCCCACCCGGTGATCTCCGGCTTCTCCTCGGCCGCCGCCCTGATCATCGGCTTTTCGCAGCTGAAGCACCTTCTCGGCTTCGACATCCCGCGCAGCCATCTGATCACCGAAACCATCGCCCATGCGCTCAGCCACATCTCGCAACTGAACATCACCACCTTCGTCATCGCGGGCCTGTCGCTCCTCATCCTGCTCGCCTTCAAATCCCGCGTCGCCGGCGCCCTGCAAAACGCGGGCGTCGCCAAGGGCGTGGCCGATGCCATTGCCAAGGCCGGCCCGCTGGTGGCCGTGGCCAGCATGACCATCGCCGTCTGGATCTTCGGCCTGAACACGAATGCCGGCGTCAAGATCGTCGCTGACATCCCCTCGGGCCTGCCGCCCCTGTCGCTGCCGGTCTTCGACATGGAACTGATCCGCGACGTGTTGCCCGCCGCCACGCTGATCTCGGTCGTGGGCTTTCTCGAAAGCATCTCGGTCGCCAAATCGCTCGCCTCGAAACGCCGCCAGAAGATCGACGCCGATCAGGAGCTGATCGCGCTCGGGGCCGCCAATATCGGTGCCTCGCTCACCGGCGGCTACCCGGTCACCGGCGGCTTTTCCCGCTCGCTTGTCAACTTCACCGCAGGCGCGGTCACCCCTTTCGCCTCGATCATCACCGCCGTGCTGATCGCCCTCACGGTGGTGCTCTTCACCCCGCTTCTCTACTTCCTGCCCAAGGCCACGCTCGCCGCCATCATCGTGGTCGCGGTCGCCAACCTCATTGACGTGAAAACCCTCAAAGACGCCTGGGCCTATGACAAGGCCGATGCCGCCTCGCTGATCGCCACCTTCTTTGCCGTCCTGACCCTCGGCATCGAACTGGGCATCATCGCGGGCGCGGGGCTTTCCATCGCGCTCTATCTCTGGCGCACCTCCCGGCCGCATATGGCCGTGGTCGGCCGCGTGGGCGAAACCGAACATTACCGCAACGTGCTGCGTCACGAGGTCCAGACCGATCCCCGTGTGCTGGCGATCCGGGTCGATGAAAGCCTCTATTTCGCCAACACCGCCTATCTCGAAGACGCGGTTCTGGCCCGCATTGCCGACCAGCCCGAGATCGAACATATGGTGCTGATCATGTCGGCGGTGAATTTCATAGACGCTTCCGCGCTCGAAACCCTCGAAGAACTGATCGAACGCCTCCGCGACAGCGGCGTCACGCTCCATCTCGCCGAGGTCAAAGGCCCGGTGATGGACCGGCTCGAGAAAATCCACTTCCTCGACCATCTCACCCCCGGTCAGGTCTTCCTGTCGATCCATGGGGCGATGGAGGCCCTATCGCCCGGGATCTGCGGCGCGCCGCGGGTGGCGTGACCGCACCGGCGCAAGGGAATCGTCGAACCGCGCTTCCAGATGCTCTTCCAACGCGGCCTTCTGGTCGAAATAGGATTGGGTGGCCGGCAGCGTCACCGCCAGAACAACAAGCAGACAGACCGTGAGCGGCAGTTTCGACTTGATCGGCACGTTGTTGAAAAAACAGAACATTTTCGACCCCGGATGCTTCGACCTTCAGAGCTGGCCTTCCCAGGTCTCTGATGTGAAGATTGTCTTTGCGAAAGGTCACCCGCCGCTCCCGCCGCCTTGACGGCCCGCCTGTCGCGCTTCACCAAAGACCAAACAAAACCGGAGACCCGCGATGCCCGATTTTCACCTCTTCTCCAATGGTCCCCGCCCGGTGGCCCCCTTTTCCCATGCGGTGGAGGATGACGGCTGGGTGATCCTCACCGGCCAGATGCCCACCGATCCCGCAGCCCCCGACGCGCCCCTTCCGCACGGGATCGAAGCTCAGACGCGCCGGGTGATGGACAATCTGGCGCTGATCCTGCGCGAACTCGGGCTCGACCTCAGCCACGTAGTGCAATGCCGCTGTTTTCTGACCGAATTCGAGCGCGACTATGCTGCGTTCAATGACACCTACCAAAGCTATTTCGACCCCGACCGCCGCCCGGCCCGGACCACCGTCGGCGTCACCGCTCTGGCCGTGGGCGCGCTGGTCGAGGTTGATTGCATCGCGCGCCGCCCATGACAGAAAAGGCGCCCGATCCGGTCCAGCCCGCCAATGACGAGGCGCGCAGCCTGGCGCGCAAGATCTGGCAGGAGGCGCGCTTTGCCGCCCTCGCCACGCTCCAGGCGGGCGCGCCCTTTGTCACCCGGGTGGCGCTGGTGCCCGAAGATGGTGCGTGTCTGACGTTGATCTCTGATCTGGCCAGTCACACACAACATCTGCGCACAGATCCACGTGCCGCGCTTCTGATCGGAGAGCCCGGTGCCAAGGGCGATCCGCTCACCCATCCGCGCATGACCTGGGAGGTGGAGGCGCAGTTTATCGAGAAAACCGACGCCAAGGTTGCGGCCTATCTGGCGCTGCAGCCCAAGGCCAAGCTTTACATCGGGTTTGGCGATTTCAACCTGGTGCGGCTGACGCCCAGTGCGATCCATCTCAACGGCGGGTTCGGCAAGGCCTTCCGGCTGGCGCCTGCGGATCTGACAGGATAGGCTGCCGCCCATGCGTCTTGCCGTGTTTCTTCTTGCCGCACTTCAGCTTGGGTTCCTGGTTCTCTTCGCCACGGGCAGCGGCGAACTCGACCCGGCGGATTATGCAACGGACCGCAGCTATATCACGGTGATCGGCATTGCCATGGGCGTGCTGCTCACCCCCGCGCTGATCCTGGCGGCCAATCGCAAATCCCTCGGCATCGCCCTTTGCCTGGTCCTTTTGCCGCCGATCCTGGTGGGACTGTTCAGGCTGTTGAGCGCCGCCTGAGCGGCGCTCTCGGCGCTTAGCGCATCACATGGACGCAGCAGGTGGCGTGGCGCACCACCCGGGCCGCCGTGGAGCCCAGCAGGAAATCCCCGAAGCCCGGCTTGTGGGAATGGATCACGATGCAATCCACGTCCTTTTCCTTGGCATATTCGACGATCTCGGTGCCCGGCGAGCCGTGCAGCACCACATTGTCCACGTCCTGGCCTTCGGCAAAGCTGGCCAGCGATTCCGTGACACTGGCTTTCACCTGGCTGTCGAACTCGGGCACCATGCCCGAGATGCCCACATAGGCCGGGATCGGTTCCACCACGGCGATGGTGGTGATCTTGGCGCCTTCGTCGGACAGCAGGCGGGCCATCTTCATCGCCACCTCGTGGCGTTCGGGATGGCTGACATCAATGGGAACGAGAATGTTTTTATACATGGGACCCTCCTTTGCCCTGAAACTAGCAAAGGCGCGCAGCCCCGACCTTGATCTAGGTCAGGCGCTGACGTCGGGTTCGGGCAAGAGCTGCACCCCGTTGATCCGCCAGCCCTCGCCGGTCTCGATCATCTGATAATCCAGCACATGGACCCGCCCCGCCTGATCACGGATCTGCACCCGCTGCCAAAGTGCTCCGCGGAAATTGCGCAATTCCAGAAACTCCACCTCTCCCGGCCGCCAGACCATGGGATAGCCCTGGCGCACCATCTGACCAAAGCGCTCGGCACTGCCGAACATGCCCTGAATTCCAGGCGAGGCGAAGGTGAAGGCACGGGCGAAATCATCTTCGAGAAAGGCCCCGATCTGAGCATCAATCGTCGCCTCGATCCCCGGTTTCGGCGCCACCACCTCCTGGGCATAGGCGGTAAAGGCCCAAACTGCTCCACTGAGGATGGCCAGAAAGTGAAGTCGTCGCTGCATGATCACGCTCCCTTTTCAGGGAATACGGGACAGGTGGGAAATTGGTTTGGTTTTGGGGCGAGCCGAAATCGGACAGATCCCGAAGATCGATTTGCTTTCAGGCGGATAAAGGTAGGTTTCGCAGCGAAACCCCCTCGACTAAAATATTGATAATGAATGATTGTTTGGGTCGCTCGGATGATTAATCTCTGGGAAATCTGCCCCGGTCTCAAAGGGTTGCGCTGCGTGCGCTTGATTAACCTCTGCACCGCCCGGCCTTTGGTGGCGTAAGGGTCTTCTGAGCATCTTACTGGGGGAGCGCCCGCTGTGCGGCCCTGGAGACATGGGTTGCGGAGAAAGGACAGCGCGGAACCAAGGCCGAAGGCCGCCGCGCATCGGTTCGGATGCTACGACATGCGTACTTTTGAAAAGGTGAAAGCCGAAGGCGGCGCGGTCTCGGGTGGCACGCCAAGGTTCTTTTCGTTCCGTTAGCCGAGTTTGGTGCAAACCGCCGCGCATGACGGCTCGGAGCCCATTACCTACGCTGGTTGCGTTCGGGGCGCGGAACAAGCCCGCAGGGCGCCGCGCCAGCGACAGCTTGTCTACCCGGGCTGGCGCTCGTCATAAGTATGTGCGGACCTCCGAGGGAAGATGTGGACTTCACGATAAATCAAGGCGCTCAACCGTCGGATGCGCCATCCCAGGGGCTGCCACTGGCGCGGCTTGTCGCAAAAGTCCGCAATGTCCCCAAACCGGCCCCAATCCAATCGGCATATCCGGCCTACTCCACCGGTGCCGCCTGACCGCTGGCGCGGCTTCGAGGATGCGGGCCGGGGTGCGGGCCGGGGTGCGGGATCGGGCAAATGCGCGCGACGCGGCGCGGGGTGGTCATCGATTTGGAATATTCTGAAAGACAGGGGCACGGAGAAACCTCGCGCCGGAGAATTGCACTCGCCCCGATCCCTCGCTAGACCAGCCGAAACGCAGCCGGAGGATCCCATGGCCAGCTATCAATATGTCTATCACATGGATGGTGTCTCCAAGACCTATCCCGGTGGCAAGAAATGTTTTGAAAACATCCGCCTGAGCTTCCTGCCGGGGGTGAAGATCGGTGTGGTCGGCGTCAACGGCGCCGGTAAATCGACCCTGATGCGGATCATGGCCGGGCTGGACACGGATTTCACCGGCGAGGCCTGGGCGGCCGAGGGCGCCAAGGTCGGCTATCTGCCGCAGGAACCCGCGCTCGACGAAAGCCTCGATGTGCGCGGCAATGTGATGCTGGGGGTGGCCGAGAAGAAGGCCAAGCTCGATCGGTTCAACGAACTTGCTATGAACTACTCGGACGAGACCGCCGATGAGATGGCGGCGCTTCAGGATGAGATCGACTCGAACAACCTCTGGGATCTGGATGCGCAGATCGATGTGGCGATGGAGGCTTTGCGCTGCCCGCCCGATGAGGCCGATGTGACCACGCTGTCGGGCGGCGAACGGCGCAGGGTGGCACTTTGCAAGCTCTTGCTCGAAGCGCCCGACATGCTGCTTTTGGACGAACCGACCAACCACCTCGATGCGGAAACCATCGCCTGGCTGCAGCAGCATCTCATCGATTACAAAGGCACGATCCTGATCGTCACCCATGACCGGTATTTCCTTGACGATATTACCGGGTGGATTCTGGAACTCGATCGCGGCCGTGGCATTCCCTATGAGGGGAATTACTCGGCCTGGCTGGAACAGAAGGCCAAACGGCTGGAGCAGGAAGCCAAGGAAGACAAGTCGCGCCAGAAGACGCTGGAGCGGGAGTTGGAGTGGATCCGGCAGGGTGCGAAAGCGCGGCAGGCCAAGCAGAAGGCGCGGATCAACGCCTATGAGGATCTGGCCAACCAGTCCGAGCGCGAGAAGCTGAGCCGCGCCCAGATCATCATCCCCAACGGCCCCCGTCTGGGTCAGAAGGTGATCGAGGTCGAGGGGCTGAAAAAGGCCATGGGCGACAAGCTTCTGATCGAGGATCTGACCTTCTCGCTGCCGCCCGGCGGCATTGTGGGCGTGATCGGGCCGAACGGCGCCGGTAAATCGACGCTCTTCAAGATGCTCACCGGGCAGGAAGCGCCCGACGCGGGTGAGGTGTCCTATGGCGACACTGTCGATCTGGCCTATGTGGACCAGTCGCGCGATGCGCTGGATGCGGAGGCGACCGTCTGGGAGGAGATTTCATCGGGCGGCGAGATCATCCAGCTTGGCGATGCCCAGATGAACAGCCGCGCCTATTGTTCCGCCTTCAACTTCAAGGGCGGCGATCAGCAGAAAAAGGTGGGCCTGCTGTCGGGCGGGGAGCGCAACCGGGTTCATATGGCCAAGCTGTTGAAATCCGGCGGCAATGTGCTTCTGCTCGATGAACCGACCAACGATCTCGATGTGGAGACGCTGCGCGCCCTGGAAGATGCGCTGGTGGATTTCGCCGGTTGTGCCGTGGTGATTTCCCACGACCGCTTCTTCCTCGACCGGATCTGCACCCATATCCTGGCCTTTGAAGGCGAAGCTCATGTGGAATGGTTCGAGGGCAATTTCGAGGATTACGAGGAAGACAAGAAACGTCGCCTTGGCCCCGATGCGCTGGAACCCAAGCGGATCAAGCACAAGAAATTCACCCGCTGACCGGGGACATTTCTGCTTTTGGGCCAGCCTCGGTGTTCGGGGCTGGCTTTTCTTTTGGGCGAGTGTCGGCAGCATTCTTTCATTTGCTTCAAGCACGTCGGCCGCCGGTGCATTTGACCCACATCAACGCGCGCGCCCTGCCCCCGTGGTGAACTGAGTCGAAATCAGGAGGACACAGATGTCGCACACCCCCCATGAACTGGCCGAAGAATTTCCCGACAAGATCGAGGCGATGCACCAGCTCAAGCTCAATGATGGTGAGTTTCAGGCCCTTTCGGAACGCTATCACGAGGTCAATCGCGCCATTCACCGGGCCGAGACCAATGTGGAGCCGACCGATCAGTTCCACGAAGAGGAAATGCGCAAGGAACGGATGCAATTGAAGGACCGGATAGCGGCGAAACTCGCTCAAGCCTGAAATGAATCCTTGTTGGTGGGGTTAACCGACCCTATATGGGCCCTGCTATCTTTTGCTCGACCCACTGTCTCTTCACCGGCCAGTCTCGAACAGACGCTGGCCGCGTCGTTGCCTCACGCGAACGACATTATTTAAGGAGACATGCGGATGGCCACTGGCACCGTGAAATGGTTCAACACCACCAAAGGCTTCGGCTTTATTGCCCCCGATGAGGGCGGCAAGGACGTTTTCGTCCATATCAGCGCCGTGGAACGCTCGGGTCTGACCGGGCTCGCCGACGACCAGAAGGTCAGCTATGACCTTGCGGCGGGCCGGGATGGACGCGAGAGCGCTGAAAATCTCGCCCTGCTCTAAGAGCAGCGGACACCAAAAAAGGCGCGGACATCCCGCGCCTTTTTTTGGCCTCCCCTTCGGGGAAAACGGTGCAAAAAAACCGCGCCCCCCCCTGCCAAGCCCCCTGCCGCTTCCGCGACTTTAGAAAATCTTAACGAACCCGCTTGCAACCGTGCATTTTTATGGCAGTGTGCGCGCATGGAACGTAGAACTATTATTTCTCCTAATACAACAAACCCTTTCTCCCTCCGCAGAGCGGTCTATTCCGACCGTCGGCCTGCGTCTTTGCCGGACAAACCGGAGGCGCGTCTCTGATGAGCAGTTTCCTTGCGGGCTTTGGCATGGCCCTTTCGCTGATCGTGGCCATCGGCGCCCAGAATGCTTTTGTTCTCAGACAGGCGATCCGCAAAAGCCATATCGGCCTCGTGGTCGCCACCTGCGTGATCTCGGACGCCTTTCTGATCATGGCCGGTGTGGCGGGTTTCGGTGCGCTGACCAAGGCGATGCCGATGCTGGAGCCGATCACCCGCTGGGGCGGGGCGATCTTTCTGATCGTCTATGGCGCCATGTCCATGCGCCGGGCCTTTTTCGAAACCGAGTCGCTGCGGGCCGCGGATGTGCCCGAACAATCGGCAAAAGCGGCGGTTTTGACTTGTCTGGCACTGACTTGGCTGAACCCCCATGTCTATCTCGACACGGTGGTTCTGCTGGGCGCGATCGCCGCGACCTATGGGTCGGAACGCTGGGTCTTCGGCATTGGCGGCGTCTTTGCCTCGCTGGTCTTCTTCCTCGCTCTTGGCTATGGCGCGACCTTCCTGCGCCCGGTGTTCGAACGGCCCCGGGCCTGGCAGATCCTCGACATGGCTGTCGGGCTTTTGATGTGGAGCATCGCCTTCTCGCTCGTCGCCGCTTGAGGCCGGGGCCCAAACACCCCATAGAAGGGCATGGCCGAATTTCCCGCCACGTCAGAACCGGATCCTGAACCCGGATCCGCGCCGCTTTCGGGCGTGCTGTGGATGCTGCTGGCAGGCCTGCTCTTCGTGGCGATGACCGCCACGGTGAAAGCCAGTTCGGCGGATCTGCCCGCGCCGATGTCGGCCTTTCTCAGATATGTGTTTGGATTAGTTTTTCTAATTCCAATTCTTAACAGCTTATGGCGCCTGAAACTGACAAAACGGCAGGCTAAACACTTTGCCCTGCGCGGCGTGGTGCATACGGTCGGGGTCTGCTGCTGGTTCTATGCCATGACCCGGATCACCATCGCCGAGGTCACCGCGATGAATTACATGGTGCCGATCTATGTCACCCTGGCGGCCGCGCTGTTTCTGGGCGAGCGCCTTGCCACCCGGCGCATCGCGGCGATTGCGGTGGCCTTTGTGGGGGCGCTGATTATCCTGCGCCCGGGGCTGCGCGAATTGAGCGACGGCCATCTGGCGATGATCTTCACCGCATTCTGCCTGGCGGCCAGCTATGTGATCGCCAAGCCGATGGCGGACGAATTGCCTGCCGGTCTGGTGGTGGGAATGCTGTCGATCACCGTCACCATCGGGCTGACGCCGCTGGCGATTGCCTATTGGCACTGGCCCACGGGCGAAGAGACCCTGTGGCTTCTCGCGGTCGCGACCCTGGCCACCGGCGGACATTATTCGATCACCCGCGCCTTTGCCGCCGCCCCGGTGAGCGTGACCCAGCCGGTGGTGTTCATGCAATTGGTCTGGTCGGTGCTGCTGGGCTATTTCCTCTTTGACGAGGGGATCGACCTTTGGGTGATCGGCGGCGGCATTCTCATTCTGGCCGCCGCCAGTTTCATCACCATCCGGGAAGCGATGCTGCGGCGCAGGCGCTAGTTCTTCAGGTGCTTGAGCACTTCCTTGGTCAGCGCTTCGATCTCGTCACTCCAGGCGCCCTTGCCGCGTTCAAGTGCGGCCTTGCCGACGCCCATGCTTTCAGGAAAGGCGACCCGGTGACCCAGCGTGGTCTTGGCGCGTTTGCCGCCCAGCGCCTTGAGAGCCTTGTCCACCTCCTGGGTGACCTTGGTGCCGGCCTTGGCGCGGTTCAGCACGATCAGGGTCGCCGCCCCTTCGCGCTCGGCCATGTCCAGGACACCTTCGGTGGCCCAGACATCGACCGGGCTGGCCGAGACCGGCACGATCACCAGGTCGCTTTCGCGGATCGCCGGCTTCAGATCGCTGTCGATCTTGGGCGGCGTGTCGATCAGGACGAAATCGGCGGTGCTGCGCAGCTTGTCGCATTCATAGCTCACCCCCCAGGCCGAGGCGGTGGAAAACTCCATCCCCGGATCGCCCGCTTCGCGGCGCATCATGAACCAGCGGCCAAGCGAACCTTGAGGATCGGTATCGAGAAGCGCAACTTTCTTGCCCTTCTTCGACAGTGCAACGGCCAAGTTCGCCGCTAGAGTGGTCTTTCCCGCCCCGCCCTTCTGCTGGGCCACGGTCACGATCTTTCCAGCCATAGCGCATCCCCCGCCTTTATGCTGCGCCGCAGCGTAGCAGGTGCAGCACGATCCGGCAAGGCGCGTTCATCTCTACCGGCGGACTGCAGCCACCACTTCGACCTCGACCAGAAATTCGGGCCGGGTGAAGCCCGAGACGATCACCAGGGTCGAGGCGGGCAAACGGTCGACACCTGCGAGCCAGGCATCGCGCGCAGCCATGTAGCCCGCCATATGGGCGCGGTCGGTGACGAAGGCGTTGATCCGCACCACATCCGAGGGACCGGCCTCGGCGGCGCCCAAAATTGCGGCAATGTTGGAAAAACAGAGGCTTGCCTGGGCCTCGGCTCCCTCGGGCGTTTGGCCGTTTTCATCCACCGCCAATTGGCCGGAGGTTAAGACCAGCCGCATGCCTTCGGGCACCTCGACCCCATGGGCATAGGCGGCAAAGGGGGGCGCGATATCGGTTGGGGTGAGTTCTTTCATGGGGTCGGCTCCTTTTGGGCCGAGGATGACCGGCGATGTCGCGGGTTTCAAACGAATGTCGCACGCAACCTGTGCGAATCGTGAAACACTGACTAAGAATTAAGCAACGGCCCTGAGGGCGAGGCAGGCAGACCCGGGCGCGTCTGGCGCTGACCGCCGATCTCTCTAGGTACGGAAAAGAAAAAACACCTGGAGGTATCCCATGTCCAAAACCACGCTGATCGGCGCCGCTGTTGCGTCGCTGCTTGCCACGTCGGCCTTTGCTGACGGGCATCTGACCAAGATCAAATACGGCACCAACTGGGTCGCTCAGGCCGAGCATGGCGGCTATTACCAAGCGCTGGCCGATGGCACCTATGAGGCCTGTGGTCTGGATGTGGAAATCATCCCCGGCGGCCCGCAGGTGGTGAACCGCAACCTGATGTATGCCGGCAAGATCGATTTCTACATGGGCGGCAACATGCTCTTTGCCTTTGACGCGGTGAAGGAAAAAATCCCCGCCAAGGTGGTCGCGGCCCATTTCCAGAAAGAGCCCCAGGTGCTGATGAGCCATCCGGGCAAAGTGTCCTCCTTTGAGGAACTGGCCGATCTGGGCACCCATATCGTCGGCGATGGCGGGTTCATCTCCTACTACCAGTGGCTGATGACCGATTTCGGCTTCGACAGCGAAAAGCGCGTGCCCTACACGTTCAACCCCGGCCCCTTCATCATCAACGAAGACAGCTTCCAGCAGGGCTATATCACCTCGGAACCGCTGGCGGTCGAGAAGGAAGGCGGGTTCAAGCCTGACCTGTGGCTGCTGGCCGATTACGGGTTCGCCACCTATGCGACCACGATCGAGGCGATGCAGCAGACCATCGACGAGAAGCCCGAAGCGGTGAAGTGTTTTGTCGAAGCCTCGAGCATCGGCTGGGCGAATTACCTCTATGGCGACAATGCTGCGGCCAATGAGTTGATCAAGGCCGACAACCCGGACATGAGCGACGAGAAACTGGCGTTCAGCATCGAGAAGATGAAGGAATTCGGAATCGTCGACAGCGGCATCGCCCTTGAAAAAGGCATTGGCGCGATGGACCCGGCGCAGATCGAAAGCTTCTTCAACACCATGGTCAAGGCCGGTGTGGTGGATGCGGATGTGGATTGGAAATCGTCCTTCACCACCGAGTTTTCGAACACCGGTGTCGCCCTGGAAGCCAAGAAGGCGGCGATGGGTCAGTGATGACCGAAACGACTTTGGCCTCCCCCGCGCAAGCGGGGGGCGCCCCCCAGACCACCCGCCCGCCGCTGTTGTCGATGTCGGGGATCGACAAGATCTTCAACGGCGATGTCGTGGCGCTCAAGGACATGAACCTCGATGTGCGCGAGGGCGATTTCATTTCGCTTCTGGGCCCGTCGGGATGCGGCAAATCCACCGCGCTGCGGCTGATTGCCGATCTGATCCACCCCACCTCGGGCCGCATTCGCTGGGATGTGCCGAAAGAGCCCGGCGCCTTGTCCGTCGTGCTGCAGGAACCGACGCTGATGCCCTGGGCCACGGTGGAGGATAACGTCTATCTGCCGTTCCGCATTCAGGGGGTGTCGAAATCCAAGGTGAAGGACGACATTCGCGACGTGCTGGCCCTTGTGGGGCTGGAGAATTTCCTGAATTCCTATCCGCGCGAATTGTCGGGTGGGATGAAGATGCGCGTGTCGATCGCACGCGCCATGGTGACCCGGCCGAAACTGATCCTGATGGATGAGCCCTTTGCCGCGCTCGATGAAATCACCCGGTTCAAGTTGAACAACGACCTTCTGGAAATGAAGGAAAAGATGCAATCGACGGTGATCTTCGTCACCCATTCGGTGTTCGAAAGCGTCTTTCTGTCCGACCGGATCGTAATCATGGCCGCCCGTCCCGGTCGCGTGATCGAAGAGATCGGCGTCGATGCCCCCTACCCGCGCACCGAAGAATTCCGCACCTCGGCCGAATATGCCGCCCATTGTCGGCGGGCGTCGGATGCGCTCAAACATGCCATGGACCTAGCCCAGTGACCCAGACCCAAGACCTTGCCATCGATCTGGAGGAGCGCGCCCGCGCCCGCCGGATCCGCAATGAGAAAATCGGCCGCTGGGTGCTGCCCGTGCTGGTCGTGGCCGTGACGATTCTGGTCTGGGACCGGATCGTGAAGGTCAATGAACTGCCCCATTACATCCTGCCCGGCCCCTGGCTGGTGGTCGAGGCGCTGATCGAAGATTGGGGGATGCTGTCCGACAGTCTGATCGTCACCCTGCGGATCACCATGGGCGCGCTGACCATCGCCGTTCTGGGCGGTGTCGGTCTGGCGGTGCTCTTTACCCAGTCGCGCTGGATCGAGATGAGTTTCTTTCCCTATGCGGTGATCCTGCAGGTGACGCCGATTGTGGCGATTGCGCCGTTGATCTTCATCTATGTGGACAGCCGCATGGTGGGCCTGCTGATCTGCGCCTGGATCGTGGCGTTTTTCCCGATCCTGTCGAACACGACCCTTGGCCTGAATTCCGCCGATCACAATCTGCGCGATCTCTTCAAGGTCTATGGGGCGACCCGCTGGCAGCGGCTGCGCTATCTGCAACTGCCCTCCGCCCTGCCCTATTTCCTGGGCGGGCTGCGCATTGCCGGCGGTCTGTCGCTGATCGGCGCCGTGGTCGCGGAATATGTGGCCGGCACCGGTGGCAGTGCTTCGGGTCTTGCCTTCCGTATTCTTGAAGCGAGTTACCGGCTGAACATTCCCCGGATGTTCGCCGCTCTCCTGCTGATTGCCTGCACCGGCGTCGTGATCTTTGCGGCCACCTCGCTTCTCTCCCATCTTCTATTGAGGAAGTGGCACGAAAGTGCGCTGAAACGCGAAACATGAAGGCGCTGAACAACAGCGGCCCGGTGCGGCTCAGAAATGTGACCGTGCCGGGATGCCTGATCGGGCGCGACGAGGATCTTGTCGTGACCGATCTTTCCATCGACGGCGAGCGCTTTGCGCGCCAGGGCGGGCAGGATATCGACATGGAAGGGTCGATGGTGCTGCCCTGTTTCGTCGACATGCATTGCCATCTGGACAAGGGCCATATCTGGCCGCGGGCGGCGAACCCGGACGGGTCGTTCATGGGGGCGCTGACCACCGTGGGCGACGACCGGGTGGCGAACTGGAGTGCCGATGATGTGCGCGCACGCATGGAGTTCTCGCTCAAATGTGCCTATGCCCATGGCACCCGCGCGATCCGCACCCATCTGGACAGTATTGCGCCCCAGGACGAGATTTCCTGGCCAGTCTTTGCCGAATTGCGCAAGGAATGGGCCGGACGGATCGAATTGCAGGCCTCGAGCCTGATCGGTTGCGACACATTCGAGAGCCTGAAGGACGAGTACGCGGTCACCGCCGATATTGTCGAAGCGACCGGCGGCGTGCTGGGGCTGGTGACCTATCCGGTGCCGGATCTGCAGGTGCGCCTGCGGGATTTCTTCGATCTGGCGGGTGCGCGGGATCTGGAGGTGGATTTCCATTCGGATGAAACGATGGATCCCGGCTCGGAAACCCTGCGGGCGATTGCCGAGACGGTGCTGGAGACCGGCTGGGACCGCCCCGTAACCGTGGGCCATTGCTGTTCGCTGTCCACTCAGGATGAAGCGCGGGCGCTGGAGACGCTGGATCTGGTGGCCAAGGCCGGGATCAACATCGTGTCGCTGCCCATGTGCAACCTTTATCTGCAGGACCGCCACGGCGGGCGCACCCCGCGCAACCGGGGGATCACCCTCGTGCACGAGATGGTGGAGCGCGGCATCAACGTGAGTTTTGCCTCGGACAACACCCGCGATCCCTTCTATGCCTATGGCGATCTAGATATGCTTGAGGTGCTGCGTCAGGCGGTGCGGATCGGCCATCTGGATCATTCGCGGCTGGATTGGCCGCAGGCGGTGCTGGGCAATCCCGCGCGTGCCTGTGGCTTTGCCGCCCCCTCGCTCGCCCCCGGCGCGCCTGCGGATTTCATCGTCTTCAAGGCGCGGTCCTGGACCGAACTTTTCGCCCGCCCGCAATCGGACCGCATGGTGTTCCGCGCGGGCGAGGCCATTGACACCAAACTGCCGGATTATTCCGAGCTTGATCATCTGATGGACACTTGAACATGAAAGACAATATTGCCGCCGCCAAAGAAGCGCTGTCGCATCTCGACCTGGATCAATCCGAGGCCGCGATCAAATCGAAGAGCCGGGATTTCTTTTGGTATTCGCCGGTTCTGAAGGACAAGCTGGATCATGTGACCGCCGATTTCGTCGTTTCGCCCCGGAATGAGGCCGAGGTGATCGAGGTTTTGAAGACCTGCTATGCCCATGATTGCCCGGTAACGACGCGCGGCGCGGGCACCGGGAATTACGGTCAGGCGATGCCGCTGGCAGGCGGCTGCGTCATGCATCTGCGGCACATGAACAATGTGAAAGAGATCCATCCGGGCCGGGTGATCACCGAGCCGGGCGTGCTGTTGAAGGATCTCGACACCGCGACGAAGGCGCATTCCGGTCAGGAATTGCGGATGATTTCCTCGACCTGGGCGACGGCGACCATTGGCGGGTTCGTGGCTGGCGGGTCTGGCGGGATCGGATCCTGCACCTGGGGCGCCCTGCGCGATCTGGGCAATATCATCCGGCTGCGCGTGGTCACGATGGAGGCCGAGCCGCGCATTCTGGAGTTCAAGGGCGAGGAGCTGGCGCGGGTCAGCCATGCCTATGGCACCAACGGGATCATCACCGAGTTGGAGATGCCGCTCGCGCCCGCCTATGAGTGGGTCGAGATGTTCGTGACCACCGAGAGTTTCATGGAGGCGGTCGCCTTCTCGGACGATTTGGCCAATCAGGATGGCATTCTGATGAAGCTCTGCTCGGTCTTCGAGGCGCCGATTGCCAAGGATTACTTTCAGCGCGTCGCCCCCTATGTGGAGCCGGGCGACAACATGATCGGGCTGATGATTGCGCCACATTCGATGGAAGGGTTCCTGACCTTCCTCGGTAGGCGTCCGGAGGCCAAGCTGATCTATCGCAATGACGATCACGACTGGGCCCGAACGCCCGGGCCGGTCTTTGAATACGGCTGGAACCATACGACGCTGCGGGCGCTGAAGGTCGATCCGTCGATCACCTATCTGCAGGTGCGTTATTCCCATCCCGATCATGCCGCGCTGATCGAGAAGATGCGAGACGAGTTCTCGCCCGAGGTGTTGCAGCATCTGGAAGTCATGCGGGAAAGCGGCAAGGTGATGTTCGCTGGTCTCTCGATGGTGAAATTCTCCACCGAGGAGCGGCTGAACGAGATCATCCAGATGCACGAGGATGCGGGCGCGATGATCTTCAACCCGCATCGCTACACGCTGGAAGAAGGCGGGCGGCAGACCGTGGATGACACCCAGTTGCAGTTCAAGAAAGAGGCCGATCCCAAGGGGCTGTTGAACCCCGGCAAGATGATCGCCTGGGATGATCCGGATTTCGATTACTCCGAGATGTATGCCTATCCCAAGATGCAGGCGGCCGAGTGATCCGACCATGAAAGCCCTTGTTCTCTTTGCTCATCCCTGCCCCGAGAGCTTTGGGGCAGCTTTACACACCCGGGTTGTCGAGACGCTGACAGAGCGCGGCTGGGAGGTGGATGATTGCGACCTGAATGCCGAGGGTTTTCAGCCGGTGCTGACCGAGGAAGAGCGGCGGAACTATCACGAGGAGCCGTCAAATATCGAGCCGGTGAAAGACTATGTGGAACGGCTGCGCGCGGCGGAGGCGCTGATCCTGTCTTTCCCGGTCTGGAACTTTGGCTATCCCGCCATCCTTAAAGGGTTCTTCGACCGGGTGATGTTGCCCGGCGTCTCCTTCAAGCTGGTGGATGGCAAGGTCGCCCCCAACCTCAACCACATCAGGAAGCTGGCGGCCGTCACCACCTATGGCGGCACCCGCTGGCGGGCTTTCATGGCCGGTGATCCGCCGCGCAAGCATTTCACCCGGGCGCTTTGGCACGTGACCCGGCCCGAGGTGATGCAATACAACGCCCTATACGATATGAACCGCGCAACAGACGCGCAACGCGCCGCCTTCCTTGAAAAGGCCGGCCAGAAGATGAAGACCCTCTGAATGAAAGCTCTTGTTGTCTATTGTCACCCCCGCGAGGGGAGTTTCAACGCCGCGATCCGTGATCTGGTGCTGGAGAAGTTGAAGGCCGCCGGGGCCGAGGTGCGGCTGAGCGACCTTTACGCCCGCGATTTCCAGCCGATCCTGACGGCGGCGGAACATGAGGGCTATCTGAATTGCCCCGAGAATTGCGAACCGGTGCAAAGCGATGTGGATGACGTGCGCTGGTGCGACACGATCATCTTTGTCTATCCCACCTGGTGGTATGGCCTGCCTGCGGTGCTGAAGGGCTGGCTGGATCGCGTGATGCTGCCCGATGTGGCGTTCTTCATGCCCGACAGCGAGAATGAGACCATCGGACCGGGGCTGCGGCATATTTCGCGGCTGGGCGTCTTCACCACCTGCGGCGCGTCGTGGTGGCTGACGCAACTGGTCGGTGCGCCGGGCAAGCGGACGCTGATGCGCGGTCTCGGCTTTATCTGCAAACGGCGGGTAAAGACCACCTTTGCTGCCCATTACCTGATGGACAGTTCAACCCCGGAAAGCCGTAAAAAGCATCTGGACAAGGTGGCGCGCAAAATGGATCGTTTCCTGAAATAGGAGTGATGCCATGATCCCTGTGCTTGACTGGTCCCGTTTTTCCTCTGGCGAAGACCGCGATGGTTTTGTCCGCGATCTAGGGGAGGCCTGCCGGGAAACCGGGTTCTTTCTGGTCTCCGGCCATGGCATTCCCGAGGCGCTGATTGCCAAGACTTTCGCCGCTGCGGATCAGTTCTTTGATCTGCCGAATACGGCGAAGGCCCCGCTTGATATTCGCAGCCAGGGCAACAACCGGGGCTGGACGGCCCATGGCTCGGAAAACCTCGACGACAGCAAGCCGGGACAGATCGACCGCAAGGAGGCGTTCAACATCGGCTTGGAACTGGCGCCAAGTGATCCGCGTCTGGGCGAGCCGTTCCGGGGCGCAAACCTCTGGCCCGACTTACCCGGTTTCCGCGACACGGCACTTCAGTATTTCGATGCGGTCCACAAACTCGGCGTCGATCTGCACCGCGCCATCGCGCTCGATCTGGGGCTGGAAGAGCATTACTTTGCACCCTTCCTCGACGAGCCGCTCGCAACGCTGCGGATGCTCCGCTATCCCGGCGGCAACGGTGACGGCATCGGTGCAGGCGCCCATACCGACTATGGTTCGATCACCGTGCTGATGAGCGATGGCGAGCCGGGTTTGCAGGTGCAGCCGCGTGGCAAGGACTGGATCGACGTGCCCGCCATCCCCAACGCTTTCATCATCAACATCGCCGATTGCCTGATGCGCTGGACCAACGACATCTATGTTTCGACCCCGCACCGGGTGCTGATCCCGAAGAACCCGCGCCGGTCGCTTGCCTTCTTCCTTGATCCGAACCCCGACGCGCTGATCGAGGCCCTGCCCGGCACGGGCGCGGCGAAATATCCCCCCGTCACCGGCGCCGATTACCTGCGGCACCGGCTGGACGCCACCTATACCGAAAGTGTCACCTGAATGCGCCGATTTGACTGGGCCGATTACCGCACCACGGAATTCGAGGGGATTGACCCAGAGAAGGTCATTGCCATTCTGCCCACGGCGGCCATCGAACAGCATGGGCCGCATCTGCCGGTAGGCGTGGATACGATGATTGCCGAGGGCATGCTGACGGAACTGCGCCGGCAATGCCCGGACGATCTCGACATCCGCATTCTGCCGGTACAGGCGGTGGGCAAGTCGAACGAGCATCTTCATGCGCGCGGCACGCTGACGCTGACGGCGGAGACCGCACTCAGGGCCTGGCGCGAGATCGGGCAGTCGGTGGCGCGCGCTGGCGTGCGCAAGCTGGTGATCGTGAACAGCCATGGGGGCAATCTGGATCTGATCTCGATCCTCGCGCGCGAATTGCGGGTCGAGGCGGGCATGCTGGCGGTGAAATGCCAATGGGGCAATTTCGGCCATCCCGAAGGGCTCTTTTCCGAGCGCGAAATCGCCTATGGCATTCATGGCGGCGACCGGGAGACCTCCTTGATGCTGCATTTCCGCCCCGAGACGGTGGATATGGCCGAGGCGAAGGATTTTCGGTCGAGCGCCGAGACCGGGGTGATTCCCCCGATCGGGCCGGTGTCCTATGGCTGGGTGGCCTCCGATCTGCATCCCGAAGGCCCGGTGGGTGAGGCTCATCTGGCCAGTGCGGCGAAGGGGGACGCATGCGCCACTCATCAAGTGACTGGTTTCATTGAATTATTGCGCCAGGTCGCAGCGACGCCCCTCGGCGGGTTCACGCCGACGGTTTCTGGTCCGAATTAACACTCTTGCAACGGAAATGTGCCCTACTACCTCTTGTTACAGTGGCGCGTTGGACGGCGCGCTTGATCAGAGGAATTGGAAAGGGGCCGCTGGGCCTCGGGGACGAGATACAATGGCACTTGGCGCGATCATGGTAAGCATGCCCGCTGCGTTGCTTGGTTCATTGTTTTTGAGTGTTCTTCACGGGCTTACGGCAACGGAAAGTCTGGCGGCCTATTCGGCTTTCGGCGCGACCTTCATGATGGCGATCCTGATCGCCAATGGCATGCTTCGCGACTAGACTTGGCTTGAGCGGAAGATCCTTTCCGTGTCCGATTGTGAAGATCGGGCAGCCCTGACATGATGCCCCGACAGCAAGGGAGCGAGGGGCCTCATGATCACCACATTGCACGACATCTGGAACCGCGGCGGCGCGGTGCTGAACGGCTGGTGCTCGATCGGAAATCCATTCAGCGCCGAGATCATGGCGGCCCAGGGGTTTGACGCGATCACCATCGATGGCCAGCATGGCGCGCTGGATTATTCCGACGCCCTGCCGATGTTCCAATCCATGCGCGCCTCGGGCAAACCGATCCTGGCGCGCGCGCCCTGGCGGGAGCCGGGCGTGATCATGAAATATCTCGACGCGGGTGCGATGGGCATCATCTGCCCAATGATCAACACCGCCGAAGAGGCCGCCGAATTCGTCAGCTTCATGCGCTACCCGCCCCTGGGCCAGCGCTCTTCGGGGCCGACCCGGGCCGCTTTTGCCCATCCGGGCTACAATCCGGGCGAGGCCAATGACACCATCGTCGCGCTGGCGATGATCGAGACCGCACAGGGGGTGGAAAACCTCGAAGAGATTGCCGCGACGCCGGGGCTGGACGGGCTTTATGTGGGCCCGTCGGACCTGACGCTCGGGGTGTCGAACGGCGCCTTGCCGCCGGGGATGGACCGGCAGGAACCGGAGATGATCGAGGTGATCCAGCGCATCGCCCGGGTGGCACGGGACAACAATCTCCATGCCGCTCTGCATTGCGGCTCACCCGAATACGCCGCCCGCGCCATCGGCTGGGGGTTCGACATGGTGACGGTGCAGAGCGACGTGAATTTCATCGCCAACGGGGCGCGGGCCATGGTCAGGACCTTCCGCGATCTGAGTGCGACCGAGGGCGAGAGCGGACAGGCGGCGGATTATTGATCCCATGATAAGATCAATCGACCATATCGTTCTGACCGTGCGCGATATCGCGCAATCGGTGGCGTTTTACGAGCGGGTGCTTGGTCTGGAGGCGGTCACATTCGCCGGTGGGCGGCGCGCCCTGCAGGTTGGTGCGCAGAAGATCAACCTGCAGACGCTGGGGCAGGAAACCCGCAATTTTGCCGGGATCGGGTCGGGCGATGTCTGCCTGCTGACCGACGAAACACCGGAGGCCGTGCGCGCCCATCTGGAGGCGCAGGGGGTCGAGATCGTCGAAGGCCCGGTGGCCAAGACCGGCGCGCGCGGGCCGATCACCTCGGTCTATTTCAACGATCCCGACGGCAATCTGATCGAGATCAGCAGCTATGACGCGGACAGATAGGCCTCGATCCGGGCGACCTGATCCGGGGTCAGACGCAGGCCGAGCTTGGTGCGCCGCCAGAGGAAATCGGAGGCTTCGCGCACCCATTCATTCGCCCGCGCCCAGTCAAGTTCGCGCGCGCTGATCCCGGCGCCGAAATCCTCGCCCAGATCGGCGGCCTCTTTCGCATCGCCCAGCACCGCACGGGTTTCGGTGCCATAGGTCTGCACCAGACGACGGGCCCACGCCTTGGTCAGGAAGGGGTATTCCGCCCGCAGCGCTGCTTCCAGAGCGGCCACGCCATCGACCGGAAAATCGCCCCCGGGCAGGGTCACGCCGGCGGTCCATTCCCCATGGGTGTTGCCAAAGACCGGGGCGATCTTCTCCATCGCCGCCTCGGCGAGTTTGCGATAGGTGGTGATCTTGCCACCGAAGACATTGAGCACCGGCACGCCGCCGGTCTCGTCCAGGCTGAGCACATATTCGCGGGTCGCCGCGGTGGCCGAGCTGGCGCCATCGTCATAGAGCGGGCGGACGCCGGAATAGGTCCAGACCACATCGTCGCGGCTGAGCGCCTGTTTGAAATAGCCTGAGGCAAAGGAAAGGAGGTAATCCTGTTCTTCTTCGGTGCAAACGGGCGGCGTGTCGGGGTCGGTGTGTTCCTGATCCGTGGTGCCGATCAGGGTGAAATCCTGCTCATAGGGGATGGCGAAGATGATCCGCCCGTCGGTGCCTTGGAAGAAGTAGCATTTGTCGTGGTCAAAGAGCCGTTTGGTGACGATATGGCTGCCGCGCACCAGGCGCACGTTTTCGCGGCTGTTGGTCCGCATGGCGCCGCGAATGACATCGGCCACCCAGGGCCCGCCGGCATTGACCAGCATCCGCGCCCGCACCCGGCGTTCCTCGCCCGCTTCGTTCAGCAGGATGTCCCAGGCGCCGTCGCGCCGTTCGGCCGAGACGACACGGGTGCGCACCATCACATCGGCGCCGCGCGCCACCGCATCGCGGGCGTTCAGCACCACGAGCCGGGCGTCCTGCACCCAGCAATCGGAATATTCATAGGCCTTGCGGAACCGGTCTTCGAGCGGGGCGCCGGCCGGGTCGCAGGTGAGATCCACGGTGGAGGTGGCGGGCAGGATCTTGCGACCACCCAGGTGGTCATAGAGGAAGAGACCAAGGCGGATCAGCCAGGCCGGACGGCGGCCTTTCATCCAGGGCATGATCGTGGTCAGAAGCTTCGCCGTGGGCGTGCCGCCCTCGAAGCGCATGTCCTTGTGATAGGGCAGCACGAAGCGCATGGGCCAGGAGATATGGGGCATGGCGCTGAGCAGCACTTCGCGTTCGATGAGCGCCTCGCGCACCAGGCGGAATTCGAAATATTCCAGATAGCGCAGCCCGCCATGGAAGAGTTTGGTCGAGGCCGAAGAGGTGGCGGAGGCCAGGTCGTTCATCTCGGCCAGCCCGACGCTCAGCCCGCGCCCGGCCGCGTCCCGCGCAATGCCGCAGCCGTTGATACCGCCTCCGATGACGAAGAGATCATAGTCTTTTTGCGCGCCTTGCATCACGGCCCCCCGAAACTGTCGGGCGTTTCGATAGCGCAAACATCGGGCGAAGACACGCGTTTTCTTGCCCCTTGGCCAAACGTCAATTTCCCGGCTCGACGCGCCCTGCCCCTGCGCCTAAGGAGAAAGGCAAAAGGACAGGAGGCCCGCAATGTTGCACCCGCTTATCACCGAGGATCACGTGACCGCCTATCAGCGCGACGGCGTGGTGCTGATCAAGGGGCTGTTTGCGCCCTTCGTGGAGGAGATCCGCGCGGGCATTGCGCGCAATATGGCGGAGCCCGGGCCCTATGCGGCGGAGAACTTGAAAGAAGGCGAAGGCGGGCGGTTCTTTGACGATTATTGCAATTGGACGCGGATTGCCGAATTCGAAAACGTGGTGCGCCGCTCGGAGGCGGCGGCGGTTGCGGGCGATCTGATGGGATCGGACCGGGTGCAGACGTTCCATGATCATGTGCTGGTCAAGGAGCCGGGCACGTCGAAACCGACGCCCTGGCATCAGGACGGGCCGTATTATTTTGTCGAGGGACGGCAGACGATCAGCTTCTGGTCGCCGATGGATCCGGTGGTCGAGGCGAGCCTGCGCTGTGTGGCGGGCAGCCATTTGTGGGAGAAACCCGTGCTGCCCACGCGCTGGCTGTCGGAGGCGAATTTCTATCCCGAGGATGACGCCTATATGCCGGTGCCGGACCCGGATGCGGAGGGCATGGACATTCGCGAATGGGAGATGGAACCGGGCGATGCGGTGGCGTTCAACTACGGCATTCTGCACGGGGCGCGTGGCAATGCGAGCAGCGCACGGCGCCGGGCGTTTTCCCTGCGGCTTCTGGGTGATGATGCGCGTTATGTGGAACGCCCGGGGCGCACTTCACCGCCCTTCCCCGGCCATGGCATGCAACCCGGCGAACGGCTGCGGGAGGATTGGTTTCCGGTGCTCTGGCAGCGGTAGCGCCGCATCAGACGATACGGTCGGCTTCGGGCGGACCGTCTTTCTGGCGGCTTGCGGGCGGCGGTGCAAGATTTGTGCGGTCGCCTAGTGTTCGATCAGATGGGTTTCTGCAAAGCCGAAGATCCTGTCGCACATGATGCAGTAGCGGTCCTTCGGAAACTGATCCAACTCCTGCCCGAGACGGCCCAGGGCAATCGTGATGTAGACGCGCAATTCATGGGGCGACAGGTCAAGAGCCGCCCGGTAATCGCTCATGAGCTGGTTGTTCCTTGACGCGCCCACCTTGTAGATGGACAGGCAGAAGCGCACCAGGTCGATGCCCGGGTAGCCATCGAGCCACAGCCCCCGCCAATCGATGACCGAAAACCGCCCCAGGAACGGGTTGAAATCCCCCAGGAACCTGCGTTCGAAGAGCACGTTGCCCGACCAGAAATCTCCATGCTGTGCGATGGTGATCAGATCCGGCCGCGCCTTGCGGATATGCTCCAGGCTTTGACGCGCGAAGGCCTTGATCCGCGGATTGATGTCGTCATCCCCCGCCAGGCTTTCCAGCGGTTTGAGGAAGAGCCGCTCATATTCGGCCTCCTCCTGGGACACCTTACGGGTTTGCTGGGCAAGTTTTGTCAGCCACGCCGCCACCCGGGTCGAGGCCCGCGCTTTCTGCAGGAACCGCACGATCCGGTAGTCGGACAAGGGATTCAGCCGGGAAAACAGCGCATAGGTCTGATTGCCGACCCGCCCTTCGTAGACAGGCTTGATGATATGGCTTCTCAAGGTCTGATCCACCCGGCCTGCAACCGCACGCGCGCGCGCGACATCTTCGGCCACCGTATGACCAAAGGATTCGTTAGAGAGCAGCAGCACCACATCATCCGAGCGGCGTTTTCCATCAACATAGAACGCCTGGCTTGCATCCATCACATCGCCCTTGGTGGCGGGTCGACCGACCCAACGCAAGGTCGACACATCCAAGGTATCCCCCAGTTCCTTCGAAGCATGGTTCACGACGTCAATAATATGCTCTTCAAAATCCAAATTCATCGCTTTGCTCCCTTTATCCATAATACAAAAAACCATTCACAATTCCGGAACAGGCGGAGACCGAGGAATGAAACGCCCTCCTCCCCCGCAAGTGTCTGCCGAAAATCCGGAAGCCCCTGCCGGTGGACGTCTGTCCGACGGCACATGCCCGAACCGAAGACGACCGACGGTCATCGCAGAGTTCCGGGACATTCGATGAGTGGGTGAGATCTGCCGACCGCCGAACCGTTCCGACCCAGCCGCCACACGTGGCATTGCTGCCCAAGACCCGCAGGGGTGTCGGGATCGGACACTCGCCCGTCCGCTTCCGCGCGCCTTCGGCGGTCTGGCACCTGCCGGGCGGGTTCGAAACCTCATCAAAGCCGTCAACACACTCGTCCACCACTTCCGTCTTTCTCCCTCTCTTCAACACGTCCTGCCCACACAAAAGAGCACAGAAGGACAAACCAGAAACGTAACAAGAAAACGGACTTCTCTCCTGACTTCCGCACTGTCCCCCAAGCGTCCCCACGCAAAGTGACCGTCGAAAGGCATTGTCGCGAACCCCGCCTCCTTCCCCCAAATGCTTCGGTCTCGCGATGCATTTATTTAGAGGCATGGGACGCTGTTTGGGAACAAAAAAATGCTAAGATGCGATTATCAGCGGGTCGGACGGAAGGCGCGGCACAACCATTGGGCGAAGATTCAATCTTGAGTTGCTTTCTCGCCCGAAAGACGCGCTGTGGATGTGTCGTGCGATGAAACTGAGCGATGAGCGCCAGAGCCGAAATTCCGGGGATGCGATCCGGCCATTCGAACGCCCGGGCTTCGGAGGCGTACAAAACAAAAGCTCCGGACATGATGTCCGGAGCTTTTGTTTTTGGTTGCGGGGGTAGGATTTGAACCTACGACCTTCAGGTTATGAGCCTGACGAGCTACCTGGCTGCTCCATCCCGCGATTTTGTTGATTGCCCTTTTGGGGCGGGCCGGGAGACTAGTCCTCAGCCAACGCTGTGCAAGGATTATTTCTTCATTAATGTCGATCTCTACTGCCAACACTCAAGAGTCCCCTGCCTGCCTTGCGCC
>JAOXSD010000086.1 GCA_025800205.1 Silicimonas sp. | reverse complement strand
TGGTCAAAGGCACCTACAGTTTTGGCGACGACCTCGCCCATTCGGTCGAGGCGGGCTATATCCGCTATCGCGGCACCGCCGATGACCAGCTTCTTGACGTGATCGACAATGCCGCCTTCTTTGGCACGGTCGACCGCGAAGTGGTCGATGAAACGCTTTATGCCACCTACAACTACAACCCTGCGAGCGATCTGATCGATCTGGATGTGCAGCTGTCCTTCGGGTCGTCCGCGAACTATGTCACCGATTTCCGGAGCATGGCAGCGACCTTCAACTCGGATTACAAATACGAAGGCTACGGGCTCAAGGTCGTGAACCGGTCCGAATGGGTGGGCGAGACAACAGAAAATTACCTGACCTATGGTCTCGAGCTCTACAAACAGGACCGGATCACCCTGCGCGACACCGCCGGCAACGCCCAGTTCCAGCCCGAGGGCAAGACCGAGACCGTGTCGCTTTTTGCCCAGAACGAATGGGTCAAGAACGACAGGTTCACCGTTCTGACAGGCGCCCGGCTCGACTTCCAGAAGACCAAGCCCGGTCCGCTGGTGCCGACCACGCTGGAAACCGACGAGGTCGGCAAGGCCTTCACCGTGGCACTGCATCACCAGACCACCGAGAACCTCGCCTTCTTCGGCTCGGCCTCCTACACCGAACGTCTGCCGGTGGTGGATGAGCTTTATGACAGCCGTCAGGCCTTCCCGGGCGCGGCCAACCTGCCCGCCGTGGGCACGCTGGAAAACGAGATCAGCCGCAATATCGAGATCGGCATGTCCTACACCCAATCCGATGTGCTGGGCGAGGGCGACGAGATCACGATGAAGGCCACCGCCTTCCGCAATGATCTGAAGGATCTGATCGCCTCGAATTCGGCTGCCGGGGCAGGGAACCCGAACCGGGCCAATATCGAAAGCGCGCTGATCTACGGGGTCGAACTGGAGGCGGCTTACGAATCCGAACTCTCCTTCGGTTCGCTCTCGATGACCGTGATGAACGGCGAAAACCGGAGCAATCCCTCGGCCCTCAACCCGAATCTCGAAAACCGCATTCCTTCGGACAATCTGCGCCTGACCCTCGGACGTCGCCTGCCCGCGCGGAATATCGAACTCGGCTGGACCGGCACGTTCTACAAGGGCAAGAGCCGGGCGTTTTCCTCCATGGGCAGCACCAATGTGCTGAGCGCGCCCAGCACGATGATCCACGACGTCTATGCGGCCTGGACCCCGGAAGAGGGCGCGCTGGCCGGGGCCGAACTGCGGCTTGGGGTGACCAATGTCTTTGACAAGGAATACCGCACCCACCTGCAATCCGGTGCGATCCGCCGCGCGGGACGGTCGGTCAATCTGACCCTGACCAAGACCTTCTGATCCTGTCGGGCGCCCGGCGAGGGGGCCGTGATCCGACAAAGGTGCGTCTTTCCTGACCCATCTTGATCGGGCGCAATTGGGGCGCGGGCCAACAGGTCCGCGCCCCTTTTTTCAAACCGATCCGCCCCCTTCCGGCCCAGAACCCGCTTGCGCCCCCTCTATTTTCCGACTAATTTTATCGACAATTCTGCTCAGCCATTTCGCAGCCAGGCCAGAACCGCAACCCGGAAGAATGGTCATGGACAGCGTTACACCCGAACAGATCCGTCTCAGCCGCGCGGAAGAGAACAGGCGCGACCGCGATCTCGCCCGGCATCTTGGCATCCGCGAAGCCGAAATCGTTGCTGCCTTTGCAGGCGCGGGCGCGGTGCGGATCGACCCCCATCCCGACACTGTGGTCAAGGCCGCCCAGGCGCTGGGCGATGTGATGGCGCTTACCCGGAATGAAAGCTGCGTCCATGAAAAGGACGGGTTTTATGACGAATACCACACCGGCGAACATGCGGCGATGGTGCTTGGCCCCGATATCGACCTGCGCATGTTCCCCGCCCATTGGTGCCACGCCTTTCTGTGGGAAATCGACGGGCGCAAATCGATCCAGGTCTTCGATGCGGCAGGCGACGCGGTTCACAAGATCTATCTGCGCGACCATTCCGATCACGCCGCCTGGGAGCGTTTGAAAACCGAGCTTGCCGTGGCCGATCAGAGCCAGACCCTGCAACTTGCCGACCGCAAGCCGGTGGAAGCGGCGAAATCCAACCCCGACAAGGCCGACACCCTGCGCGCCGAATGGGCCCGGATGACCGACACCCACCAATTCCTGCGCATGGTCTCGAAGCTCAAGATGAACCGGCTCGGCGCCTATCGCATTGCCGGCGAACCCCTGGCTCGCGCCGTCGATCCCGGCGGCGTCGATGCCGCCCTTCACGCCATTCAGGCCCAAGGCATCGATGTGATGATCTTTACCGGCAACCGGGGCTGCATCCAGATCCACAGCGGCCCCATTGAGACACTGAAAGAGATGGGACCGTGGCAGAACGTGCTCGACCCGCGCTTCAACCTGCACCTGAAGCGCGACCGCATTGCCGAGGTCTGGGCGGTCTCGAAACCCACCAAACGCGGCGCCGCCGTCTCGCTCGAAGCCTTTGACGAAAAGGGTGAAATCATCCTGCAGATCTTCGGCATCGGCAAGGAAGGCCAGGACAGCCGCCGGGCCTGGGAAGAGATCGTGAAGACCCTCACACCGGTCCGGGAGATGGCAGAATGACCTATGTTTCCGCCCGCAGCGCTTCGCTTTTCCTCACCGTGCTCTGGTGTCTTATCGCCCTCGCCACCTCGCTCTCGGCGGGCGAAAAACCCTCCCGCGTGCTGTCCATCGGCGGCTCGGTCACCGAGATTATCTATGCCCTTGGCGAAGATCACCGGCTGGTGGGCCGCGACACCACCTCGACCTATCCGGCAGAGGCCATGGACCTGCCTGACGTGGGTTACATGCGCCGCCTCTCCGCCGAAGGCGTGCTCTCGGTCGAACCCGATCTGATCATCGCGCGAGAAGGCTCCGGCCCGCCCGAAGCGATCTCGGTTCTTCAGGCCGCTTCGATCCCGATGGTCAAAGTGCCCGATTTCTACACCCCCGAAGGTTTGATCGAAAAGATCACCACGGTGGGCGTGGTGCTCGGCGTGGAAGACAAGGCCGAGGCTCTGGCCGCTGAGGTCGCCGAAGCGCTGACAGAAGCGCGCGAAGCATCGCGGGTCGACAGCCCCAAACGGGTGATGTTCGTCCTCTCGACCCAGGGCGGGCGGATCATGGCCTCGGGCGCGGGCACCGCCGCCGATGCGATCATCCGGCTGGCGGGCGGCGAAAATGCACTGGCGGATTTCGAAGGCTACAAGCCGGTCACCGACGAGGCGGTCAGTGCTGCGGCCCCCGACGTCATCCTGATGATGGACCGCATGGGCGACCATGCCACAAGCGACGACGATCTCTTCGCCATGCCCGCCATGATCCCGACCCCGGCGGCCGAGACGCGCGCCATCGTGCGGATGAACGGGCTTTACCTTTTGGGCTTCGGCCCGCGCAGCGCCGAAGCGGTGCGCGATCTGAACCGGGCGCTCTATGGCGGATAGCGCGGCCCCCTCGGCGCTGCCTTTCGCGCGCGCCCACCGCGCGCGCCGCGCCCATCTGTGGCTTGCGCTGGTGCTGGTCGTGGTCAGCCTGATCAGCCTCACCATCGGCGCCTCCAACGTTTCCTTTCCCGAGGTGGCGCAGAAGCTTCTGACCGGCACCGATCTCACCCGGACCGAAAGCGTGGTGCTCTTTGACATCCGCCTGCCGCGCCTTGCCATGGGCATCTGCGTCGGCGCCGCGCTCGCGGTTTCGGGCGCGGTGATGCAGGGCCTCTTTCGCAACCCGCTGGCCGATCCCGGCATTGTCGGTGTCGGCGCGGGCGCCTCCCTCGGCGCGATCACCGCCATCGTCCTCGGCTCCGCCCTGCCTGTCGCAATTGCCGATCGGATCGGCGCCGGGCTGATCCCCATCGCAGCCTTCCTCGGCGCCTGGGCCTCGGTCATGCTGCTCTACAAAGTCTCCACAAGGCGCGGCCAGACCTCGGTCGCCACCATGCTGCTCGCGGGCATCGCCCTGGGCGCGCTCGCCGCTGCCGCCTCGGGGATCCTGATCTACCTCGCCGATGATCAGCAATTGCGCGACCTCACCTTCTGGAGCCTCGGTTCGCTCTCGGGCGCAAGCTGGATCAAGCTCGCCTGGTCGGCCCCCCTCATTGTTGGGGGCCTGATTATCGCCACCTACCTCGGCGCAGGCCTCAACGGGCTGGCCCTGGGCGAAGCCACCGCCGCCCATATCGGCTTTGACGTCCAGCGGCTGAAAAACATCGCCATCCTCACCGTCGCCGCCGCCACCGGGGCCGCTGTCGCGGTGTCGGGCGGGATCGGCTTCATCGGCATTGTCGTCCCACACCTTCTCCGCCTTGCCACCGGACCAGACCACCGGATGCTCCTGATCAACGCGGGTCTTCTGGGCGCCAGCCTCCTGATCTGCGCCGACATCATCGCCCGCGTTGTCGTCGCGCCCGCCGAATTGCCCATCGGCATCGTCACCGCGATCCTTGGCGCGCCGGTCTTCCTGTGGATTCTGCTTCGCAGCCGCGGCGTGGTGGACATGTGATGCTGACGGCAACCGACATCCGCGTCATGATCGGCGCCCGTGAGGTGCTGCACGGCATCTCTTTCACCGCCCAACCCGGCTCGGTCACCGCCATTGTCGGCCCCAACGGCTCGGGCAAATCCACCCTGTTGAAAGCGATGACCGGTGACATTCCCTTCGACGGAACGGTCACGCTCAACGGCGAAAACACCGCGACGATGAAGCCCTGGGAGCTGGCCGCGATCCGTGCGGTCCTGCCCCAGGCCTCGCGGCTTGCCTTTCCCTTTTCGGTCGGCGAAGTGGTCGGCATGGGGCTGCGTCAGGGCCTGTCGGGCGGCCAGACGGATCTCGTGGAAACCGCGCTTGCCCGCGTCGGGCTCGGCGGCTTTGCCCCCCGCTTCTATCAGGAGCTTTCCGGTGGCGAACAGCAGCGGGCCCAACTGGCCCGCGTCCTCGTTCAGGTCTGGACGCCTTGCGTCGATGGAACCCCGCGCTGGCTCTTTCTTGATGAGCCGGTGGCCAGTCTCGACATCGCCCACCAACTCACCGTCATGGACATCGCCCGCAGCTATGCGCGGCAGGGCGGTGGCGTGATCGCGGTGATGCACGATCTGAACCTCACCGCGCTTTATGCCGACAGCGTCGCGGTGATCGAAAGCGGCCACCTGCTGGCCCAGGGTGCCCCCGATGCGGTATTGACCAACGCGGTGCTCAGCCGCGCCTATGGCTGCCAGCTACAGGTCAACCACGCGCCACCCCCACATCAGATTTTCGTCCTGCCCCACGGGGCACGGGCCTGAGACCACAGCAAAGGAACATCCCATGTATCTCGCCATGAACCGGTTCACCGTGCGCAAGGAAAACGCCGAAGCCTTCGAAGAGCTCTGGCTGAACCGCGACAGCCACCTCAAGACCCTTCCGGGCTTTCTTGAATTCCACATGCTGCGCGGGGCCGAGGCCGAAGACGGCACCGTGCTCTATTCCTCGCACACCGCATGGGAAAACGAAGACCGCTTCCGCGACTGGACCCGGAGCGAGGCTTTTCGCGAGGCCCACAAGAACGCCGGCGGCACCCGCAAGCTTCATGAAGGCCATCCGCAGTTCGAAGGCTTCACCTCGATCCAGCACATCGCATGAGCCAGCCTTAGACTGGCAGCGCCGTGGTCTGCCTGACGGTCCGGAGCGCAAAGGATGATTGCATCTGCGCGACACCGGGCAGGCGGGCCAGTTTCGAGCGGTGAATGCGGGCGAAATCCTCGGTGTCTTCGGCCACCACCTTCAGAAGGTAATCGGCAGAGCCGGCCATCAGGTGGCATTCCAGCACATCGGGAATGCGCGCCACTTCGCGCTCGAAGGCATCGAGCACCTCGTCGGCCTGGCCGGACAGGGTGATCTCGACAAAGACCACGGTGGGCCGACCCAGCTTGCGCGGATCCAGAAGGGCCACATAATCGCGGATGATCCCGGCTTCTTCGAGCCGTTGCACCCGCCGATGACAGGCCGAGGCCGACAGGTTGATCTCCTCGGCCAGTTCCGCATTCGAGATCCGGCCGCGTTTTTGCAGCACGGTCAGGATGCGGGCGTCGGTCGCGTCAATCTCGGTCATGGCGCAAGAAACTCCTTCAATCCGCGCGATTACGCGAACATCTTGCGGAAAAACCCCGATGACACCACAAAAATCGTCAGAGTTTCGCCGCAAAACCCGGCAGAGTTTTCTCAAGGAGGACCAGACCCATGAAAATTGGATGCCCGAAAGAGATCAAGCCCCAGGAATTTCGCGTCGGCATGACGCCCAGCACTGCATGCGAGGCGATCCGCCACGGCCATAGCGTGCTGATCGAAACCGGCGCCGGGGAGGGCGCGGGCTTCACCGATGCCGATTACATCGCCCAGGGGGCCGAGATTGCCGGCACCGCGGCCGATGTTTTTGCCCAGGCGGACATGATCGTGAAGGTCAAGGAGCCGCAGGCAGGCGAACGCAAGATGCTGCGCGAAGGTCAGGTGCTCTTCACCTATCTTCACCTCGCCCCCGATCCGGACCAGACCCATGACCTGATCGCGTCCGGCGCCACCTGCATCGCCTATGAGACCGTCACCGATGGGGCGGGCGGCTTGCCGCTGTTGGCGCCGATGTCGGAAGTGGCCGGGCGGCTTGCGCCTCAGGTCGGCGCCTGGACCCTGCAAAAGGCCAATGGCGGGCGCGGTGTGCTTCTGGGCGGTGTGCCCGGCGTGGGGCCTGCCAAGGTCGTTGTGATCGGCGGCGGTGTGGTCGGCACCCATGCGGCCCGCGTGGCGGCAGGCATGGGCGCGGATGTGACGGTGCTGGATCGGTCGTTGCCACGGCTGCGCTATCTCGACGATGTGTTTTCCCGCGATTTCCGCAACCGCTATGCCTCGGCCGCCGCCACCGCCGAACTGGTGGCCGAGGCCGACATGGTGGTGGGCGCGGTGCTGATCCCCGGGGCGGCCGCACCGAAGCTTGTCACCCGCGCGCAGCTTTCGGAGATGAAGCCGGGCGCGGCCATTGTCGATGTGGCCATCGATCAGGGCGGCTGTTTCGAAACCTCGAAGGCGACCACCCATCAGGATCCGATCTACGAGGTCGACGGCATCATGCATTACTGCGTGGCCAACATGCCAGGCGCCGTGGCGCGCACCTCCACCATCGCGCTGACCAATGCGACGCTGCCCTTCCTGCTCGCACTCGCCGACAAGGGCTGGGCCCAGGCCTGTGCCGATGATCCCCATCTGCTGGAAGGGCTCAATGTCCATGCCGGCAAGCTGACCTATTATGCGGTGGGCAAGGCGCTGGGGATCGATGTCATCTCGCCGCAACTGGCCTTGAAGATGTGATCATGCGCGGGATTTGCGTGTAATTTGAGTGATGGGCGCGGGATTTTCGGCAAATCGGTTGAAATTCCCGTTTCCTTTGCGCAGATCCCGCCCGCCTGATCGGGTATCCTGACGCTCACCCGCCCGTGACCCAGGATGCCCCTCAAAATGTATGTCCATCAATCCATCGCCCAATCGCTGTTCGATCACGGCTGTGACACGATGTTCGGGCTGATGGGGGATGCCAACCTTTTCATGGTCGACCATTACGTGCGCGAGGGCGGCGGCACCTTCGTGCCCGCGGCCCATGAAGGCAGCGCGGTGCTGATGGCGCTGGCCCATGGCCGGGTCGCGGGGCAGGTGGGGGTGGCCACGGTGACCCACGGCCCGGCGCTGACCAATTGCGTCACCGCCCTGACCGAAGGGGCGCGCGGTCAGGTGCCCATGGTCCTGCTCGCCGGGGATACCCCGGTGACCACGCCCCAGAACCTTCAGAACATCGATCAGCGCGAGGTGGTCAACGTGAGCGGCGCGGGGTTCGAACAGATGCGGTCGCCCGAAACCGCAAGCCGGGATGTGGCCCAGGCCTTCTACCGGGCGCAGATCGAAAAGCGGCCCATCGTGCTCAACATGCCGGCCGATTTCATGTGGCAGGAGATCGCCCATGAGAGCCATGTCCTGCCCGCCTTCAGCGCCCCGGCCCATGTGCCCGAAGGCGATGATCTCGACGCCGCCGTGGGCATGATCGCCAGTGCCCGGCGTCCGATCATCCTCGCGGGCATCGGCGCCAAGGACGCGGTGACGCAGATCACCCGCCTGGCCGAACGGCTCGACGCACCGCTCGCCACGACCCTGAAAGCCAAGGGCATGTTCCACGGCCATCCGTCAAACATCGACATTTTCGGCACGCTTTCGACCCCCGCCGCCTATGAGGTGATCGCCAAATCCGATTGCATCATCGCTTTTGGGGCCAGCCTGCACCATTTCACCACCGACAAGGGCGCGCTGTTGAAAGGCAAGCGGGTGGTTCAGATCAACGACACCGCCAGCGACGTCGCCCGCAACCACCACCCCGATGCCGCCCTTGTGGCCGATGCCGGGCTGACCGCCGACAATATCCTGTGGTGGCTCGATGAGGCCGAGGTGCCCGGGAGCGGATTTGCCGCCGAACTGGATCCTGCCAGGCTCACCGCTCATCCCGAGGGCGATCCCGACAAGGCAGCACCCGGCACGATCAATTTCGAATATGCGCTCGACCGGTTGGAAGAGGCATTGCCGAAGGACCGGTTTCTGACCACCGATGGCGGGCGCTTCATGACCGAGGTCTGGTGCCGTCTGTCGGTCCCGAACGCGGAGAGCTTCTTCGCCACCACCAATTTCGGCTCCATCGGCCTGGGCCTGCCGATGGCCATCGGGGCGGGTTTTGCGGTGCCCGACCGGCCTGTCGTGCTGTTTACCGGCGATGGCGGCTTCATGATGGGCGGGATCAATGAGTTCAACACCGCGGTGCGGATGAAGCAGAATCTGGTGGTGATTGTCGCCAATGACAGTGCCTATGGCGCCGAGCACATCCAGTTTCTCGATCGAAAGATGGATCCGGGCCTGTCGCAATTCGACTGGCCGTCCTTTGCCGAGGTGGCGACCGCGCTGGGCGGCCATGGGGTGTCCGTGTCGTCGAACGCGGAACTGGAGGTGGCGATCAGGGCCATCGAAGCCCAGGACCGGCCCCTGCTGATCGAGCTGCGCCTTGACCCCAATGATGTGCCGCGCATGCGGATCTAGGACGCAGGGGCGGACAGAAAAACGGGAGGGCCCTGCGACCCTCCCGCCAAACGCATCGCTCCGGCGTTATTGCGCCTTCAGCGCGTCCCGGATTTCCGCCAGCAATTCTTCTGCCGTCGGCCCCTTGGGGGCCTCGGGTGCCGGCTCTTCCTTCTTGGCCGCCGCATCCTTGACCTTGTTGACCGAGCGCACCAGCAGGAAGACCACCCAGGCGATGATCAGGAAGTTGATCAGCGCCATCACGAAGGCGCCATAGGCAAAGACCGACGCACCTGCTTCCCGTGCCGCGTCAAGGCTCGATCCTTCGGCGACCTCCCCCGACAGCACTGCGTAATTGTTGGTGAAATCCACACCGCCCGTGAACAAGCCGATGATCGGATTGATCAGATCACCCACCAGCGATTGCACGATGGCGGTAAAAGCCGCGCCGATGATAATGCCGACGGCCATGTCCATCGCATTACCCTTGGCAATGAAATCCTTGAATTCCTGTAGCATGTTCTGTCCCTTTCCCAGCAATTCGGGCCCGGTTTCCCCCGGTCTGCCCTGCGGGATGCACGCTAGCCGACCGCAGGACAAAACCCGAGGGGAAAAACCGCCGATGGGTCTCAGGGCAGCTCGCCGGTCAGCACATAGCGCAAGCATTGGGCGACCTGTACCGGGTCATGGGCCACCGCCAGAGCCGCCGCATGGACCTCCTTCAGGGCATGGCCGTGTTCGGGCGGGTTCAGCACGATCAGCGGCGTGCCAAGGGCCGCCGCAAAGCCCGCGTCAAAGGCCGCGTTCCATTGTTTGTATTCGGTTCCGAACCGCACCACGACCACATCCGCCGCCGTGATTGCGTTGCGGGTGCGGATCGCGTTGAGTTTCGCGCCCTTGTGATCATGCCAGAACTTCTGATCTTCCGCCCCCAGGATCGCCACGCCGCAATCATCGGAAGCTGCGTGATTGGTGACAGGGGCGGAAAACGCCACATCCAGACCGTCGCAGGCATCGATCACCTGTTCGCGCCAATCGGTGTGAATTTCGCCGGAGAGATAGACATTGAGGGTCATGGGCAGGCTCCTTTTGCGCCGGACCCTAGCAGGGCGGGGCTTGGTGCGAAACCGCACAAAGCCCCGCCGATCACGCACCGATCTGCCCCCTTTAATCGGGCGGATCAGGGCTTAGATTGGGACGAACTCAAAGATCCGGAAAGACCCATGACCGACATTCCCAACCACCCGATTTCCCGCCGCTGGCCCGCCGAAAACCCGGAGGTGCTGCAGCTTTATTCCTTCCCCACGCCCAACGGGGTGAAGGTCGCCATTGCGCTTGAGGAAATGGGGCTCGACTATGAACCGCATCTGGTGACCCTTTCTGATGCGGACGTCAAAAGCCGCGAATTTCTTTCGCTCAACCCCAACAACAAGATCCCCGCGATCATCGACCCGAACGGGCCGGACGGCGTCTCGGTGGAGTTGTGGGAATCCGGTGCGATTCTGATCTATCTCGCTGAAAAGACAGGAAAGCTCCTGCCCGAAGGTGCCGCAAAATACGAAGTCCTGAAATGGCTCATGTTCCAGATGGGCGGGCTGGGGCCGATGTTCGGCCAGCTTGGATTCTTCGTGAAATTCGCAGGCAAGGAGATCGAGGATCCCCGCCCGCGCGAGCGTTATCTGAACGAGGGCAAGCGTCTTTTGAATGTTCTCGAAGGCGCGCTGGAAGGCCGTGACTGGATCGCCGGTGACTATTCCATCGCCGATATCGCCATCGCGCCCTGGCTGCGGGCGCTGGAGATGTACGGCACCAAGGAGATCCTGGGCTGGAACGATCTGAAGAACGTGCCCGCCTATCTCGACCGCTTCCTTGAACGCCCCGCCGTGCAGCGCGGGCTCAACATTCCCGCCCGCCCCGAATAAACGGCGCGCCCCCGAAAGGGGGCGGCGCCCTCAGCCGCGCAACGTGCCGCCGGTGGCCTTGGTCACCTTGGCCACGATCGACGCGGCAACCCCTTCGATATCTTCATCGGTCAGGGTCTTGTCCGTGGGCTGCAGCCGCACGGTGATGGCCAGCGATTTCTTGCCCTCGCCCAACGACCCGCCGATGAATTCATCAAAGACGCGCACCTCTTCGATCAGCGCCTTGTTCGCGCCCTGAGCGGCGTTGACCACGGTGACGGCCTCCACATCGGCATCAAGCACGAAGGCAAAATCACGCTCCACCGCCTGCAGATCGCTGATCGCCAGTGCGGGGCGGGCGGTGCCTTTCGCACGCGGGGCCGGGATCGCCTGCAGATGGACGCCAAAGCCGACCGCGCTGCCCTTGATGCCCAGCTCGCGCAGGATCTTCGGATGCACTTCGCCAAAGGCTGCCAGTGTCACCTTGGGGCCGAGCGTGATCTTGGCCGAACGGCCCGGATGCCACCAGCGTTTCGCGCCGCGCATGAATTGCGCGCGGGCAGGTGCGCCGAGCGCGGCCAGCACCGCTTCGGCGTCGGCGCGGGCATCATAAACATCCACATCGCGCCGCGCGCCATGGGGGTCTTTCGGCCCGGTGGCCCCGACGCGGATGCCCGAGATCATGATCTCATGCTCTTCCGGTTCGCCGCCATGGAAAATCGCGCCCACTTCGAAAAGGGCCAGATCGGCAAAGCCGCGCGCCTGATTGCGAGCCGCCGCTTGGAGGAGGCCGGCCATCAGCGAGGGGCGCATATGGGTCATTTCGGACGAGATCGGGTTGGCCACGCGCCGCGCCTCGTCGCCGCCGCCGAAGAGTTTCGCGGTGGCCTCGTCGATGAAGCTGTAGGTCACGCATTCGTTGTAACCAAGGGCCGCCGCCGTGCGCCGCGCCGTGCGTTCGCGCGATTGCAGCGGCGTCAGGATCGGAGCGGGCACGCCTGCGGTGGCCCGCGCCATCGGCTTGGGTTCCAGATTGGTGAGCGAGGCGATCCGCGCCACCTCTTCCACCAGATCCGCCTCGCCTTTCACGTCCACGCGCCAGGAGGGCGGCGTCGCCATGTCGCCGTCGAGGGTGAAGCCAAGTGCTTCGAGCGTGGCGCGCTGGGTTTCCGCCGGAATGTCCATGCCGACGAGCGAGGAACAGCGCGCGGTGTCCAGTTTGTAGGCGCGCGTCGTGTCCGGCACAGCCCCCGCCTCGACCACATGGGAGGCCTCGCCGCCGCAGATGTCGAGGATCATCGCGGTGGCCGCTTCCAGACCGGGGCGGGTGAATTCCGGGTCCACGCCGCGTTCGAAGCGGTATTTCGCATCCGAATTGATCTTCAGCTTGCGGCCCGTATGGGCGATGGTGATCGGATCCCAATAGGCGCTTTCGAGGAAGACATTGACCGTCTCACCGGTCACGCCGCTTTCCTCGCCGCCCATCACACCGGCGATGCTTTCGGCGGCGCGGTCATCGGAGATGACCATCATGCCTTCCTGGAAGGTGTAGGTTTTTTCGTCGAGCGCCAGAAGTTCCTCGCCACCCTTGGCGCGGTGGACGCGCAGGTCGCCCTGCACCTTGTCGGCATCGAAGACGTGCAGCGGGCGGTTGCGGTCGAAGGTGAAGAAATTGGTGATGTCCACGAGCGCCGAAATCGGGCGCAGGCCGATCGCCTTCAGCCGCGCCTGCAGCCACTCAGGGCTGGGGCCATTCTTCACACCCCGGATCAGACGGCCCGAGAAATAGGGCGCGCCGTCTAGCGTGTCGTCGTCGATGGTGACCTTGATCGGGCTGTCGAAAGTGCCAGCGACCGGGGCGATGTCTTTGGTTTTCAGCGTTCCGAGACCGCGCGCCGCCAGATCGCGGGCGATGCCTTCGACACCCAGCGCATCCTGCCGGTTGGGTGTGATGGCAATCTCGATCATCGGGTCAACCTTGGCGGGGTCGTTCGCCGCCAGCCAATCGGCAAAGCTGTCGCCCACCTCGCCCGAGGGAAGCTCAATAATGCCGTCATGTTCGTCGGAAAGCTCGAGCTCACGCTCGGAGGCCATCATGCCGTGGCTTTCGATGCCCCGGATCTTGCCCACCGAAAGCGTCACGTCGATGCCGGGGACGTAATCGCCGGGTTTGCAGATGACGACGGTGATGCCTTCGCGGGCATTGGGGGCGCCGCAGATGATCTGCTTTTCGCCCTCGTCGGTCGCCACGTTGCAGACACGGAGCCGGTCGGCATCGGGGTGTTTCTCGGCTTTCAGCACCTTGCCGATGGTGAAGGTCTTCAGCTTTTCAGCCGGGTTGACGATCTCCTCGACCTCAAGGCCGAGGTCGGTGAGGGTGTCTGCGATCTCGTCGACCGAGGCCTCGGTGTCGAGATGGTCGCGGAGCCAGGAGAGGGTGAATTTCATTGGTTTGTCTCCGAATTCGGCATCGGGGTCACGTCAGTCGCGGGGCGGAATTGCGGTGAGGTGCGCATCACAGCCCCCCATGGAGCGTCGGCACCTGCAGCGCCGAGAACCCGTAATGCCGCAGCCAACGCAGGTCGCTGTCGAAAAACGCGCGCAGGTCGGGGATGCCGTATTTCAGCATTGCCAGACGGTCGATCCCGATGCCGAAGGCAAAGCCCTGCCATTCCGCCGGATCGATCCCGCCCGCTTCCAGCACCTTGGGGTGCACCATGCCGGAGCCGAGGACTTCGAGCCAGTCATCGCCTTCGCCCACTTTCACCGCACCACCTTCCCAGCTGCACTGGATGTCCACTTCGGCGGACGGCTCGGTGAAGGGGAAATGCGAGGCGCGGAACCGGGTCTTCACCGGCTTGCCGAAGAAGGCGGAAAAGAACTCTTCCAACACCCATTTCAGGTTCGCCATGGAAATGTCCCGGTCGATGGCGAGGCCTTCGACCTGGTGGAACATCGGCGTGTGGGTCTGGTCGTAATCGGCGCGGTAGACGCGGCCCGGGCAGATGATGCGAATGGGCGCGCCCTGATCCAACATCGAGCGGATCTGGACGGGCGAGGTATGGGTGCGCAGCACGTTGGGCGCGCGGTCGTCGCCTTCCGCGCGGGCCATGTAGAACGTGTCCATCTCGGTGCGCGCCGGATGATGGCTGGGGATGTTGAGCGCGTCGAAATTGTGCCAGTCGTCCTCGATCTGCGGCCCTTCGGCCACGGCGAACCCCATGTCGGCGAGGATCGCGGTCACCTCTTCGGTCACCTGAGACACGGGGTGGATCGTGCCGCGCGGACGCTCGCGGGCAGGCAGGGTCACGTCGAGCCATTCATCGGCCAGACGGGCCTCGAGGGCGGCATCTTCCAGCGCCACTTTCTTGGCCGAGAGCGCCGAATTGATCTCATCCTTCAGCGCATTCAGCTTCGGCCCGGCGACCTGCCGTTCCTCGGGCGTCATCTTGCCCAACTCGCGCATCTTGAGAGAGACTTCGCCCTTCTTGCCCACGGCCGCCAGCCGCAATTCTTCCAGCGCGGCCTCATCACCGGCCCCCGCAATCGCGGTCAGATATTTTTCGCGCAGATCGTCCATGACGACACCCTTTTTACCATCCCCGCCCTGCTACCGAGCAGGGGCCTGAAAGACAAGAAGCCGCCGACCCTTGTCAGGTCCGCGGCTTCCTAATTTCTGCTCTCCGAAGAGAGATTACGCGAGCGCGGCCTTCGCCTTATCGACGATGGCGCCAAAAGCTTCGGGCTCGTGCACCGCGAGATCGGCCAGAACCTTGCGGTCCACTTCGATGCCGGCAAGCGACAGACCGTTGATGAAGCGCGAATAGGTCAGCGCCTCGTCATGGCTGCGCACCGCGGCGTTGATCCGCTGGATCCACAGGGCGCGGAAATTGCGCTTGCGGTTCTTGCGGTCGCGGGTGGCGTATTGGTTGGCCTTGTCGACCGCCTGACGGGCGACCTTGAAGGTGTTCTTGCGGCGACCGTAATAGCCTTTCGCGGCGTCGGTGACCTTCTTGTGACGGGCGTGGGTGGTGGTGCCCCCTTTAACGCGTGCCATGTCTCTGTCTCCTTACCGGTCGTAGGGCATGTACTGTTTGACGGCCTTTTGATCAGGCTCGCTCATCACAGTGGTGCCACGGGCGTTGCGAATGAATTTTCTGGTGCGCTTGATCATGCCGTGGCGTTTGCCGGCCTGGGCGCTGACCACTTTACCGGTCGCGGTGACTTTGAAGCGCTTTTTGGCGCTCGACTTTGTCTTCATCTTGGGCATTTCCATCTCCTATCTGTCAGACGGTCAAAGGCGCCCTCGGCATGCCACTTGGCCGGAGCGCCCGTCGGAAGCGTTCCCTTACCGCCCCTGCACACTCCTGGCAAGGGGGAATCTGCGCAGCAAGTGGCGTCAGGGCGTCCGATCCGTGCTAGTCTGCCGCAGACGTCAAAGGAACCCTGTTTCACAAGCTTGGGGAGAGATCAGATGCATATCCAATCCACAAGACGACCTGCGTCGAATATTGCCGAAAATGGTAGGATGCTTGCCGCCATCGCCCAGGGCGATGGGGTGGCCCTGAGCCAGGACGCCGATGCAGGACAGGAGATCAAGGCCGCGGTCGAGGCCTATGGCGCGCTGGAGCCCGAAGCGCAGAAATTCGCCCGTGACATGGTCGGCAGAAGCACTTTTGCCAAAGATCCCAAGGCCAATGACGAAATCATATCCGCCATTCTTGGCGGGCTGAGCGGGGCGGGTCTCGGTGCTTTGAGCGGCCATCGCGATCTGGTCTCGCTGGCGCTTGCGGCCAGCGTGGGAGCCGCCTCGGGATGGACTCTGGGCTGGGCCGCAACGCGGATCAATCGGGCCGGTCCGGCCTTGCAGGTTGGGGTGATCGACGGCAGGTCCTATGTGACCGGCCAGCTTGGCGCGCGTCCGCCTACCGCACCCTGAGCCCCGGGCCCGGATTTGTACCGGCCCCTTTGCCTTTAAGCCGCGGCGGTCAGGTAGGGAATCGTTCCCGCCACATCGCTCTCGTCGACCATCCGGAACGACGACAGACTGCCCGCCTGGCGGGCAGCGGCCAGGGGCGCATAATCCGGATCCGCCAGAAAGGAGGCGAGTGCTGCGCGGTCGGGAAAGAGGATGATCGCAATCAGGGTGCTGTCGCGCGTCTCTCCCTCGATCACCTCGATATTGGCGCTGCGCGTCAGATAGCGCCCCCCGTGTTTGGCTACGATTTCATGGGCTTGGGCGGCATAGCCGGGCACCCAGCCTTCATCGGTCACCTTGATATCCGCGATCAGAAACACGCTCATGTCGATCTCTCCTGCATTGCCCGGCCAGGACAGCCCGGGCCTCTGACGCCAGCCTGAACGCCCGGCAAACGCCTTTCCAGTCCGCCCTCTGGAGCGGCCGGTCCAGTTTCTGAACTACGTAAATCGGTCGCATGGGGTATACTGGACCCATTGGAAAAATTGCATTTGACGCAAGAAAAGAAGGGGAAGATGGAGATGGCACATGCTGGTTACAAACAATTCTGCCCTCTGGCCATGGCCGCCGAAGTGCTTTGCACCCGCTGGACCATGGTGCTGGTGCGGGAGTTGATCGCGGGGTCGACCCGGTTCAACGATCTGCGGCGCGGTGTGCCGAAAATGTCGCCGACCCTTCTGTCTCAACGGCTCAAGGAGCTTGAGGAGGCCGGCATCGTCACCCGCAAGCCGGTGGCCACGGAACGCGGAATTTTCGAGTACAAACTGTCGGATGCGGGACATGATCTGCGCGAGGTGGTGATCGCCATGGGCATGTGGGGGCAGAAATGGGTCGAAACCTCGATCTCACTGAAGAATCTCGATCCTTCGCTTCTGATGTGGGACATGCGCCGCAATCTTGATCCCTCACCGCTGCCGGACCGCCGGGTGGTGATCCAGTTCCTGTACCACGACCTGCCCTCGACCAAGCAGGATTGGTGGCTGGTGGTGGAGCCCGACGGCACCGTCGATCTCTGCTGGTCCGATCCGGGGTTTGACGTGGATCTCTATGTCACCACCGATCTGCGCACCATGACGGCGATCTGGATGGGGGTGACGGATGTCCGCAGCGAAAGCGACAGGATCGAATTTGACGGCGCCCGCGAGATTGCCTCGACCATGCAAAGCTGGTTGAAGCTCAGCCCTTTTGCGGCGCAGAAGAAATACGTCGCCTGAGGCGCAGTCGGTCTGGCGTGGAATGCGGTCCTCGAAAGTCTCGCCGGAACTCAGGACGTGAAATGTGTCTCCGATCCGGCGATCTCGGTTTCAGGCGATCCCGTTGCGCATCAGGCGCGGCCGCAACCGGCGGCGCATGCGATCGAGAGCGACGATCCCGCCGCGCTCGGCGGGCGCTTTCTTCGCCTGCCCAAGGGCCGCAGCGGAATTGGCCGGGGTCAGCACGCCCCGGCGGCGCTCGGCGCGGGCGATCAGAGCAAGCACGAAGTCATCGGTGATCGGGGTCATGGGGCGCCTTTCGTCTCGGGTCGGTCTTTGCCCAAATGCCCCGTGAATTGTGGCAGAAATACTTGGAAAATGTGGCAAGCTCGCGGCGACCTTCCCCTTGGTCCGCCGGGGGTGAAGATTTTTCCCTTTGTTTTCAATGAATGGGCGGATGATTGCCCGAAAATCCCCGGCAAAATTCTGCCATAACTCGGGAATGTTCCCATGAGTTGGTTTCCCGAGCGGGAACAATATCAAGGCGAACCCCTCGATTGATCCCAATAAAAAACCCCGGCACCCATCGGGCACCGGGGTCAAATCGCGAAAAAGGCGAAATTCAGCCTTTCTTCAACTCCCGATTCCCCAGAAGTTCGGCAATCTGCACCGCATTCAGGGCAGCCCCCTTGCGCAGATTGTCCGACACGCACCAGAAGTTCAGACCATTTTCGATCGTGCTATCCTGACGGATCCGGCTGATGAAGGTGGCGAAATCGCCCACACATTCGATCGGCGTGGTGTAGCCGCCCGGCTCGCGCTTATCGACCACCATGATGCCCGGCGCCTCGCGCAGAATATCCCGCGCTTCGTCCTCGTCGAGAAACTCCTCGGTCTCGATATTCACCGCTTCCGAATGGCCGACGAACACCGGCACCCGCACACAGGTCGCGGTCACCTTGATCGAGGTGTCGACGATCTTCTTCGTCTCCGCCACCATCTTCCATTCTTCCTTGGTCGAGCCGTCGTCCATGAAGACGTCGATCTGCGGGATCACGTTGAAGGCGATCTGGCGCTGAAACGCCTTCGGCTCCACCTCGGTCGTCGGGTTGTAGATCGCCTTGGTCTGATCCCAAAGCTCGTCAATCCCGTCCTTGCCGGCCCCCGACACCGATTGATAGGTGCTGACGACCACCCGCTTGATCTTGGCGCGATCATGCAGGGGCTTCAGCGCCACCACCATCTGCGCGGTCGAACAATTCGGATTGGCGATGATATTGCGGTTCTTGTAGCCGGAAATCGCCTCCGGGTTCACTTCCGGAACAATCAGCGGAATATCCGGCTCGTAACGATAGAGCGAGGAATTGTCGATCACCACGCAGCCGGCCTTGGCGGCCTTGGGCGCATATTCCTTCGTCGGGCCGGATCCGATGGCGAAAAGCGCCATGTCGAAGCCGGTGAAATCGAAGGTTTCGAGGTCCTTGGTCTTCAATGTGGTGTCGCCGAACGTGACTTCGGTGCCCAGCGATTTGCGACTCGCCAGAGCGACGACCTCATCGGCAGGGAACTGGCGCTCGGCCAGGATATTCAGCATTTCGCGGCCCACATTTCCGGTGGCGCCGACGACAGCGACGCGATAGCCCATTTTGACCTCTCTTTGGTTGGGATGGGCGCGCTATAGCGCGCACCGCCCTTGGGATAAAGGCCAAAGCGCAGATCCGCCCATGAGGATGAATGATGGGCGTGATCAAGGAAAGGAAACCCCGCGCCCGATGTGGCTCCGGGCAGACAGGCCCGCCGCCGAACCTTTCAGCGCCGCGATCCGGACGTCAGCCGTCCACAACCTCGAAATCATGGGTCACGCGGGCGGTTTTCTCCAGCATCGCGGTGGCCGAACAATATTTCTCGACCGACAGGTTGATCGCGCGCTCCACCCGTTTCGGGTCCAGATCGCGCCCGGTGACGATGAAATGCAGATGAATGCGGGTGAAAACCTTGGGCGGGTCTTCGGCCCGGTCCGCCTCCAGTTCGACCTCCACGTCGCGCACCGCCTGACGGCCCTTCTCGAGGATCGACACCACGTCGTAACAGGAACAGGCCCCGGCGCCCAGAAGCACCAGTTCCATCGCCGAAGGCCCGGGCTTGGGCGCGTCCTCATGGGCGGTGCCGATCACCACGGAATGGCCGCTCTCGGTCTGACCAAGAAAGGTGCGGTCGCCGGTCCAGCTGAGACGGGATTTCATGGGGGGCCTCCTGAGTGTTTCACCGGATCTAGGGGCTGCGCGCCGCTTTGACCAGAGCCGGGCTTTCCTTTCGGGGCGGCCGGTGCGATTTTGCGCTCGAGGCCGCAAGGGAGACAGGGATGACAGGCGAGGTACAGGCGCAATATGAGGCCTTTCCCTATCCGGCGCGCGATCCGAAGGACGAAACCCGGCGGCTGATCACCGGCTCGCCTTCTCTGCCAGCGGAGATGGATCACAACCTCTGGGGCGGGGCACGCAACTGGCGCGAGCCGCTCGACATTCTGGTCGCTGGCGGCGGCACCGGCGACGGTCTGATCCAGCTTTGCCAGATGCTCACCGCCCATGGTCGTCCCTACCGCGCGACCTATCTCGACCTCTCGCGCGCCGCCCGCGCCATTGCCGAGGAGCGGGCGCGCATCCGGGGGCTCGAGAATATCACCTTCCGCACCGGCAGCCTGCTGGAGGCGGGGGATCTGGGCCGCTTCGACTATATTGACTGTTGCGGCGTGCTTCATCACCTCCCCGAACCGCAGGCCGGGTTCAATGCGCTGGCCGCAGCCTTGCGCCCCGGTGGCGGGATCGGGCTGATGGTCTATGCGCCGCTCGGCCGCTCCGGCGTCTATCCCCTGCAGGCGGCGTTCGGGGAGGCGACCCGGGACCTGGAGCCGAAGGCGAAACTGGCCCGCGCCCGCGAGATTTTCGCCCGGCTGCCCGAGACCCATCCTTTCCGCAAAAACCCCCATCTGGTCGATCACCGCGAAAGCGATGCGGGGTTCTACGACCTGCTTCTGCACAGCCAGGACCGGCCCTACACGATCACCGAACTGGTGGAGGCGCTGACAACGGCAGGGCTGGAGCTGGCAGGCATGGCCGAGCCCGCGCTTTACGACCCGACGCCGTTCCTGGGCGGCGAGGGGCCCGAAATGGATCCGGTCGCGGCGATGCAACTGGCCGAGAACCTGCGCGGCTCGATCAAGGTTCATGTGGCCTATGCGGTGCCCGAAGGCGGGCGGATCAAGCCGCCATTGGGTCAGCCTGGAGCTGTGCCGCGCCTGCGCGGGATCGACCCGCGAAAGCTGGCGCAGGCGGTGGCGAAAACCGGCGCGTTGACGCTCACCTCGGAAGGCAACAAGACCCGCGTGGAGGTGCCAAAAGCCGCTGGTCCCATCCTTGCCGCCATCGGCGGCGGGCGCGATCTGGGCGCGATCCGTGCCGCAACAAAGCTTGACCCGTTTGCCTTCAATGCCGCCTGGGGACAGGTGGAGCGTCTGCTCACCAGCCATGGATTGCTCCATTATTCAAAGGTTTAGGCCTCAGTGAGGGCCTTGTCGCTCAGCACCCGCAGCGGCTTCAGAAGATAGCTCAGCACCTTCTTGCTGTCGGTCAGAATATCGGCCGTCACCGTCATGCCGGGGCGCACCGGCCGGCCCACCAAGGCGACATCACGGCCCTCGCCGGGCAGCGCGATGGTGACCCGGTACATGGTCTCGCCGGTCTCGGTCTCGAAACTCGACGGCGACACGGAGGCCACATGGCCGGTGATTTCGCCAAAACGGGTGAAGTCATACGACAGCACCTTGAGCCGCGCTTCCATGCCGATATCCACATGGCCGATCCGGTCGGCGGGGATCTCGATCGCCGCTTCGATGGCGCTGTGATCGGGAACGATCTCGACGATCAGATCACCGGGCGCCACCACTTCGCGCGGGTTGGCCACGGCTAGTTCCATGATCGTGCCATCGACGGTTGCGGTGACCCGGGCACGGGCAATGCGCGCCTCGATCTCTTCGATGGACAGCGTAGCGCTGGTCAGCTTTTCGTCGATCTCGGCCCGGCGCAGGGCGGCCTCGCGAGCCCGCTTGGCCAGAAGTTCGGCCCGTTCCAGCCCCTTGGTCTCAAGCGCACCTTTCTGCGCGGTGATGTCTCCGGCAAGTTCCAGCCGGGCGCGGTCCAGTTGCAGCGCCTCGCGCTCGACCCGCTCCACTTCATTGCGCGCCAGCGCGCCCGAGGTCTGCCCCTTGCGGCTACGCTCAAGACGGGCGGTCAGAAGCTCGGCCTCGGCGCCAAGATTGCCGTGACGGGCCTGCAGCACGGTCAGCCCGGCCTCGATGGCCTGGCTTTCCGAAGCAATCAGATCAAGTTGCGCGGTCAGGTAGGATTGCTCGGCCCAGAACAGCAATTCGCTGGGGTCAAGTTCGTCAAGACTGTCGAATTCCGGCACAGCACCGCGGTCCTGCAACAGGAAATCGATCCGGCTGCGTTCCGCCTGCAGGGCGATGCGGCTGGCCTGCAGCTTGCCCAGTTCGCGCTCCAGCGCGCCGGTGTCAAACCGCATCAGCGGCGCGCCGGCTTCGACCCGCTGCCCTTTCGCCACATGGATTTCCGCCACCAACCCGCCGTCCGGATGCTCGACCCGTTCAGCCAGCGTGCGGGTCGCGATCACGCCGCTGCCACTGGTGATCTCGTTCACCGGCGTGTTGCCGGCCCAGAGGATGGCGGCCAGAAGCGTGGCCATCAGCGTGTAGATCAGCCGCCGGGCATGGCGCGTGTCATGGGCTTCGGGCAGGTCGATCCCGGCGCTCAAGCCACCGTGTTTCTTGAGATTTGCTTGCCGCAGGGCGGCGTCGGAACGGGTCTTGCGTGTCATGAGGCGGCCTGTTCGAGATCAGCGGTGGCACGCATCACGGCGTTGCCCCCATTGAGGAAAATGACGGAATCGGTGCGCCGCATCAGACTTGGCCGGTGGGTCACGATCACGCAGGTGAGCGACCCCCGACGCGCCTCCAGCGCGGCCAGAAGATGGGTTTCAAAGTTCTGGTCCATGCCCCCTGCGGGTTCGTCCAGCAGTAGCACCACGGGTTTCGACAGGAAGGCCTGGGCGACCGCGATACAGGCCCGCACGGAGGCGGTCAGCACATGGCCATCCACATTCGGGTCAAGCCGGGTGTGAATGCCCTCGGGCAGGGCGGTGACCCAGGCGCCCAGCCCGACCTCTTCGAGAATGTTCTGCAGATGCTGATCATCGGCGGACGGGTCGGCGAGCCGCAGGTTCTGGGCGACCGAGCCATAAAGATAGATCGGTTTCTGCGACACATAGGCGATCTTGCTGGCGCGCAAATCCCGCGACAGCTGGGTCAGATGCAACCGGTTCAGCAACACGCCCCCGGCCTGCGGCGCCAATTGTCCGGCCAGAAGACGCAGCAACGTGGTCTTGCCCGAGCCGGACCGGCCGGTGAGCGCCACCAGACTGCCATGGGGGATCTCGAGCTGCACATTGACCAGGGTGGGGGCGAAGGATTTCGGATGGCGCAGCACCAGGCCACGGGTCTCCAGATTGCCCTCGAAATGGGCGTTGATCTGGGCAGGGGCGCCGCGCTGTTCCTCGGGCAGGCGCATCAGCGCGTCGATCTGCCCGAACAGGCCCTGCACATCCTGCAGTTTCGGCAGCAGTTTCAGGGTCTGCTGGATCGGCGCGAACAACCGCCAGGTCAGGATCGTGGTTGCCACAAGCTGACCGGCGGTCACGCTGCCCTGCATCACCAAAACCGCGCCCAGCCCGATCACCGATGCGGCCGAAAGCGGCAGGCTCGCATAGGCCAGACCTTCCAGCCAGCGGGTCGACCGCGCCTGCCTGCGGCGGCAATGGGCCAGTTCGCGGCTCTGCCGTTCGATCCGGCCGATCCAGTGATCGGCCAGCCCTTCGCGGCCGATCTGGCGGCGGTTGCCAAGGATCTCGAAGAGGCTGCGGTTGAGGTTGGTCTGCGCCGCGCTTTGCGCCTTCCCGGTGCGCCGCACCGCCGGGGCCAGCAGCGCGCCCAGCGTGCCGAAAAGCACGATCAGCCCGGTCAGCACCAGCGCCAGCGGCCAGGCCATCAGCGCGATGGTCAAAAGCATCACCACCACCAGCGGATATTCCAGAAGCAGCAACACCACCGGCCCGCCAAAGAGATCGCGGATCGTCTCGAATTGCCTGAGCTGCGCCATCTGGTCGCTCAGCGGCACCCCGTCAAATCGTTGGCTCGGCAGATGCAGCAACTTGCCCAGAAGCGCGCTGCCAAGCAGGTATTCCACCCGTCCCGACAGCCGCCCGATGATCGAGGCACGGATCTGCCGCAGGGTGAAATCGGCCCCGAAGATCAAAAGCAGCCCGAGAATGATCCCTTCCAGCGTCTGGATGTTGCGGGTGGGAATGACCGTGTCGAAGATCTTGGTCAGCCCGAAGGCAATCAGGATCGCCGAGGCGCCCGACAGCAGTGTCAGCAGCACCAGCAGCCGCACTTCGGGGGAAAACCGCAGGATCAGCCCGGTCATCCAGCCGGTGCCGGTCGCCGCCGACATCCCGTCCGGTTGATCGGCATGCTGTCGTTCGAAGTGGAAACAGCGATAGAGATGGGTCGTCCGGATCCGCCTGGTGCGTTCCTCGGTTTCCGACGGCTGCACCAGCACCGGACGCTTGCCGTCCTGACGCACCAGCCACATCTCGCCGCGCGGATCACAGACCAGTGTCTCGGCCGGCAATCCGGCCAGTTGCCGTCCCGGCAGCCATTGATCGGTGCTGGGAAAGCCCAGATTGGCAAAGGTCGCGCGCAGTTCCGTCACCCCGAACCCGTCGGGGAAATGGGGCATGGCGGCGGCCAGTTGCCGGGTCTGCGGCACCCAATGGAGCCGCTCCAGCAGCACCATCATCAATTCCGCCGTGACCGGATCGACCGCCTGACCGCACAGCCGCCCGGTGGTCAGGCTTTCCGACAGCAGATCCATTTCGAACATGCGTTCGACCGCAAGTTTGCGGGCGATCATGTCATCGTCGAACTGATCTTCAAGAAAGTCCTCTGGCGTCATTGCGGCCCTCCGCTGCGTCGGGTCCGCGGGCGCGGGGCCTGAAGGAAGGGCGTGATATCCAGCCGTTTGTTGGCCATCCTGACGAAGGAGGGGCGGTTGGACACCAGAATGGTGATCCGGTCGGCCTTCTCCTGTTCCATCACCTCCAGCAGCTTGCCGTCGACCTTGCGGTCCAGCGCCGCATTGGCCTGATCGAACAACAGGAGGCCCGGCTCGCTCACCAGCCCGCCCACGATCAGCGCCGCGTCGGCGAGCGATTTCGGCAGCCGTGTATCGGCGCCCGAGCGCAGGCGCAGATCGAAGCCTTCGGGGTTCAGGGTGATGTCGCTTTCGATGTCGAGCGTCTGCGCCAGCTGCACCGCGCGGTCGCGATAGGTCCGGGGGCGGAACATGGTCATGTTCTCGATCAGGCTGCCTTCGATCAGCCCGTTGGCGGGGCCGAGAAGGCGGATCTGGGTCTGGCGATCCTCCAGCCGGTGCTGAAAGAGCGGCACATCGTTCAGCAGGATCTCGCCCTGTTGCAGCGCCATTTCGCCCGCGATGAGCCGCAGAAAGGCCGAGCGGCTGGTGCTGTCGGGCCCTTCAAGCGCGAGGCAATCGCCGCGCTCCAGGGTCAGGCTGACGTTCCGAAAGGCCAGACCGCCCTCAGGGCCCGGGTCCGTCGTCACCTGGTCAAGCTGCAGCCGGTCGATCCGGGGCAGGGGGCGCGGCCCGTCGGCGATCTGCGGGGCGGCCAGAATGTCCTCCAGCTCCTCGCGGTCTTTCTGCTGGTTGGCCATGCCGGCAAGGAAAGCCTCGACCCGCAGGATCGGCTGGATGATCCGGCTGGTCAGCAGAATCACCGCGGCCAGCCCGCCCACGGTCATCTGCCCTTCGATCACCATCATCGCGCCGATCGATCCCATCAGCAGGGGCGACAGCGTGCCGATGGCGGCGGTGAACCCTTGCGCCAGCTGCACCGACCGGGCGGTGTCCTGGGTGGTGGCGGCAGCGCCCGCCAGCAGCCGCTCATAGCGTCGCTGCATGAACCCTTCCGACCGCATCCCCTTGACCGCGTCCAGCTCGCGCAGGGTTTCGGTCAGGAAACTGTGGCGCCGGGCCTCGTTGTCCTGGCGGCGGAGCTGCAGCTTCAGCACCCGCTGCCGGGCGATCTTCAGCACCACGAAAGCGGCGGCCAGCACGCAGAAAATCGTCAGCCCCGCCTGCGGCGAGATCAGGATGACCACGGCCAGAAACAGCAGTGCGAAAGGCAGATCAAGAAGCGCTGTGGAGGTTTCGCCCGAATGGGCGTTGCGCAGCCGGTCGATCCCGGTCAGCCTATGGTAAAGATCGCCCTCGCTCACCCGTTTGTCGCGGGCCGGATCGCTCAGCACCAGGGCGCGGACCGCGGCCGGGTAGGCGGCCAGTTCGAATCGCTCGCCGGCGCGTTCCAGAATGTAGCGTCGGGCCGAGCGCAACAGCACATCGGCCAGGATCGCGGTAAAGACCACGGCCCCCAGGACGATCAGCGTTTCATGCCCTTGATTGGGGATCACGCGGTCGTAGATCTGGATCATCGCCATCGGCACTGCCAGGGACAGCAGATTGGCACCGAAGGAGGCAAGCACCACCGGCGACGTGCGCCGTGACGATGTTAAAATGGAATCGGCCCGCACTGGCATTGCCTCAAAAATATTATCTTATGAGGCAAGTAACGATGAATCCGCCAAGAAACGGTTAATGGCGGCGGCGCGTCGGCGGCCCGCCGCCGAGCCAGAATGTCACACCAGAACCTTCTCGATCCCGGTGAAATCGACCGTGCCGCCATCATCGAAGGTGATCATGCCGCTGGCATCGGCGCTCAGTTCCAGCGTGTCACTGGTGCTTGCGGTGACCGCGTCCCCGGCATCGAGCACCATTGTCCAGCCGGCGCCGTCAATGGTGTTGCCATCGATGGTGAAATCGCCGCTGAATCCGGCCAGTTCCAGCACATCGGTCCAGCCAGCCCCGCCCTCGACCGTGTCGGCCCCCTGGCCTGCGGTCAGGGTAAAGACGTCATGGCCATCGCCCCCGACCATCGAATCGCTGCCGGTGCCGCCATAAAGACTGTCATCGCCCGCGCCGCCCAGGATGGTGTCATTGCCGGACCCGCCATAAAGCGCGTCATTGCCCGAACTGCTGGTGATCCGGTCATCGTCCGCGCTCCCCTGCACCGTGACGTCACTGCTGCCCGAGACATTGATCGTGTCGGCGCTGGCCGATCCCGGGATCGACATGGCCCCATGGGAGGGCGGCGTGCCGGTGTCATAGTCGAAAACATCGGCAGCGGTGGTGCTCGACACCTGGAAGGAACTCGCGTCGACTTCGGTGCCGCCAAAGGCGATGCGCTCGATGCCCGAGAGCAGATCGGTGCCCTCGTCGAGCCCGTCAGCGGTGTTTGTATCGGTGATGGTCAGCTCACCGGTGGCGGCGTTGTAGGAGACGTCGAAATCCGAGGAGGAGCCGCCATAGGAGGCGGTGTCGTTGCCCGAGCCACCCACAATCGTGTCATCGCCCGCGCCGCCGGTGATCCGGTCATCCCCGCCACCGCCGCCGGAAAGAACATTGTCATTTCC
>JAOXSD010000082.1 GCA_025800205.1 Silicimonas sp. | reverse complement strand
TCGACGGGTGGGATGATCCAGGCCCAATAGGCCAGTGCGGAAAGCGCGTAGAAGGCGTTCCAGGGCAGGAAGAAGCCCGGGAGCCAGGCGAGGATCTCGGGGAGTTTCGGGGGGAACCGCCAGAACGGGGCGATGCGCAAGGGTTTGGATGGGCGCCAATGGCCCTGGGCGTCGCGGCTTCCATAGGTGGTTTCGTCCATGTGGCACCTCCCTGAAGCCAGTAAGCCCGATGATTTGCGATCTGTGAAGGGGCTCTGCCCCCGGGGGGACGCTGTCCCCCCGACCCCCTGAGGTATTTTCCACAGGAAGAAGGGGGCGGGTGCGTTGACTTGGGGTCGGGGCTCTGGCACGCCGCGCGTCATGCTGCGTATCGACGATCTGAGATTTTCCATTGAAGGGCGGCCTCTCTTTGAGGGGGCCAGCGTGATCATTCCCGAGGGCCACAAGGTGGGGTTTGTCGGGCGAAATGGCACCGGCAAGACCACTTTGTTCCGGCTGATCCGGGGGGAATTGGCGTTGGAGGGCGGGGATATCCGTCTCAATCGCGGGTTGCGGATCGGCGGGGTGGCGCAGGAAGTGCCGGGCAGCGAGACCTCTTTGCTGGACACGGTGCTGGAGGCGGATACGGAGCGGGCCGCCTTGATGGCGGAGGCCGAGACCACGGAGGATCCGGCGCGGATTGCCGAGGTGCAGACGCGGCTGGCGGATATTGATGCCTGGTCGGCGGAGGCGCGGGCCTCGTCGATTTTGAAAGGCCTCGGGTTCGATACGGCGGCGCAGGCCCGGCCCTGTTCGGCCTTTTCGGGGGGCTGGCGGATGCGGGTGGCGCTGGCGGGTGTGCTGTTTTCGGCGCCCGATCTGCTGCTTTTGGATGAGCCGACCAACTATCTGGATCTGGAAGGGGCTTTGTGGCTGGAGAGTTATCTGGCGAAATATCCCCATACGGTGATCACGATCAGCCATGACCGGGGGCTTTTGAACCGGGCGGTGACGTCGATCCTGCATTTGGAGGATCGGAAATTGTCTTTGTATCAAGGGGCTTACGACACTTTTGCCGAAACGCGGGCGGCGCGGCTGGCGGTGGCCGAGGCGGAGGCGCGCAAGCAGGAAGCGCGGCGGGCGCATCTGCAGAGTTTTGTGGATCGGTTCCGTTACAAAGCCTCGAAAGCGGTGCAGGCCCAGTCGCGGTTGAAGATGATCGCCAAGATGACGCCGATCACCACGCCGGCGGAAGCGGCTTTGCGGAAGTTTTCCTTCCCGGAGCCGGAGGAATTGTCGCCGCCGATCATTGCGCTGGAGAGTGCGAGCGTCGGTTATGGGGAGGCGCCTGTGTTGTCGCGGCTTTCCTTGCGGATCGATCAGGATGATCGGATCGCGCTTTTGGGTCAGAACGGCGAGGGCAAATCGACCCTGTCGAAACTGCTGTCGGGCAAGCTGGAGCCGATGGGGGGCCGGATCACCCGGGCGCGGAAGCTGCGGATCGGGTATTTTGCCCAGCATCAGCTGGATGAGTTGCATGCGGATGAAACGCCCTTGGATCACATCCGGCGGCTAAGGCCCGAGGAGGCGCCGGCAAAGCTGCGCGCGCGTTTGGCGGGGTTCGGGATCGGGGCGGATCAGGCGGAGACGCTGGCAGCGAAGCTGTCGGGTGGGCAGAAGGCGCGGTTGTCGCTTTTGCTGGCGACGATCGATGCGCCGCATATGCTGATCCTAGACGAGCCGACCAACCATCTGGATATGGAGAGCCGGGAGGGGCTGATCGAGGCACTGGCCGCCTATTCCGGCGCCGTGGTGCTGGTCAGCCATGACATGCATCTGTTGTCCCATGTGGCCGACCGGCTGTGGCTGGTGAAGGGCGGACGGGTGGCGCCCTATGAGGGGGATCTGGAAGATTACCGGCGGATGCTGTTGGACGCCCCTGCCCCGAAACCTGTGCAAGCCAAGGAAAAGAAAGAGAAACCTTCGCGCCGGGATCTGGCCGAGCTGCGTCAGGCGGCGGCCACGGCAGAGGCGCGGGTGGACAAGTTGAGCGCCATTCGCGAAAAGCTGGCGGACCGGCTGGCGGATCCCGCACTTTATGACGAGGCGCGCAAACGGGACGTGGAAGACCTGCAGAAAAAGTTTGCCGAGGTCGAGGACGGGCTGGAACGAGCCGAGGCGCTCTGGATGAGAGCATTGGAACGGCTGGAAGCAACCACGGGTTGAATTAATAACCTTTTGTTGAATTCTGCACAGTAGTGACCCTTGGTAGGAAGATTTCACCGAGGCGTTATGTTGAAGACCACAAAAACGACACGGAGCTTTGCGCTCGCGGCCCTTGTCAGCATTGTTTTGGTTGGAATTATACTGACCGGCACCCGGTCTAGTCTTGATCGAACGATAAATGCAGCCATCGCCTCCGAATCGCTCACCCATGTGCGGCACCTGACCCGGCAGATCCAGGAGAGCTTTCCCGAACTTGACCGAATTGCCCGCGACGGGCTGGTCAAGGTGGAGACCCGCCGCCGTCTTCAACAGCAGCTTGTCTTCGCCAGCGGCCTCGTGCAGCTCAAGGTCTACAGTGCCGACGGGCTCCTGCGCTATGTTCATGATCAGAAACGCTGGCTCGCAGATGGCAGCCAGCGCAGTTCCGAGGCCCTGCAAGACAGCCGTGCCAGCGGCCATGAGGTCTACAAGCGGCTGGATGCCGATCCCGGAACGGTCCTGATCCGGGCCGTCGAACCGCTGGCGACCGAAACCCAAAAGCGGTTCGGCTACCTCGAAATCACCTTCGACCACAGCGACAACGGCAATATCTTCCGCGACGGGTTCCGCTGGATGATCTTTGCCCTGCCACTTCTGATGGCGCTGGCCTATCTGGGCCCGACCCTGGGCTGGCTCTATCTCAAATCCCGCAACCAGCGGGCTGAAGCCCGGTTGCGCCACATGGCGCGGCGCGATTCTCTCACCGGGCTGATGAACCGCGCCACCTTCACCGCCGAGGCCGAAGCGGCTTTTGCCGAGCCGCCCCGCCCGCTGCACAACCATGGCATCATCCTGATCGACGTGGACCAGTTCCGCGGCTTCAACGCCGCCCACGGCCATGAATTGGGCGATGCTTACCTGCAGCACCTGGCCGAAACCCTGCGGAGCCACCTGCGCAAGGAAGATCTGATCGCCCGGTTGGGCGGCGACGAATTCGCAGCCCTGCTACCCCATGTCCTGCCCGACGAGTTGCAATCCGCCGCCAACCGGCTGCGGGCCGAATTGCGCCGTCCCTTCCAGCACGAAGGCAAGGCCGTGGCGGGCCGCGCCCGGATCGGAACCTGCCTTGCGACACCGAACGACACTCTGGATGAGCTTCTGAAATCCGCCGATATCGCGCTGACCCATGCCAAGCGCAACGGGACCGATCAGGTGGTGGCCTTCACCGAAGGGCTCGACAGCTGTCGCGGGCGATGCGAGCAGATCGAGTCCACTTTGCGCTATGCCTGGGACACCGGGCGGGCCCATATGGTCTATCAACCGGTGATCGACGCAAAAACCCAGAAGATCAAAGGGTTTGAAGCGCTGATGCGTCTGACCTCCGAGGATGGAACACCAATTTCGCCTGCGGAATTCATCCCGATTGCCGAACAGACCGGCCAGATCTGCGATCTGGGCCGACGGGCGATGGAAGAGGCCATGCGCGTCGCCCGCGACTGGCCCGAGGATGTGTTTCTGGCCATCAACCTCTCACCCGCACAATTCCGCGACGAGAGCCTGGTCGAAGAGGTGCGCTGGCTGATCGACAGTCTCGATTTCCCCGCGCACCGGCTGGAATTCGAGATCACGGAAGGCCTGCTGCTGGAAGAAGACGCCCGGGTGCAAAGCCAGTTCAAGGCGCTCAAGGCCATGGGGATCTCCATGGCGATGGACGATTTCGGCACCGGATTTTCTTCACTTTCCTATCTGCTGGCCCATGATTTCGACAAGCTGAAGATCGACCGCAGCTTCCTCACCGGCCTCGCGGATGACGTGACGCGTCAACGCAAGGTGTTGAAATCCATCATTGATCTGGGGCAGCAACTGGGGCTGGTGATCACCACCGAAGGGGTCGAAACCACCGATCAGATCGACCTTCTGACCCATCTGGGCTGCGACCTTCTGCAGGGGTTCTACTTCTCGAAACCGCTGCCCGAAGAAGACGCCCATGCGCTTCTTTTGGACGACCGCGACAGCCCCGCGCTGCAGGCCTGACACCGTGCCGTGACCGGACGCGGCCAGCGGCCCGCCGACGACAACCGCAAATCCAGCGGCCCCGAATACTCTGCCAGAATGTCCGCGCACAAAAAAACCGGCCCCCAGGGGGACCGGCCTTTGTCTCGTCTCCGAAAGCCTGAAATCAGCGCTTCGAGAACTGGAAGCTCTTGCGGGCCTTGGCCTTGCCGAACTTTTTCCGTTCCACCACGCGGCTGTCACGGGTCAGGAAGCCTGCGGCTTTCAGCGCGGCGCGCAGCGAGGGATCGTAAAGCTGCAGCGCTTTCGAGATGCCGTGCTTGACCGCACCGGCCTGCCCCGAGAGACCGCCGCCCTTGACGGTGGCCATCACGTCGAACTGGCCGTCGACACCGGCAACGGTGAAGGGCTGGCGCAGGATCATCTGCAGCACCGGACGGGCGAAATAGGCGTCCATGTCCTTGCCGTTCACGGTGACCTTGCCGGAACCGGGCTTGATCCAGACACGGGCAACCGCGTCCTTCCGCTTGCCGGTGGCATAGGACCGACCCAATTCGTCGCGCTGGGGTTCACGGGCGGGGCCCGCATCGACCACGGCCTCGGCGTCAACCGGGGCTGCGGCGGTCTCACCAACAACCTCTTTCAGGTCGTCGAGTGTCTTGATGTCTTCTGCCATGGGCTCAGCTCCGGGTGTTCTTCTTGTTCATGGACTTGACGTCCAGAACTTCGGGGGATTGCGCCTCGTGCGGGTGCTCGGCCCCGGCATAGACGCGCAGGTTGGTCATCTGCTGACGGCTCAGACGGTTGCCGGGCAGCATCCGCTTGACGGCCTGCATGACCACGCGTTCGGGATGGGCACCTTCGAGGATCTGACCGGTGGTGCGGGACTTGATGCCGCCCGGATAGCCCGTGTGCCAGTAGTTCGGCTTGTTGCGCTTGTTGCCGGTCAACTGCACCTTGTCGGCATTGATGACGATGACGTTGTCGCCCATGTCCATATGCGGGGTGAAGCTGGCCTTGTGCTTGCCGCGCAGACGCATGGCGACGATCGAGGCAAGACGGCCCAGAACCACGCCCTCGGCGTCGATCAGGATCCACTTCTTGTCGATATCCGCCGGAGTTGCGGTAAAGGTTTTCATGTGTGTGCCCTTTTGGGGGGTTATTCGGATGGGCGGGTTCTAAACATCTGACCACACAGGTCAAGACAGGAGGTGCAGTTTTTTTCGTTCAAAAACAACATCTTGAAATTATGGTATAATAATACCCCACGCCATGCGTCGATTTTGAGCCACGTTCTCGGCATTTCCCATCAATATGAGCAAAAAACCGCTCAGCAATATCCCCGAAATCGCGTAAGCTAAGGGAATGGGGCGCGTTGTATGGTGTTTTGGTATGATCGGACTGCTCTTTCTTCTCTTCTTTGCCACCGGCCTGGCGCTGGCGGCGCTGATTGTCGCCGCAGGCGGCCTTTACCCTGTGATGGTGGCTCTGGTGCTCGTCGGCGTGGTGCTGATCGGGCTCTTCTCGCGGCGCGCACCGGCCTGAGCCATCGACAAATGCCACCGCCCGGGCGATGATCGCGCGAAACGGCGGAAGGCAGGGTCATGGACGACGTGGCACTCTGCGAAGCCCCGGTCGGGCTTGGCACCCATCTGATCATCGATCTGCACGGCGGAACGGGCCTCAACGATCCCGCGCGGATTGACGCTGCCCTGCGCGCGGCCGTTGTCGCGGCCAATGCCACGCTTCTTGACATCCACCTGCACCGCTTCTCTCCCCAGGGCGTAACCGGCGTGGCCCTTCTGGCCGAAAGCCACATCACCCTGCACACTTGGCCCGAACGGGGATTCGCGGCCTTCGATGTCTTCATGTGCGGGGCGGCCGACCCCTGGGCGGTGGTGAAAATCCTCGCGCAAGCCTTTGAAAGTGAAGACGTTCAGGTCCGCGCCCTGCCCCGTGGGGCCGCGCTCTGATGCCCCTGCAGAACCGGGTTCTGGCCACCGGGGAGATCGTGGCGGATCCGGCCCGCGGCCTCTTCATGGGCAATCGCGGCATCCTGCACGCGGGCCAGAAACTGGGCCACGCCCGCTGGAAACATCAGGCCTGGGTCACCTGCGTGCTGAAACACCGCGACTGGCACCGCGAGGTGATGAGCCCGGGCGCCTATACCGAATTGTTCTTCCTCGACGAGGCCGTTGCGCTGGCCGCCGGTCACCGGCCCTGCGCGCTTTGTCGGAATGCCGATTACAAGGCCTATCGCACCGCTGCGGGGCTCACGGGACCGGCCGGGGAGATGGACCGGGCGTTGCATGGGGAGCGAGCCATTCCACGGCTCTTCGGGCAGCGCCGACACCGGGCACCGGCCGGAGCCCTGCCCGACGGCGCGGTGATCCTCACCGATGGCCCGAAACTGGTCTTCGGCGATCAGGTGTTTCCCATTTCGCCCGGCCGCTATGGCCCGGCGGAAACACGCCCCGAAGGAGAGGTGCTCCTGCTGACCCCGCCCACCACCGTGGCAGCGCTCAGAAACGGCTATCGGCCCCGGGTTCACCCGTCGCTTTCGGCCTTTTCCTCAAGCAGCAGCCATTCCTCTTCCGCCTCGGCCAGTTTCGACTGACGGGCGGTGAGCGCCTCGGTGGCTTTCTGGAACTTCACCGGCTCGCGGCTGTAAAGATCGGGATCGGCCAGCAATTCCGACAGTTTTCCGATTTCTGCCTCCAGCCGCTCGATTTCCCCGGGCAGCGCCTCCAACCGGTGTTTCTCGGTAAAGCTCAGACCCGTCTTTCCGGTTTTTTCCGATTTCTTCTCGGCAGCGGAGGTCGATTTCTGACTGGGTTTCGCCGCCTCCACCAGTTTCCGCTTTGGGGCATAGTCGGACCAGCCCCCGGCATGGACCGTGATCCGGCCCTGCCCTTCGAAGGCCACGGTGGTGGTGGCGACCCGGTCGAGGAAATCGCGGTCGTGGCTCACCAGCAGCACGGTGCCGTCATACTCTCCAAGAATGTCCTGCAGAAGATCCAGCGTCTCGATGTCGAGATCGTTGGTCGGTTCGTCCAGCACCAGCAGGTTCGACGGTTGCGCCATGATCCGGGCCAGCAAGAGGCGGGCCTTTTCACCGCCAGAGAGTGCGCGCACGGGCGCACGGGCCTGGGCCTCGTCAAAGAGGAAATCCTTGAGATAGCCGACCACATGGCGGGGCGTGCCGCGCACCATGACCTGATCGGCGCGGCCCGAGACCCGCATCGCCTTGTCGCCGGTGAGGCTTTCCCAGAGCGTCGCGTCGGGATCGAGGGCGGCGCGGCGCTGATCGAACGTGGCAATCTCCAGATTGGTGCCAAGTTTCAGGTCGCCCGCATCGGGTTCGGTGGCCCCGGTGAGCATTTCGATCATCGTGGTCTTGCCCACGCCATTGGGGCCGACAAAGGCCACGCGGTCGCCGCGCATGACCCGGAGCGAGAAATCACGGCAGATGAGCTTCGACCCGTAAGTTTTTGAAAACGCAGTCGCCTCGATTACCCGCTTTCCGGATTTCGGACCGGCATCCAGCGCCATGGCCGCAGTGCCCTGCCGTTGAATCTGGGAGGCGCGTTCGGCCCGCAGGGCGTGAAGCGCGCGCACCCGCCCCTGATTTCGCTTGCGCCGGGCCGAGATGCCTTCGACCGCCCATTTCGCTTCGGCCTTGATCTTGCGGTTCAGCTTGTGCCGCGCCTCGTCCTCCAGCGCCCAGGTGGTGTCGCGCCAATCTTCGAACCCGTCGAAATCACCGTCGCGGCGACGCACCTCGCCCCGGTCGAGCCAGAGCGTGGCGCGGGTCAATGCGCGCAGAAATGATCGGTCGTGAGAGATAATTACGAAGGAATTACGGGATGTTGAGAGATGTTCTTCAAGCCACCCGATTGCCTCGATATCGAGGTGGTTGGTGGGCTCATCAAGGAGCATCAGGTCGGGGGCCTCGGCGATCAGCTTGGCCAGCGCCGCGCGGCGCCGCTCCCCGCCCGAAGCGGTCGCCACCTCGGCGCCGGGGTCGAACTTCAAACCTTGCGCGACCGCCTCGATCCGCCAGAGTTCGGACGGGCCCAGATCGCGGGTGGCGAAGTCACCCAATGTGGCGCAGTCCGACATGTCGGGTTCCTGCTCCATATAGCCGACGGAGGTGCCGGGGGCGAGGGTGCGCGCGCCCTTATCCGCTTCAACAAGACCCGCCATCACTTTGAGAAGTGTGGATTTTCCGGAACCATTCCGACCGACGAGAGCGAGCCGGTCGCCGGGCTGGATCGAAAGCGAGAGATCGGCAAAAACCGGATCGCCGCCAAATGTCAGGGCGATATCGGCGAGTTGGAGAAGCGGTGTACGGGCCATGTTCCGCGCCTATGACGCGCCGCCTCCGGCGTCAAGCCTCAGCCCGGCGTGGCCAGGAGCACCCGGGCGCGATTGGGCGGGATCGAGGCGATTTCCAGCCCGGTGAAGACATGGAGCGTGTTCAGGTCACGGTCGACCACCGCATGATCGCTGACCCAGCCACCCAGCGAGAGATAGCTGCGCAGAAGCGGCGGCATGGAACTGAGCGCCTTCTTGCGGTCGGGCGCGAGGCGAAACCGCTGGGCGAAGCGCAGCACATTCGGCGCCTTGATGCGCGGCAGCCAGCGTTTCGGCGCCAGATGCTCTTCGCGCAGCATGGCAAAAGCGTCGGCATAGGCCGCCGCATCGGTGCCGTGGAAGGAGGAACAGCCAAACAGCATCTCGACCCCTTCCCGGTCCACATAAGCCGCAAGCGCGCCCCAGACCGCGCGCAGAATATCCGGGTCGCGCTCCCCCGGGGCGACGCAGAACCGGCCCATCTCGACCATCTTGCGGTCGTAGCTGGTCAGGCCGTGCAATTCGTAGAACTGGGCGGAATAGCTTTCGCCGATATCGGCACCGGAACAGATCGGCAACAATCGGAACGTGGCCACCAGGCGTCCGTTTCCGATATTTTCCACCAGAACGTGATCACATTTCTCGTCAAACCCATCCGCATCGCGCCCGTCTGCGCGCCGCGCGACACCGCGCCCGGCGAAAAAGGCATCGTGGCGCAGGCGCTGGACCGCCAGAAGATCCTCGGCATTTTCGCCCATGCGGGCCTGATAGCGCAACTTTGACACCGGGAACTGACCTTTGCTCTTTCGGATCGGACCGACCGTCCTAAATATTGTCGCAGGCGGTTTGCCATGCAAGGCGTCACAGGATCATGACACAGGGGGAAATTTCCGTGGAAAAAGTCACTAAATCGGACGAAGAATGGCGCGCGCAGCTGGATCCCCTGTCCTACAAGGTGCTGCGCAAGCATGGCACCGAGCGCGCCTTCACCAATGACAACTTCCCGAAAGATGCGGGCCAGTTCCATTGCAAGGGCTGTGGCGTCGCATTGTTCGATCAGGCGCACAAGTTCGACAGCGGCACCGGCTGGCCATCGTTTTATCAACCGGCCAACGATGACATGGTGGGCGAAAAGGACGACCGGAGTTTCTTCATGCGCCGCACGGAGGTCCATTGCGCCCGCTGCGATGGCCATCTGGGCCATGTCTTCCCCGACGGACCGCAACCCACGGGGCTGCGCTATTGCATCAATGGCGCGGCTCTCGAGTTCGAAGCGGAGGAGTGACGCCTATTCGCTGCCGCCGAAGAACTGACCCGGGTTGAAATTGCCGAGATTCGAGAAGAGCTGGCGCAGGAAGCTGACACCGGCGGTGTTGCTGTCGGTGACCCGACGCTCCAGCACCACCACACGGCCCGCTTCGAGCCCGAACCGTTCGATATTGGCGACCCGGTCGGCCTCGTCGAAGCTGATCGCCAGCACCTGGCGGTCGGTTTCGACAGGCGCGCGCCAGAGCACGCGTTCATAGTCGGAGCGCACGTAATACCAGCCGGTCTGATCGACAATGCCTTCGGTGCTGGGCCGACCGAGCAGACGATCCACGGTTTCGCGGGTGTCCTGGCCGACGCGCACCTCGGCCAGCAATTCGGCGTCGGGCATGTAGCCATGGCGGTCCGTCATCGTGGCGCAGCCCGCCATCAACACGATCCCAGAGAGCCCCGCTGCCGCCCTGATCCGCTTGCCGTTGATCACCATGATACCCACCTCTTGCCAAACGGCTCCGCGCCGCCTAGTCGGCATAGCTATTGCAGCCCAGAGGTTCAAGGAATTGCTCATGTCCCAGCCAGACGGATCCCGTGAGATCAGCCCCCGCGCGGTGCACGAGCCCCAGAGCTTTGATCTGCGCACGGATGCGGAGGAACGCGCACGGCTCGCCGATGAGATGGGCATTCGTGCGGTCAAGAAGCTGACCTTTGCAGGCCAGGTGGCCCCCGAAAACGCCCGTGATCTGCTGCTGACAGCCAAGCTGGGCGCCACGGTGGTGCAAAGCTGTGGTGTCACGGGCGAGCCGGTGACCACCCGGATCGACGAGCCTGTGACCCGGCGATATCTGGCCGATCTGCCGGAGCCTGAGGCCGATGAGATGGAAATGCCCGAGGACGACAGCGCCGAGCCGCTGCCGGCCGTTCTGGACCTGTCGGAGGTGATGGCCGAGGCGCTGGCACTGGCCCTGCCGCCCTGGCCACGGGCCGAGGGGGTGGCGCCAGTGGACATCACCGTGACCGAACCGGGCAAGACACCGCTTGCGGCAGAGGATCTCAAACCGTTTGCGGGCTTGAAGGATCTGGCTCGGAGCCTTAAAAACAACGGCGAAGATCAGGGCTGAAAACACGCTTGCTTTCCAAAGGAATCTGCGTATGTTCGCGGCCTTATTCGCACATTGGGTTGGACAGGCTGCGCGACAGCGCATATGACGCCTCTGACCTGCAACCGGGGCGCCGCCCTTACTGATAGACGAGGAATAAGGACATGGCTGTCCCTCAGAATAAAGTCACCCCGTCCCGCCGCAACATGCGCCGTGCGCATGATGCCCTGACGGCGGCCAATCCGGCCGAATGCCCGAATTGTGGCGAACTCAAGCGTCCGCACCATGTGTGCGGTGCCTGTGGCCACTACGCGGACCGTGAAGTCGTTGCTCAGGCCGACGAGATCGACCTGGACGAAGACGCCGCATAAGCCGCTTTCGGCGCGCGGGGGATGTCTGTGTCATCAGAAACCACGGCTGCATCCGCGCGGCACATCACGATTTCTGTCGACGCCATGGGCGGCGACAAAGGCCCGGGCGCTGTCGTCGCGGGCCTTTCCATGTCTGCGGCCAAGAACCCGGACATCCGCTTTCTGGTCTTCGGCCCCGAAGCCGAGCTGAAACCGCTGGTGGCCAAGCGCAAGCTGGAAGGCGTCTGCGAGATCCGCGATGTGGCCGAGGTCGTGCGGATGGAGGACAAGCCCTCCCATGTGATGCGCAACGGCAAGGGCACCTCCATGTGGGCGGCGATTGATGCGGTGCGCGAGGGCGATGCCGAGGCGGTCGTCTCCTGTGGCAACACCGGTGCCTTGATGGCGGTGTCGATGATCCGGCTGCGCAAGCTTCCGGGCATTTTCCGCCCCGCCATTGCCTGTCTCTGGCCGTCGCGCAACCCCGGCGGGTTCAACGTGATGCTGGATGTGGGCGCCGATATTCGCGCCGATGCCAAGGATCTGTTGCAATATGCGCTGATGGGCGGGTCTTATGCCCGCAACGGGCTCGGTCTCGACCGGCCCCGGATCGGGCTGTTGAACGTCGGCACCGAAGAGACCAAGGGGCGGCAGGAAATACGCGAGGCCCATGATCTGATTTCGGATGTGGTCGAAGATGCGAAATTCGACTTCGTCGGTTTCGTCGAAGGCGGCGACATTCCGTCGGACCGGGTTGATGTGATCGTCACCGACGGGTTCACCGGCAATGTGGCGTTGAAGACCGGCGAAGGCACGGCCTCGCTCATTCGGGAATTTCTCAGCGCGGCCTTTGGCGCGACCTTCCTGTCGAAATTCGCCGCCCTCCTCGCCATCGGATCGCTCAAGCGGTTGTCGAAACGGATCGATCCGCGTCAGGTGAACGGCGGCGTCTTTCTGGGGCTCAATGGCACGGTGGTGAAAAGCCATGGGTCGGCCGATGCCACCGGTGTCTCGGCGGCGATCAAGCTGGCGTTCAAACTGGCCGAGAGCAACTTCAACGAGCGCCTCGCGGCACGGGTTGCATCCTTCAAGACACCACGGCAGGATACGTCCAAGAAAACGATAAAAGTACCGGGTAAAGAGCAGGCAAAATGACACGACGCGCGATGGTCCGAGGGGTCGGCCATTATCTGCCCGAACGGGTGGTTCCGAACGCTTGGTTCGAAGACAAGATCGACACCTCCGATGCCTGGATCAAATCCCGGTCCGGGATCGAGCGGCGTCATTTTGCCGCCGAGGGCGAAACCACATCGCAGATGGCCGCCAAGGCCTGCCGCGCCGCCCTCGCCATGGCCGGGCTTGCCCCCGATGACGTGGATGCGATCATCGTCGCCACCTCCACCGCCGATCTGACCTTTCCCTCTGCCGCCACCATGGTGCAGGCCGAACTGGGCATGACCCGGGGCTTTGCCTTCGATGTTCAGGCGGTCTGCGCAGGGTTCGTCTTCGCCCTCTCCCAGGCCAATGCGCTGATCCTGTCGGGTCAGGCCGAGCGGGCGCTGGTGATCGGGGCGGAGACCTTCTCGCGGATCATGGATTGGGAAGATCGCGGCACTTGCGTGCTGTTTGGCGATGGCGCGGGGGCCTTGTTGCTGGAGGACACCGAAGCGGTCGGCACCAATGACGATCGCGGCATCCTGACCACCGATCTTCATTCCGACGGGCGGCACCGCGACATTCTTTATGTCGATGGCGGGGTGTCCACCCAGACCACCGGTGTTTTGCGGATGCAGGGCAAGGAGGTCTTCCGCCATGCGGTCGAGAAGCTCGCCGCCACCGCCCATGCCTCGCTCGAAAAACTTGGGCTGAACGGCGACGATGTGGATTGGATGGTGCCCCATCAGGCCAATCTGCGGATCATCAAATCCACCGCCCAGAAGATGGGCCTGCCGATGGATCGGGTGATCGTCACGGTCCAGGACCACGGAAACACCTCGGCCGCCTCGATCCCGCTGGCGCTGTCGACCGGGGTGGCAAACGGTCAAATCAAGCAAGGTGACCTGATTGTCACCGAGGCGATCGGCGGCGGTCTGGCCTGGGGATCGGTCGTCCTGCGCTGGTAGCTGGTGGCAAATCCGGCGAGTTTCCGCCTCCGTTTTCCGAATTCCGCATAGGTTTCGATAAGTTAACGCCCTTTTCCAAGGGCTTGATATTGACTCGGAAAATCAACACGCCCATTCTGGCCTGCAAAGAATGTAACCAAAAATCATAGGGGGACCGGGATGAGTGAAAAGACGTTAACTCGGATGGATTTGTCCGACGCGGTGTTCCGCGAAGTTGGCCTGAGCCGGAACGAATCTGCTCAACTCGTCGAGAGCGTGCTGTTGCACATGTCCGATGCGCTGGTCAGCGGCGAGCAGGTCAAGATCTCATCCTTTGGCACGTTCTCGATCCGCGACAAGGCCGCGCGGGTGGGCCGTAACCCGAAAACCGGCGAAGAGGTGCCGATTCACCCCCGCCGGGTGCTCACCTTCCGTCCGTCGCATCTCATGAAAGAACGTGTGGCCGCCGGCAACAAGGCCTGACCCTTGGTTCAGAAATCCCGCGACGCATTCCGCACCATCTCTGAAGTGGCCGAATGGCTGGACGTGCCCACGCATGTCCTGCGCTTCTGGGAATCGCGGTTCAGTCAGATCAAACCGGTGAAACGAGCGGGCGGACGACGCTATTACCGCCCCTCCGACATGCGGGTGATCGGCGGGGTCAAGGTGCTGCTCCATGATCAGGGGATGACCATCCGGGGGGTGCAGAAGCTTTTCCGGGAAGAAGGCATCAAACATGTCTCCTCCCATTCGCCCATGCTTGAGGGTGAGGATGCGGCGGAAGAGACCGCGCCCGCGGTGATCGAGGCCGAACCTGTGCCCGCCGCACCGGCCTCGCCTGCACTTGCGTCCCATGACGCCAAACCGAATCCCCGTCTCGATGCGCCGCCGCCCGAAGAGGAGGAGGAGGACGATCTGATCCCGGACGCGGAAACGCCCCCTCTGGCGCCCGCGCCCGAGGCGCCTCAAGCGGAGCCGGAACCGGCAGAAGACACCGTGCCGGCCTTCTTCTCGCACCGCCCCGTATCTCGGCCAGCCCCGCAAGCGCCGCCCGAGCCGGAAACCGCCATTGGCGCCGAAAGTTTCGAGCCTGACGACATCGGTGCGGTGGCAGAGGACGCGCCCGAGCCCCTTCTGGATCTCGAACCGCCCGCCGAACCGGCGCCGGCCGCGCCGGAGCCTGAGCCAGCCCCCCTTCCCGATCCGGAGCCCGAGCCCGAACCGGAGCCCGAACCGGAACCGGTGTCCCGCATCCCGGCCACGCCGGATGTGCCCGAAACGGATCCCGCCGACGATGACCTCAGCTATGCCCGTTCCATCGGGATCGCGGCGCGTTTGCGGATGGCCTCGGCCAAGCAGCTTGAAGCCCACCGCGCCGATCTGGCCGCCGCCGCCCAGCGTTTGCAGGCGGTTCTCGACCGCGCGGGATAAACCGTGATTTCAATGCAGATCGGCTCTTGCCCCCGGCGGCAAACTGAGCCAAAAGAGCCCTCGTCGGGCTATGGCGCAGCCTGGTTAGCGCGTCCGTCTGGGGGACGGAAGGTCGCAGGTTCGAATCCTGCTAGCCCGACCAATATCACACCGACACCAGTCTCGAGGTCTGCCCGATGAGCGGCGTTCTCTCTGATCGGGCCATCCGGCAGATGGTGGCCGACGGCCAGATCCGGGCCGATACCGACATCATTCCCGGCCAGATCCAGCCCGCCTCCCTCGACCTGCGCCTGGGCGCCCGCGCCTACCGCGTCCGCGCCTCCTTTCTGGCCGGAAAGGACCGGACAGTGGTCGACCGGCTGGCCGATTTCACCATGCATGAGATCGACCTGACAGGCGGCGCGGTGCTGGAAAAGGACTGCGTCTACGTGGTCCCGCTTCTTGAAAGCCTCGACCTGCCTGCGGGCCTCTCTGGCGCGGCAAGTGCGAAATCCTCCATCGGACGGCTGGATCTTCTGACCCGGATCATCACCGATCACGGCCATGAGTTCGACCGTATTCCAGAGGGTTACACCGGCCCGCTTTATGCCGAGATCTGTCCGCAGAGCTTTTCCGTCATCGCCACCAAGGGCCAGATGCTGACCCAGGTGATCTTTCGGGACGGCCAAACCCTGATCGATGATGACGCCCTGCGCGCGCTTCATGCCCGCACCCCCATCGTTTCGGGCGAAGCGGCGATTTCCGGCGGGCTGGGGTTTTCGGTCGATCTGAAACCGGCGCAGGGCACGCTGGTGGGCTACCGGGCCAAACCCCATACCGGCGTGATCGATCTGGGCCGCCTTGCCCATTACCGGCCGCAGGATTTCTGGGAAGAGGTGCATAGCGAAACGGGCTGGATCATCCTCGACCCCGGCGCCTTTTATATTCTGGTGAGCCGCGAGGCCATCGTGATCCCGCCCGACCATGCCGCCGAAATGGCCCCCTATCTGGCCATGGTGGGTGAGTTTCGGGTCCATTACGCGGGATTTTTCGACCCCGGGTTCGGCTGGGCCGAAGCAGGCGGTGCCGGATCGCGCGGGGTGCTTGAAGTGCGCTGCCACGAAGCGCCCTTCGTGCTGGAACATGGCCAGATCGTCGGACGACTGGTCTATGAGCGGATGCGCGACGTGCCCGAGACGCTTTATGGCCGGGAGATCGCGTCGAATTATCAGGGTCAGGGGCTCAAACTGTCGAAGCATTTCGACATGAGCTGAGCCGGCGGGCCTGCCTTACACCTCGAAATCGCAGACGAACACGCCATCCGCCCCACCTTCAAGCGCGGCGACAATGCGGGCGCCGATGGCCTGATGTTCGGCGTCCACCAGATAGGCATCGCGCACGGCAGTGTCGCGGAAATCAAACCAGAAGAGATCGCGGAAATCGCGCACCAGCGCATCTTCGACGCTCACATTGGCGCGAAACTGGAAATCCTCGATCCCGTCGATCCGCTGATCAAGGGCGGCCAGATCGGCATAGAGCGCGTCTTTCTCGGCCTGGGGCGTGCCCGGTTTGAACCGCAGCGCAACAAGGTGTCGTATCATGTCTTTCCTCCGCACTCGGGCGCTTTCTTGGCCCGGAATTTCTCCAACCCCTGGGCCAGCTCCTCGGTCCCTGCCGCAAGCGCGCCGGCCAGGGATTCGATCACGCGCCCGGTTTCCTCGCCCTCGGCGGCGTTGATCATCATCTTGGTCAGCTCGGACGCCCGCGCGCCACGGGCCGTGACCCGCGCCACCGCCGCCTGAGCCGCCGACCGGCCCTGCCCCGTGGGCACCACCTGATCGACAAGCCCCAGCGCCTTTGCTTCCTCGGCCTCGAAGACCTCTCCCATCAGCGCCATGCGCCGCGCCGCCTGGGCGCCGAACCGGCGCACCGCGCGCTGGGTGCCGGACCAGCCGGGAATGATCCCGAGCCCGGTTTCGGGCTGGCCGAGTTTCACATGGGCCTCCGCGATCCGCAGATCGGCACAGGCGGCCAGTTCCAGCCCGCCGCCGAGCGTATGGCCTTCGAGAAGCGCGATCACCGGCTGACGCAGCCGCGCAAGCGCATCAAGGGCCGCATGGCCCTCTCGCACCCAGAACCGGCCGAAGGCCTCCGGCGTCCGATCCGCCCAGGCTTCGATATCGCCGCCTGCGCAGAAGCTCTTGCCCGCCGCCGTCAGCAGCACCACCCGGGCGTCGGAATGTTCGATCGTGCGGCAATAGGCCTGCAGATCCGCCACCATTTCGGCCGTCAGCGCATTGAGTTTTGCGGGCCGGTTGAGGCGCAGCTCGGCCAGATCCCCGGCAAGGGTCAGTTCCACGCTCATGGGGCCAATCCGATGAGATCGGGGGCGAACAGGGCCGCGTCCATCTCGCGCAGGTCTTCGGCCAGGAGCAACGGCGTTTCGGCCTGTGCCAGCACGTCACGTTCCACATCGACCCCCGGCGCCACCTCGGTCACGGTCAGCCCCGTCTCGCGCAATTCGATCACGCAGCGCTCGGTGACATAGGTTGCCGCCTGCCCCTGGGACGTCGCCCGGCGCCCCGAGAAGGAGACCTGATCCACCGCCGGCACGATCTTCGCCGTATGGCCTTCCCGGTCGATCACCAGCCGGCCCTCTTCGATATGCATCTTCGCGCCTGCGTTGAACGTGCCCGAAAAGACGATCCGTTTGGCGCGTGCGGTGATATCGACGAAGCCGCCCGCCCCCGCCGTCCGGTGCGGGGTGGCCGAAAGCCGCGAGACATTGACCGAGCCGTTGGCGTCGATTTCGAGGAAGGACAGAAGCGAACAATCGAATCCGCCGGCCTGGAAATAGGCAAATTGATGGGGCGAGGCGACGAAGGCCTCCGCATTGGCGGCACAGCCGAATTTGAAATCGAGAAGCGGAATGCCCCCCACGGCCCCCTGTTCGATCACCCAGGTGACGGCGCCGTGCTGGCCTTCTTCGAGAAAGATCCGCGGCACATTGGCGGAGACGCCGAAGCCCACATTCACCGCCCATCCGGCCTTCAATTCCTGCGCCACCCGGCGCGCGATCACCTTCTGAACGCCGAATTCGGGGATCGAGAAACTGCTCAGGGGCCGGATCAGCTCGCCCGAGATCGCCGGGTCATAGGCGGTGGCGGTGGTCTGCAGCATCTCGGGCGCCTCGACCACGTGGTCCACGAGAATGCCCGGCACCCGCACGTCATGGGGCCGCAGGCTGCCGTTCTCGGCCACCCGGCGCACCTGGGCGATCACGGTGCCACCGGAATTATGGGCCGCCAGCGCCATTTCCATCGCACCGAGATAGGCGCCTTCGCTTTCGAAGGTCAGGTTGCCGCGCTCGTCCGCCGTGGTGCCGCGGATGATCGCCACATCGGGGGTGAGCGCCTTGAAGTAGAGCCAATCCTCACCGTCGAAACGTTCGCGCCGCACGATCGGTTCGGCCGCGGCCCGGGCATTCATCGCGCCGCCCTCCAGATCGGGATCGACGAAGGTCTCCATCCCCACCTTGGTCAGCACCCCCGGGCGCCGCCCCGCGCCTTCGCGCAACATGTCAAAGACCACGCCCGAAGGCAGGTTGTAGGCCGCAACCTCGTTGCCGGTGATCATCTGCCAGATCTTCGGCGGCTCCGCCTTGGTGGGCCCCGAGGGGTAGCTGCCGCCGATGATCCGGGCCAGGCAGCCGGGTTTGGCGATATGATCGATCCCCTTCATGCCGAAGAAATCGCCCGCCGCAATCGGGTGAATGGTGGTCAGGTCGCAGGGCGCGCCGGTGGCGTCGAACCGGGCGCCGAGGGCTGCGAGCACCGCATCGGGGCAGCACAGCCCGCTCGAGGAATTCACCGCCACCATGGCGCCATCGGGAATGGCGGCCACGGCTTCGCTTGCTGAAATCACCTTCGACACGGGCGCTCCCCTCCTCTGGCAGGCCAAGTAACCAATTGGTTATCCGAATATGCCAAGGCGGGAGGCTTGAATCAAGACAGGAAAAAATGTGAAAAATCAGGGATTAGAGAAGAAAGGCTTTGCAGAAAGTAACTATTGAGTTACTTTTAGGCGACGCAATAAGGGAGGCCCGCATGACCATCTATTTCGAAAAGAACCATCAACGCGCCTTTGGCACCTTCCCGCTGAAGGATGAGACGCTTCTGGCTGCGATCGCATGTGCGGCCGAGACCGGCTACCGCGCCTTTGACACGGCGCAGATGTATGAAAACGAGGCGACCACCGGCGAGGGGCTTGCCGCCAGCGGCATTGCCCGCGAGGATCTCTGCATCACCACCAAGGTGAATATCGAGAACTTCACCGAAGCCGCCTTTCTGTCCTCGGTCGAACAGAGCCTGAAGGATCTGCGCACCGATTATGTCGATGTGCTGCTCCTGCACTGGCCGCCCGCGGATGGCGACATCGCCCCGTCGCTGAAACTTCTGCAACAGGCCCATGACCGGGGGCTGGCGCGCAATATCGGCGTGTCGAATTATACAGTGGCAATGCTGCGCGAGGCGGTGAAGATCGTCGAGGCGCCCCTGGTCAGCAACCAGGTGGAATTCCATCCGCTGCTCAATCAGGACAAGCTTCTGGCCGGCGCCAATGAGACCGGCGTGCCGCTTTCGGCCTATTGCTCGGTCGCGCGCGGCGAGGTGTTCAAGAATCCGCTCTTTGCCGAGATCGGCGCCGCCTATGGCAAGGGCGCGGGCCAGGTGGTGCTGCGCTGGATCCTGCAGAAAGGCGTCAGCGTCAATGTGATGTCCACCAACCCGGTCAATATCAAGGCCAATTACGAGATCATGGATTTCACCCTCTCCCATGTGGATATGGCGCGGATCGACGCACTGACCTCGGCCGGGTTCCGGATCGTCGACAAGGATCTGGTGCCTTGGGCGCCCGAATGGGACTGACCTGACCTCCACCGGGCTGGCCTCGGTCGGCCCGGTGTGCTTCATTTTCCGGAGTGACACCCCGGAGCACTCACTGTGGCCCATATCGACCCGACCCGTGAAACCTTTGCCCAGTTCCGCGCCACGCAGCGCGACGGCCCGGTGCATATGCTGAACCTGCTGCGCTTTCGCGCGGTGGCGGCCTATACGGACGGGACCGAGGCGACAGGTGCGGAGGCCTACCAGGCCTATGCGCGCGAAAGCGGACCGGTGTTGGCAGCACTCGGTGGCCGTCAGGTCTGGCTTGGTGCCCCCGAACTGATGTTGATCGGCCCTGCGGAGGAACGCTGGGATCTGGCGTTCATCGCCGAATACCCTTCGGTGGATGCTTTCGTCTCGATGCTGCGCGATCCGGTTTATCGTGCGGCGGTTCACCATCGTCAGGCCGCTGTCGAGGACTCGCGGCTTATCCGCATGAAACCAATGGAAGCGGGCCGCCGCTTCGGCGAAGCGGCGGAATAAAAGCCCTCAGAGGGCTTTTGCCGCAAGCCTTCAGAAGGCTTGCCGGAAAACGCGTCTGACGCGTTTTCTACCGGTTCCCGCGAATGAGATCGGATGCCTTTTCGGCAATCATCACCGTCGGCGCATTGGTGTTCGATCCGATCAGGCTTGGCATGATCGAAGAATCGCAGATCCTCAGCCCGTCGATGCCACGCACCCGGCAATCGGGATCGACCACCGCCATCTCATCCGTGCCCATCTTGCAGGTGCAGGTGGGATGATAGGAGGTGCGCCCGTATTGCCGCGCGTAAGCCTCGAAATCCGCATCGCTTTTCACGCTCTCATCGGGAAAGCGGATCGCCTTGATATGTTTTTGCAGCGACGGTTGCGAGAAGATCTCCCGGCTGATTTTCACGCCCTCGATGGAGGTTTTCAGATCATCCGGATGGCCGAGGAAATTCGGATCAATGAGCGGCGCGTCCTCGATATTCGCCGACCTCAATCGCACCGTCCCGCGCGCCTTGGGCCGCACCGTATAGGAATTGAGCGTGATCCCGCTTGAGCCTTTCGGGACCGACGGCACCCCGGCTTCGGCGCCGGCGCCTGCCAGAAAATGGAATTGCAGATCGGGCACTTGCGCGGCCTGATCTGCAAACCAGAAGGCCCCGCCCTCAACCACATTCGAGGTGATCGGCCCGGATTTGAACGCCAGATATTCGATCCCAGCCAGCGCCGCCCAATGCCATTTGTTGTATTTGTCGAGGCTGTAATGCCCGTTCAACTCGGCCACGATATCGATGCCGAAATGATCGTTCAGGTTTTCCCCCACCCCGGGCAAATCCTGAACCACATCAATCCCGTGGTCGCGCAGATGCGCCGCCGGTCCGAGCCCCGACAGCATCATCAGCTTCGGCGTCCCGATCGCCCCCGAGGTCACGATCACTTCGCTCTTGGCCCGCACCCGCCGCGCATCGCCATTTCGCGCATATTCCACCCCATGGGCGCGGTTGCCGACAAATTCGATCCGCTGTACTTGGCACCCGGTTTCCACGGTCAGGTTCGGCCGGTCCAGCACCGGTTTCAGGAAGCCGCGCGCGGTGGAACAGCGTTTGTAATCGCGGGTCGTGGTCTGATAGACCCCGCAACCCGCCTGGGTTTCCCCATTGAAATCAGGATTATAAGGGATACCCAATTCCTGGCACGACTGGACGAAAGCCCGCGTCATCGGCTGCGGGTCGGGAATGTTCGACACGCCCAGACCGCCCTCGGTCCCGTGCCAATCGCCAGAGAGGATCGTGTTGCCTTCGGAGCGCAGGAAGTACTTCTGCACCTCTTTGAACGACCAGCCGGCACAGCCCTCTTCCTCGGCCCAACGGTCATAATCCGCCGGATTGCCGCGGGTGAAGACCTCGGCATTGATCGACGATCCACCGCCGATCACCCGGGCCTGCGCATAGGGAATTTCCCGATTGTTCGCATGGATCTGCGGGATGGTCGTATAGCCCCAAGTGTGCGGCCCGGTGGTCATCTTGGCAAAGCCCACCGGCATGTGAATGAGCGGATGGCGGTCTTGCCCGCCCGCTTCCAGCAGCAGCACCCGGGCGGCACTGTCCTCGCTCAACCGCGCGGCCAGCACACAGCCGGCAGCCCCGCCGCCGACGATCACATAATCATAACCCGCTTCTGCCATCTCATCCGATCCAATGGTTGCGCTTGCCAATCTCGATATGAGTGGACTTCACTTGGGTGTATTCCTCAACCCCCATCGCGCCCGCCTCGCGGCCCCAGCCCGATTGCTTGAACCCGCCGATGGGCAGTTCCGGCCCGCCCGCGAGCGTCGTGTTGACCCAGAACCGGCCCGCCTGCACCCGGCGGGTGACGGTGAGCGCCTTGTCGATATTCTTGGTCCAGACACTGGCCGCGAGACCATAGTCGGTGTCATTGGCGATCTCGATCGCCTCGTCCAGCGTCTGGAACGGTGTCACGGTCAGGACGGGGCCAAAGATCTCCTCGCGCGCAATCGCCATGTCGCGGGTCACATTGCCGAAAATCGTGGGGGCGATGAATTGGCCGGCCCCCATGTCCATCACATCCCCGCCCAGCACCAGTTCGGCGCCTTCGGATTTGCCCTGTTCGATATAGCCGAGGATCGTGGTATTCTGCGCGTCGGTGGTGATCGCCCCGATCTGGGTCGTCTCATCCAGCGGATCGCCGACGGTGATCTTCGCCATCTTGTCCGCCACCATCTGGGCGAATTTTTCGGCCACCGAGGCTTCGACAATCAGGCGTGCGCCCGAGACACAACACTGGCCGCCGTTGAAACCGATCCCGAAGGCGACCCCGTCAGCGGCGTCTTCCAGATCCGCATCGGCAAAGACGATCTGGGGGTTCTTGCCGCCCAGTTCCAATCCGAGCTTCTTGAAGTTCGACGCGCCTGCCGCTGCCACGATGGCGCGGCCGGTGCGGGTCGAACCGGTGAAGGACAGCATGTCGACGTCGTGGTGTTCGGCCATGGCCTGCCCCACCGTGGCGCCGATGCCGGTGACCACGTTGAAGACGCCCTCGGGAAGGCCCGCCTCGGTCAGGATCTCGCCCAGGATCACGGCGGAGGCGGAGGTGAATTCCGAGGGTTTCGCCACGATGGAATTGCCGGACGCCAGCACGTAGGGCACCCGTTCGCAGAGGATCAGGAAGGGGAAATTCCAGGGCGTGATGATGCCGACGACGCCGACCGGTTCGCGGGTGACGACGCCGAACATCCCCTCGCCCAGATTGTTGAAACTGTCGCCATGAAGGCTGCGGGCCAGCCCTGCGGCATATTCGAACATGCCGACGCAACCGCCCACCTCGCCGCGCAATTGCGCAATCGGCTTGCCGCTTTCGAGGGCCTCCCAATAGGCGATTTCTTCGAGCCGCGCGCGGATGCCGTCTGCGGCCTTCAAGAGAACCGCCGCGCGATCCGCGCCCGACAGCCCGGACCAGCGCCGGTCGGCAAAGGCGGTGCGCGCCGCTGCCACCGCGTCGTCAAGGTCGGCTGCGGTGCATTGTGGCAGGCGGGTCACCGGCACGTCATGGGCGGGCGAATGACGTTCGAACACCTCACGATCGCCTGCGGGCACCGTTTTGCCGTTGACGAAAAAGCCGAAATCGCGCGGCGCTTCGGGCAGTTGCAGCTTGATTGAGGATTGATCCATCGGGGGTGCCCTTGGGTTAGCTTGTGGCGTCGAGCGAGGTGCGCCAGTCGTTCCAGCCGCCTTCGACCGACGACGGCGCCGCGTGCCATTCCGGCATCGCCAGCCCGGTAGCGGGGTCTTTGGCGGGGATCGGCAGCATCATGATCCGTTTGCAGGCGCGCTTGTAATCTTCGTCCGACAGGAACGCCTCTTGAATGTCGTCCCAGTCGCGCCCGTCCGGATAGCCGCCACACATGTGGATGTCGTCGGAGGTGCCAACGTTTTCGTGGCTGACGCCTGCGGGCATGACGATCACATCGCCCGCCTCGATCCGCACCCTGGTCCAGCCGCCCTCGCCGACGCTCAGGTTGAATTCCATCCAACCCTGAGCGCAGCCGAGGCATTCGTGGGTGGTGGAGTGGAAATGGGCGTATTCATAGACGCCGGGGTAATCCCAGTTGTTCGACCAGCCGTTTTCGCGGAACCGCGCCTTGACCGCTTCGGCGCCGCCGCCGGGGATGGCGTTGCGGTGCACCAGCAGCGGGAAGCGGCTGTTGGGGATCTTGCCCTGGGGGCACGAGGTGTAGGTTTCGGTCGTCATCGGATGCTCCTCCCTGTCACATCACAATCTGGGTTTTCAGATCCTTTGGTCTTTCGGCGAATGTGTCGAAGGCCTGCTGGATCTCCTCGAGCGGGAATTCGGCGCCGGTGAAGGCACTGGTGTCGATCCGGCCATGGGTCAGCAGTGTCAGCGCGTCATGCATGTTCTCGCCCATCGCCGCGACCGAGCCTTTGACGGAATTTTCTTCCAGCACCGTCTGCAGAATATCGAGCGTCAGCGCCTCGCCCGGCCCGGTGATCCCGAAGGCCGAGAGGTGCCCGCCCTTGCGCATCAGCGTCTGGGCCTGGGCGTAGAGGGCTGGCAAGCCAACGCTTTCGATCACCACATCGGCCCCGCGTCCGTCTGTCGCCTGCATCACCGCCTCGGTCAGCTCGTCCGGCGTCACCGCCAGATCGGCGCCCACGGCGCGGGCCATGGCCAGACGATCCTCGCTCATGTCCGAAACGATGATCGGGGCAGCGCCGATGGTGCGGAGGAGTTGTACGTGAAGGTTGCCGATGGGGCCCGCGCCCATCACCACCACCGATTGGGCGAAGCTGATCTGCGATTTGCGCGCGGCGCGCACGACACAGGCCAAGGGTTCGGTCAGGGCAAGCACCGCATCGGGCACATGGGCGGGGGCCGGAATGGCGAGGCGTTCGGGCACGGCGATATATTCCGCGAAACCGCCATCCATATGGATGCCCATCTGGCGCATCTCGGGGCAGTTCAGGATCTCGTTCCGGCGGCACCAATAGCAGCGGGTGCAGCCGATGTTGTTGTCCACGACAACCTTCTGGCCCGCATGCAGGCTGTCGACCAGATCGCCGATCTCGACCACTTCGCCGGTGAATTCGTGGCCGGGGATCATGGGAAGGAACTCGGCGGAATAATTGCCGTGGAAAATGTGCATATCGGTGCCGCAGATGCCGGTGCGGTTGATCTTGATCAGCACATCCGTCGGCCCCGGTTCGGGGCGCGGCACATGGCGGAGTTCGAACTTTCCGGGTTCCACGAGGACGGCGGCGCGCATCTTGCTCATTTCACCACGCCCCGCAGTTTCGACCGATCGATGGTCAGCGCGATGGCGACGATCAGCACCACGCCGAAGACCATCTGCTGCTGGGTCGCGTCCACTTCGAGATAGACCATGGCCGCCCGGATCACCATGACGATGAGCGTGCCGATGGCGGTGTTCACGACCCCTCCGACACCTCCCGTAAGGGGCGTGCCGCCGACCAGCACGGCGACGATGGCCAGCAACAGGAAGCCGTTGGCGAGGTTGGCATCCCCGCCCGACAGCTTGACCGAGAACATCAGCCCGGCGATGGCGGCAAAGACCCCCGAGATGCCGAAGGCGATGATCTTGACCTTGTCGACGTTGAGGCCAGAGGCGACGGCGGCCAGTTCGCCTGCGCCAACGGCTTTCAGCGAGCGCCCGAAGGTGGTGCGGGTTTGCAGCACCCAGGCGATGAAGAGCAGCACCAGCGCGATGGCCAGTTCGTGGGGTACGCCTGCGGTGTTGCCGAACATCCAACCGAAGCTTGCGTCGCGCAATTCCGCATCCATATAGAGCGCCCGCTGGCCCGAGAGCCATTTGGCGATGGAGAGGGCGACGAAACCGAGCGCCAGGGTCGAGACGAAGGAAGGCACGAAAAGCCGGGTGGTGACAAAACCCGAGATCATGCCGAAAAGACCGCCTGCGAGGATGGCGATCAGGGCGACCCCGACGCCGAATTGCGCCAGATAGACGGTGGCGATCACCGTGACCATGTTGGCGAGTTGCTGCACCGAGAGATCAATGCCGCCGATATAGATGGCGAAGGTCATCCCCAGCGCCATGATGAACAGCGGCACGATGTCGGCCATCAGGAGGATCAGACCGGCGGGGTTGAAGAAGCTCGGATTGGCCAGGCCCACGAGGCCCGCCAGCACCAGCAACGTGATCCAGGGAAAATGCGGTTTCAGGCGGTCTAGGTCCATGGGCCCCTCAGATCATGTGGTGGACGAGGTCATAGAGCGTCGGTTTCGACCCCGGCGCGCCCTCGAAACGTTTCTGGAACTGCCCGTCTTTCAGGACGAGAATGGTGTGCGACAGGCCGATCGCCTCTTCCAGCGTATCGGCCACCAGAATGATGCCCACGCCCGCATCCGACATCTCCCGGATCATCTCGTAGACGTCTTCCTTGGCGCCGATGTCGAGGCCGCGCGTCGGGTGGTCGAGAAGCATGATGTCCGACCCGCCCGAGCGCCATTTGGCCAGCACCACCTTCTGTTGGTTGCCGCCCGAGAGACCGGCGCAATCCTTGTATTCGGACGGGGTTTTGATCCCGAGTTTTTCGATCCATGAACGGGCGAGTTTCTTTTCCTCGCCAACGTTCAGAAGGCCGTTTGTGGCGTAGTTCGAAAGCTGCGACAGGGTCATGTTTTCATAGACATTCATCCCGTTGACGATGCCTTCGATCTTGCGCTCGCGGGGCACATAACCGATGCCGCGCGCCACGCCGCCCCGGGCGGTGAAGGTTTCGACCCGGTCGCCCTTGATCGTCACGCGGCCGGAGTGCGGGGCATCGAGCCCATAGACACAGCGCAGGATCGCCTCACGGCCAGAGCCTTCGGTGCCCACAAGGCAGAGCACTTCACCGGCATGGAGGTCGAAGGAAATGTCCTGAAACCCATCGGCTGAAACGCTGTCGAAGGACACCAGCGTCGTGGCGGCATCATAGGGTTTCTGCTTCTGCTCGCGGTAATATTCCTTGTCGACCTCGCGGCCGACCATCTTGTGCTGGATCGCATCCACATCGGCGGCGTCATGGGAAACCACATCGACCACCTCGCCATCCTTCATCACATAGATCCGGTCCGACAGGCTCAACACCTCATCCATCCGGTGGCTGACGAAGATGAAAGAGGCGCGCTTGGTCAGGTCGCGGACGATCTGGAACAATAGCTCCACCTCTTCCTGCGCCAGCACCGATGTGGGCTCATCCAGCAGGATCACCAGATCGCCGTCGATCCGTTCTTCCAGGGTCAGAACCTTGGCGAGTTCGACCAATTGTCGTTGAGCAAAGGAGAGTTGCGAGGTGATGGTGGCGGGGTCGATGTCCAGCTTGACCTTGGCCAGTTGCGCCCTTGCCGCCGCCGCCATCGCCTTCCAGTCGATCACACCGAAACGGACGAATTGCTGTTCATAGCCGAGATAGATGTTTTCCATCACGGTCAGGTTGGTGATCAGCGATTGCTCCTGAAACACCATGCCGATCCCGTGTTCCATCGCCTGACGGGGGTTCTGGAACCGCATGGTTTTGCCGTCGATGCTGATCGTGCCGCCATCGGGCTGATAGGCTCCGTAGATCACCTTCATCAGGGTGGATTTCCCGGCGCCGTTCTCGCCCACCAGCCCGACGATTTCGCCGCGCTTCACCTCGAAATCCACCGCCTTCAGGGCGTGAACACCGGGGAAATGCTTGTCGACTTTTTCCAGTGCATACATGGCGCGGCCTATTTCACGAAGGAGATGGATTTGCGGTTGGTCGAAAGCACCACGGCGGCGATCACCAGGAGGCCCAGCACCCCGTCCTGCAACCAGTTCGGCAGGCCGATCACAACCATGCCGTTGTTGATCACGTTGACGATCAGCACGCCCACCAGCGTGTTCCAGACCCCACCGATCCCGCCCCAGAGCGCTGTGCCACCGACGACCACGGCGGTGATCGAGATGAACATGAAATTGTTGCCCGTCGCGGTTTCGGCAATGCCGATCCGGCCCACGGCCATCAGCGCACCGAGGGCGAAGAAAACACCCGCCAGAGTGAACCCCATGATGCGGACGCGCGAGACGTTGAGGCCACTGGCCTGCGCCAGTTCCTCACCGCCGCCCACCGCATAGAAGTTGCGGCCCAGGGTGGTGCGCGACTGGATGAACCAGGCGACGATGAGTGCTGCAAGCGCCACGTAGCACATGATCGGGAAGTTGAGCCAACGGACGGTCAGGAGCGCGCGAAAGAGCTCATCCTCGACCCGGATCCGGTCGCCCCCCGTCAAGAGAAGCGCGAAACCGGTGCCGACAAATCCCATGGCGAGAGACGCCATAAAGGACGGGATCTTCAGCTTCACATGGACCAAGCCATTGATGAACCCCGCCAGCGCACCGACGATCATGGCCAGCGGGATCGCCAGCCAGGCCCAGCTTGCCAGCGTGCCGCCCAGGGCGATGAAGGCAAAGGCGAAAATCACCGCACTCACGGACACCGTGCCTTCCATCGAAAGGTCAATCGAGCCCATGATGATAATGAAGGTCACGCCGATGGCGACCATCAGCGCGGGCGTGGCAGCCACGGCAATGCGCGAGGCGTTGCGGATCGAGAAGAACCGCGAGTCGAGCAGATAGATGTGATCCTTGCCCTCGCGAAAATCCTCCAGCCATTCGAAGACGGGAAACAGCAAGACCAGCACGCCCAACACCAAGAGGGGCGCCCATTTCACCAGATTTTCGCGGCTCAAGACGCCTCGCGGCATGGCACCGCCTGCGGTCATGTCAGTCATGGACCCCTTCCCTCCGCTGCCCGGGGCAGCGCCTCAATCCCTTCCGAAAAACGGGCGCGACAGGTTGCCCCGCCGCGCCCCCGGGGAGGGTTTACTTGTACATGATCTGACCGTTCGACGGACCCCAGAAATCGGTCCAGTCGTAGGTCGGCACATTGTCGAGGTAGTTCGTCTTGAACTCTTTCGCGTCCTCGGGCGTGACAAAGATCGTCGGGCCGTAGAACTCGCGATGCTCATTGGGTTCTTCCGACGGTTTGAACGTGCCGATGGCCGCGTGATAGGCCAGCGCTGCGGTGATGCCGCCACCCCAGTGCGGATTGGTGAAGACGGTCGCCAGAATGCGTTCCTGCGCCACCAGATCCACCGCCTGCGGGTTGCCGTCATAGGTCACGATCGGGATATCCATGCCTTCGGCCCTGAGCGCTTCCAGCACGCCATACCCGATGGTGTCATTGGCACAATGAACGCCTTTGATCTCGTCGCCATAGCGGGTGATGAAACCCTGCATGACCTGGTTGGCCTTCTGGGTGTCCCAATCGGCGGGCTGCGCGTCCAAGAGTTCCACATCCGGGTAATCCTTCAGCGCGTTCTTCAAGCCCTGAAGCCGCTCGATGGCCGGGTTGTTCGAGGCAATGCCGCCCAGATGGACCACGCCGCCCTTGCCGCCGATGGCATCGAGAAGGATCCGCGCGGTCTGTTCCGCCGGGCCTTCATCCGACCAGGACATGTGGCTGACGTAGTTGTCGCCAAAATCCCAAGGGTGGAGATCGTCGGTCTTGTTCCAGAGCGTCGAGACATAGGCGCCGGCTGCCGCACAGGCTTCGACCACCGGGCGCGCGTTGGGCGCGTCATTGGTGTCGATGGCGAGAGCGAGTTCGCCATTGGTCTTGGCCAGCAGCGCCTTGACGTCGGCGAGCGATTTTTCCGACGAGCCTTCGTTGATCAGATGGGTCAGGAAATCCTTGTTCTTGCCAAGGGCTTCGACAAAGGCCTCACCGCCCGAGACGATCTCGTTCCAGTAAGGATTGGTGCGGTTGCGATAGGACCAGGCCACGGTCGGATCGGCGTAATTGGCGGCCATCGCGGGCGATGGGCCGAACATGCGCATGGCAGCCGCGCCCGAGACGCCATAGGCGCCGGCCAGAAGGAAGTTCCGACGGGACACCGTCTCGGCTTCGATGAATTTCTTGATGAATGACATGGGTGGTCCTCCCTGTTCCACCGCGACGGGACGCTTGCCGCCCCCCTGCGTTTCTCTGGCCCTTGGGCCGAATTGCTCCTCCGCACCCGTCGATTCGACAGGTAACGCACCAGTTAGTTACTTATACTTTTGACGCCCTGTCAAGTCCGCGATAGACGTAGGAAAACGAATGGACAGGGCGCGGACGTCAGGCACGATCCGCCCCGGAAAACGGAGCCCCATGCAGGCAACACCCACACGGACCCGCGACGCTGAAGCCACCAAGGCGCGCATTCTGGCCGCCGCCAAGGGCGAGTTCTCGCGCCTTGGCCTCGCTGGCGCCCGGGTCGATGAGATCGCCGAGAAGGCGCGCGCCAACAAGCGGATGATCTATCATTACTTCGGCTCGAAGGAAGATCTGTTCCGCGCGGTGCTGGAGGCGGCCTATCTGGACATCCGGGAGGCGGAACAGGCGCTCAACCTCGACGCGCTGCCCCCCCGCGAAGCGCTTGAAACCCTGGTGCGTTTCACCTGGGATTACTACCTCGAAAACCCCGAATTCATCCGCCTGGTCAACAGTGCCAACCTCCATGAAGGACGCCACCTGGAAGGCTCCCTGCCCCTGCGCGAAGCCAGCCGCGGCTATGTGGACATGGTCGGGCGCATCCTCGACCGAGGCGTGGCCGAGGGCGTGTTTCGCGCCGGCGTCGATCCGGTGCAGCTGAACATCACCATTGCCGCCATCGGCTATTACTACCTGACCAACCGCTATTCGGGCAAAATCCTGTTTGAACGGGATTACGTCACCCCCGAAGCGCTCGAAGCCCGGCTGGCTTTCAATATCGAAACCATCCTCAGCGTGGTTCTGACCCGCGACTGACCGCCGCTTTCGGCCAAACCCCGCCCATGGCAGGGCCCGCCGATGGAGCGAGGTCGCATTCGTGGCTATAATGTCATGAAGCTGTTGCAGACATCGGTTTGATCTACCGCCATGAAGGAGCGCATTGATCCCCTGATTTCCGAACGGGCCCCCTGGCTCTTCCGCCCCACACCCGTGGCACGCATGGCGCGGGCCGGGCTGATGCAGCTTCTGGGCTATGAGGAAACCCTGCGGCTTGGCCGTCTCTATCAGGACTGGCCCACCGCGCGGATCATGGATCATATCGGCGCGCGGCTGGCCCGTGATGTCAGCATCACCGGGCTCGACAACATCCCCCGCCAGGGCGCGGCCCTGATTGTCGCCAATCATCCCACGGGCATTGCCGACGGGATCATGCTGCACCATGCGGTCGCCCCCCTGCGCCCCGATCTCTTCATCTATGCCAATTCCGACATCCTGCGCATCCTGCCCCAGTTCCACAGCCTGATCGCCCCGGTGGAATGGCGGCTCGACAAGCGCAGCCGGGCCAAGACCCGGGAAACGATGGACTATACCCGCAAGGCGATCGACGCCGGGCGGATCGGTGCGATTTTCCCGTCGGGGCGCCTTGCCAAGCGGCGCGGCCTGCGGCTTCATGAACGGCCCTGGATGGCCTCGGCGGCGATGATCGCGCGCAAGTTCGACCTACCGGTGATCCCGCTCAATATCCGGGCGCGCAATTCGGTGCTGTTCTATCTTTTCGACCGGATCCACCCCAGCCTGCGTGACATCACCCTGTTCCACGAAACCCTGAACAAGCACCGCCAGCCCTACCGGCTGAGCTTTGGCGAACCGATCTCCCCGGGCGCCCTGCCCGCGCCTTCGGATCAGGCCATCGACCGGCTGAAGGCGGAAACTCTCGCGCTTGGCGGTGCCGATGCGCCCACGGTGTCGCTGGTCCACAGCAGCCGGAAGCCCGACTGGGTGCGATAGCGCCAGCCCCTGCGCGCGCCCCGAACCGGTTTCCGACACGGAAACACCGAAGGGGCCTGTCCTTTGATCCGCGCCAATTCGGGCCGAATCCGCGCGTTTCTGCCATAAATCTGCCGAAATCCCTTGCAATCCACGATTGAACAACCCTCTCGCGGGAGACATGTCATGGCCGATTTGCACCCTGTCACCGATCTGGCCCGCACGGCCCTTGCCTTGCTCCGGGCGCTCTGGCCCGCCGGGCGCCCTGCCCAAGGCGCGCTTGCGGGCAGCGGCTTTCGCGCCATCGCGCCGGACGAGGCCACCCAGCAGGATCTGCCGGTGGAGCCGCGCGACCCCGACATGATGGAGCGTATCGCCGTTTCCCAGCATATCGCCGCCCTGATGCTGGCCGATGAATGGGCCGAGATCGGCAGCCAGATCGCGGCCTGGGAAGATCAGCTGGTCTCAAGCTGCGGCGGCGCGCGCTATCATAGCATCGGCGCCGAGGTGGCGCTGTCAGGCCTGCAGGCGCTGATCGATGACACCCCCCATGCGCGGCTCGAGGATCTTGCGCCGGCCGAGGTGGAACTGGGCCATTTCATCGACACCCACAAACGCCATCCCGACTGCCATGTGCTGGCCGCGCTGGCCGCCCGCGCCCATCTGGCGCTGGCCGAGGCCTGCCGCGCGCCCCATTGGCCCGAAGAGCTGCGCAACGAGGCCTGGCGACGCACCGCGCGCCATGTGCTGGAGGCGGGTGAAATCCTCAAATCCTACGATGCGCTGGCCTATATGTCGCCGCTTCTGGCAGAGGCCGATTACCTCTGCGCCATCGGCGCGCCGGGCAGCAAGGACGGGGTGCGCGCCGCGTTTGACACCTGGATCGATCTCGACCCGTCGAACCCGATGATCTACGAAACCCACGCCCGCGAACTGGCCGATCCCGACGCCTATTCCGATGCGGTCATCCTGGCCGAGGCGGACCGGGCCACGGACCGGACCAGCGAAACCCTGGGCGCAGGCGGCTATGCGCTGTTCTTCCTGCCGCTTCTCGACCGCCGCGACGGCGCCCGCGACCTCTTTGATGCCGATCTCTTTGCCGCCGCCATGCTCGATCTCGCCTCCATGGAAGCCAGCCAGGCGGAGGTGAACCAGACCGCCAATGCGCTGGCCGCCGAATTGCGCCTCGCGGAGGACAGCGAGGCGCTCAATGACACGCTCTTCATGATGATCCGGGGCCATATGAACGTGATCTATCCCCGGCTTTGGGCCCTGCCCGTCGATCACGTGCAGACCCTGGTGAAAAGCGCCGCCCTCGCCCTGCCCGACATGGGCGCCATCGCCAATGAGGACAGCGACATCGCCAATGGCGATGCGGCGCCCAGTTCCAAGGCCGCTTAGGGGCGCGGTTCCGGCCGCACAGTCGACAAGTTCCGGCAATAAACCTGGCGGCTTGTGTAGCGCTGCATGTCGGCGCGCGCCCACTCCTTGCGCATCGGCCCCCAGTCCGCCGCCACCCCGCGCCAGCGGCTGTCCTTCAATGAAATCGCCTGATCGCGCGGCACGGTGATCGCCATGATCCGCACGGCGCAATTCAGATTGGCCGCGGCGTTCTTCAGACCGGCCCCGCTTTGCGCCCAGCAACCGCGATATTCGGCTGTGGGCGGATAGATCTGCATCAGCCCGAACCAGCGCCCGCCGCCGCCCACGGCGCCGGGACGCCAGGTGCTTTCGTAGCGTGCCAGGGTCGAAATGAAACCGGTCCAGAAGGCCGCGCGCGCCTCGGGCGGATTGTCGGGATAGGCCGGACACCATTCCGCAATGTCGCGCGGCACCACATCGAGTAGCGGCGCCCCGTGGCTTTCCAGCGCCGAAAGCGTCACCCGGGTCCAAAGCGCGCCGGCGGGCAGATGTTCCCAGCGCGCCCGCGGGATCTCCCGGGGCCGTTCGGGCGGGCGGATCCCGTCGCCAAAGCCGCGTTCCGCCACGGCAACCCCGCCCCAGAAGATCAGAAAAATCACTGCAAGGATGCGTGCCATCGTTCATCCGCCTCATGTCGCGCGCCCCAGCAAAGACTAGGCTCTGGGGCGCCGGATGCCAAGTTGCCCCGCCCGTCGCGCCGCCACAAAACCTCGCGTCAGAGGCAATTCTGCCGCAAGATCATGCGGCACCGCCTTGGCAAGCCCCCCCGAATCCTTTAGGGCTTAAATCCCGTGATGCTGCGAATTTCGACACAGAAAATGGCAGCCACGAGCAGCGTGTCGCGGGAGAATATCGGCAAAAATGGCTAGATTTGTGTTCATCACCGGCGGGGTGGTGTCGTCGCTTGGTAAGGGTCTTGCATCGGCGGCGCTCGGCGCGCTTTTGCAGGCGCGGGGCTATTCGGTTCGGCTGCGCAAGCTCGACCCCTATCTCAATGTCGACCCCGGCACGATGAGCCCGTTCGAACATGGCGAGGTGTTTGTCACCGATGACGGCGCCGAGACCGACCTCGATCTGGGCCATTACGAACGCTTCACCGGCGTGCATGCGCGCGGCACGGATTCTGTGTCCTCGGGCCGGATCTATTCCACCGTGCTGGAAAAGGAACGGCGTGGCGATTACCTGGGCAAGACGATCCAGGTGATCCCCCATGTCACCAATGAAATCAAAGACTTCATCTCGATCGGTGAGGATGAGGTCGATTTCATGCTCTGCGAAATCGGCGGCACCGTGGGCGATATCGAGGGCCTGCCCTTCTTCGAGGCGATCCGCCAGTTTTCCCAGGACAAGCCGCGCGGCCAGTGCATTTTCATGCATCTCACGCTCCTGCCCTATCTCGCCGCCTCGGGCGAGCTGAAGACCAAGCCGACCCAGCACTCGGTCAAGGAACTCCGCTCCATCGGCCTCCAGCCCGACGTTCTGGTCTGCCGCTCGGAACAGGAAATCCCGGAAAAGGAACGCGCCAAGATCGCGCTCTTCTGCAACGTACGTCCCGAGGCCGTGATCCCCGCCTATGATCTGAAATCGATCTATGAGGCACCCCTGGCCTATCACAATGTCGGTCTCGATCAGGCGGTGCTCGACGCCTTCCAGATCGCACCTGCGCCCAAGCCCAACCTGGCCCGCTGGCTTGATGTGAAGGACCGGCTCGACAATGCCGAAGGCGAGGTGCGGGTCGCCATCGTCGGCAAATACACCCAGCTTGAAGATGCCTACAAATCCATCGCCGAAGCCCTGACCCATGGTGGCATGGCCAACCGCACCAAGGTGCGCGCCGAATGGATTGATGCGGAGATTTTCGACGGCTCCGACGCCGCCCCCCATCTCGAAGGCTTCCATGCCATTCTGGTGCCGGGGGGCTTTGGCGAGCGCGGCACCGAAGGCAAGATCAAGGCCGCGCAATTCGCCCGCGAAAAGAAGATCCCCTATCTGGGGATTTGTCTCGGCATGCAGATGGCGGTGATCGAAGCCGCCCGCAATCTGGCCGAGATCAAGGATGCGGGCTCCGAGGAATTCGATCATGAGGCCGGCCAGAAGCGGTTCGAACCGGTCGTGTATCACCTGAAGGAATGGATCCAGGGCAACCATGTGGCCAAGCGCAAGGTCGATGACGACAAGGGCGGCACCATGCGTCTGGGCGCCTATACCGCCAATCTGGCCCCGGGCTCGGCGGTGGCGAAAGTCTATGGCGCCGAGGTGATCGAGGAACGTCACCGCCACCGCTATGAGGTGGATGTGAAATACCGCGACCAGTTGGAAGCCTGCGGGCTGACCTTCTCCGGCATGTCACCCGATGGCCGGCTTCCCGAGATCGTCGAGGTCAAGGACCACCCCTGGTTCATCGGCGTGCAGTTCCATCCAGAGCTGAAATCGAAACCCTTCGCACCGCATCCGCTGTTCGATGGTTTCGTGAAGGCGGCGCTGGAAGTCTCCCGCCTGGTCTAAGCCCCCTCACCGCGCGTATTTTTGCCAATACGCGTGGACCCAGCGCACCTTGCCGATCCACATATGGGGAAATTCGCGGGCGCTGGAGATCCGGTTTTCGATCATGTCCAGCGGGCGCGGATCGCCGTGAAAGGCCAGAATCGGCGCCCGATTGCCGGGGTTTTCCGGATGGCGGAACGGGCTCCGCAGAACCGGCTGGCGCAGGTCGTATTTCAGCGAACAGATCGTCCGGTCGGGCCAGGGGGTCCAGCCGTCGAGATGGCATTGAATGAAATGCTGCTCATTGATGTAAAGCGCCAGCGCCCGGTCGATATCCGCCACCAGCGCCTCGGCAATCTCCACATGGGCGCCGATGTCGAAGGCGAAGATCCCCGTGCCCATGTTGTTGGGCGGGATCTCGGCCACGGCGGGCCGGGCCTCGGGCTTGGGAGCGCCTTTCAGGCTCCGTTTCAGCGCCCGCAACCCGCCCTTGAGCCACCGCAGAATGGCGGATTTCGGCCGTGGCAACCGGGTCCAGGACGACGCCGCGATGGCGCGAAATCCCGTGCCCTCGAAGAACGGCGCCAGATCATCCAGAATGAACGTGTCGAGATCGATGAAGAGCGCCCGGCCCTCGAAATCGAACGCCTCGCGCGCCAACACCCCGATCTTCGGCCATGCCCCCCGCGCCCAGGCTCTGGGCGGCAGGCCCAGATCAGGGATCGGACGGCAGTCGATGTCGGGATCGATGCCTTCGGCGTCATCGGTGAAGCAGATGAAACGGAACGGGCCGTCGAGATGGTCCTGCACCGCGTGATAGAGGGCGTTCACATAAACCGGCGGAAAGACATCGCCCCACCGCATGCAAATGACCGCCCGTTCTGCCATGTTCCCGCCCTTGCCTTATGGACCGCCCGTATACACCAAAGGCCGCCCGAAGCAAACCGGCGCCAAAAGCCTTCAGAAGGCTTTTCCCCAAAGCCCTCAGAGGGCTTTGCGCCAAACTCTTCAAAAGAGTTTGCCTCTTTTCCCGCGCCTCCGGGGCGCCTATATCCCCCTCATGTTTGGAGAGCTCCTGCGCCGGATGACCGCGCCCGCCCCCGAGCCGCTTTCGGCCGATGACCAGCACCTGGCGCTGGCCGCCCTTCTGGTGCGCGTCGCCCGTGCCGATGGCGATTATTCCGACAGCGAAAAATCCCGCATCGACAAAGTGTTGGCGGCCCGGTTCGGGCTTGGCCCCTTCGAAGTGTCGAAACTGCGCGCTGACGCTGAAGTGCTGGAGAGCGAAGCCCCCGACACGGTGCGCTTCACCCGCGCGATCAAGGAAGCGGTGCCTTATGAGGAACGCGCCGAAGTGGTCGAATCCCTGTGGGACATCGTTCTCGCCGACGGAACGCGCGACCATGAGGAAGACGCGCTGATCCGGCTCGTCGCGCCGATGCTCGGCATCAATGACCGGGATTCGGCCTTGGCCCGGCAAAGGGTCGAGAAACGGGGATGATCGCCTCCCTGCCGATGTATGACCGCCCGGAAACAATGGGCGCAAATGATCGGCTCTGGTCCTTGATCCGGGCCAATCTGCCTGAAGATATCCCCGCGCCGGAGCATCTGACCCGCAGCGCCGATCCGATGTCCGACTGGACTGCCGCCAACCTGCTGTTCTCCCAGACCTGCAGCCTGCCCTATCGCGCGCGCCTCAGGGACCACCTGCAGATCGTCGGCACCCCGGTTCACGACCTCGATGCGCCGCCGGGATCCTATTACAGCGTCCTCGTCGCCCGCGCGGACGATCCCCGTGAGGCGCCCGAGGCCTTTGCCGGCGCCCGGTTGGCGGTCAATGATCCGCTGTCGCAATCGGGCTGGGCCGCAATCCACAGCCTGGGAGTTCCCTTCGGTATCAGCACCATAACCGGCGCCCATGGGGCATCCGCAGAGGCCGTGGCCGGGAACCGCGCCGATCTTGCCGCCATTGATGCGGTCACCTGGACCCTGCTCACCCGCCATGGGCCCCGAACCGGCGCGCTGCGCGTGATCGCTCGCACGCCGCCCTCCCCGGCCCTGCCCTATGTGACCGCCACGGGCGAGGCCGAAAGGCTGGGAGACGCGCTCAGCACCGCCATCTCCCAATTGTCGGACGATGACAGAAAAGCCCTTTGCCTCAAAGGCTTGACCCATCTTTCCCGGGACGTCTACCTCGATCAGCCGATCCCGCCTGCGCCGGTCTGAATTCCCCATTGCGCTGGCTTTCCGGGCAAGGCATCCTGCCGCGAAGTACAAGGAAAGACCGCGCCTCCGTGACCGACAGCTCCGTTATCGAAATCCGCGACTTGCACAAAAGCTATGGCGCGCTCGAAGTTCTCAAGGGTGTCGATCTCACTGCCCCGCGCGGCCATGTGGTCTCGCTCATCGGCTCATCGGGCTCGGGCAAATCGACCCTGCTGCGCTGTGCGAATCTGTTGGAGAACAGCCAGTCGGGCGAGATCCGCTTCGAAGGCGAAGCGGTGCAATGGCGCGGTCAGGGCCACAATCGTCACCCGGCGGACAAGGCGCAGCTGATCCGCATCCGCACCAATCTTTCCATGGTGTTTCAACAGTTTAACCTCTGGTCCCACCTCACGATCCTGCAGAATGTGATGGAGTCGCCGGTCACCGTTCTGAAGCGCGACCCGGGTGAGGTCGAGGAAAAGGCGCGCCATTATCTGGCCCAGGTCGGCATCGGCGACAAATGCGATGTCTGGCCCGCCGAATTGTCGGGCGGCCAGCAGCAGCGCGCCGCCATCGCCCGCGCGCTTTGCATGGAACCGCGCGCGCTTCTTTTTGACGAGCCCACCTCCGCGCTTGATCCCGAGCTGGAACAGGAGGTGATCCGGGTGATCAAGGCGCTCGCCCAGGAAGGCCGCACCATGGTCATCGTCACCCATGACATGAACCTGGCGCGCGATGTCTCCGACCACGTGATCTTCCTTCACCAGGGCCGGATAGAGGAAGAAGGTGCACCCGACGCGCTCTTCGGCGCGCCGAAAAGCGAACGGCTGCAGCAATTTTTGTCGGCGGTTTCGGCCTGAGAGCAGAATTTACCTAGGGGAAAGCCTTGATTTCCCGGGTAAATCAATTGAGCATCACCACACTTGAATGGCGGTTGGGGTCCCGCCCGGCTGCAGAATGGGGAATACACATGAAAAGACTGTTGGTAACAGCACTGGCGACAACGATCGCCGCAGGAAGCGCGATGGCGCAGGACGTGGTCCGCATGGGGACCGAAGGCGCCTACCCTCCGTGGAACTTCATCAATGACAATGGCGAAGTGGACGGATTCGAACGGGAACTGGGCGACGAGCTGTGCAACCGCGCCGAGCTGACCTGCGAATGGGTCAAGAACGACTGGGATTCGATCATCCCGAACCTGGTGTCCGGCAACTACGACACGATCATGGCCGGCATGTCGATCACTGCAGAACGCGATGAAGTCATCGATTTCACCAACGCTTACACGCCCCCCGATCCCTCGACCTATGCCGGTCTTGAGGACGGTCTTGACCTCGCCGGAGGCGTGATTGCCGCCCAGACCGGCACGATCCAAGCCGGTCATGTGGCAGAAAGCGGTGCCACGCTGGTGGAATTCGCAACGCCCGACGAAGCGGTGGCCGCCGTGGTCAATGGCGAGGCCGACGCGTTTCTGGCCGATGCCAGCTTCACCGCCACAGCACTTGAAGCCAACAGCGACCTGATGCTGGTGGGAGAGCCGGTGCTGCTCGGTGACGGCGTGGCCCTTGGCCTGCGCGAATCCGATGGCGAATTGAAAGAGAAATTCAACGCTGCCATCCAGTCCATGAAGGACGACGGATCGCTGAACGCGATGATCGCAAAAT
>JAOXSD010000080.1 GCA_025800205.1 Silicimonas sp. | reverse complement strand
ATGCAGGCTGTCACCGGCCACAAGGGCGGTTTTGGCTATGACACGCATATGGTCGGGTTCGAGGTTCATAGCTCGATCATGCATACAGGCGTGAATGCCATCATGGAGGCCGCGCCGCTGATCAATTGGGCGAATGAACAGAACGCCCGCAATCAGGCGGCCACGCCCAGCGAAACGGCAGCGGTGTTCGATCCGCCCTGGACCACGGTCCATGTGGGCATGATCGAAGGCGGCACCGCGCATAACATCACCGCCAAGGATTGCCATTTCATGCTGGATTTCCGCACGGTGCCGGAGGAAAGCAAAGCCGCGTGGCGCGATGCCTATTTCGAACAGGTGCGCGCGGTCGAGGCGCGGATGCAGGCCGTTCACCCCGAAGCGCGGATCGAGATCTCCGAGAATTTTTCGATCCCCGGTCTGGTCCCCGAAAAGGATGGTGAGGCCGAAGCCCTGGTGCGCGCGTTGACCGGTGACAATGCCAGCCATGTGGTCAGCTATGGCACCGAGGCCGGGCAGTTTCAGGAGGCAGGCTACTCAGCGGTCATCTGCGGCCCCGGCGACATCGGGCAGGCACATCAACCGAACGAGTTCATCTCGGTCGCGCAGTTCGAAGCGGGTCAGGCGTTCATGCAGCGCTTGGTCGAGAAACTGTCCACCTGATCCCGAGGAGGTCTGAAATGCCGGTGAAAAACCGACTTGCCGAAATGCAGGCAGAGATCACCAGGTGGCGCCGCCATCTGCATGCGCATCCTGAACTGATGTATGACGTTCACGAGACCGCCGCCTTTGTTGTCGAACGGCTGAAAGCCTTCGGGGTCGGTGACATCACCGAGGGCGTCGGCAAAACAGGCGTTGTGGCCGTGATCAAGGGCCGCTCGGACACCAGGGGGCGGGTGATCGGATTGCGCGCAGATATGGACGCGCTGCCGATCGAAGAGGCGACGGGTCTGGACTATGCCTCGACCGTTCCGGGCAAGATGCATGCCTGTGGGCATGACGGGCATACCTCGATGCTGCTGGGCGCTGCGCAGTACCTGGCCGAGACGCGGAATTTCGATGGCACTGCCGTGCTGATCTTTCAACCGGCTGAAGAGGGCGGCGCCGGAGGTCTGGCCAT
>JAOXSD010000078.1 GCA_025800205.1 Silicimonas sp. | reverse complement strand
AATTCGCGGAAACTGCGGGTTTCGGGGTCGATGGCGCCTTGAAAGGTGCCGATTTCCACTTCGTAATCGTTGCGGGTGTCGATGACGGCCACGTCGTCGGAGGCAATCAGCGCGTTCCAATCCTCGGGTTTCACATAGGTGCCGACACTCGCGCGCGGATCCACATCGGGCTGCCCCATGGTGACAATCTCGCGCTTCAGCCGCACCTTCAATCGGGCGAAAGGCATGTCCTGCGCCGTGCTTTCCTTCCAGTCGAGATCGGCACAGCCGGGCAGGCCCTTGATATGCGCCAGCACCGCGTCGATGCCCGCGCGCGGGCCTGCAATGGTGCCGTTGATGCCTTCGCGGGCCAAAAGGAGCGTGCCGCGCACGCCGCCTTTGCGGGCGACCTCTTCCAGTGCCGGTTTGAGGGCTGCGGGGTCGTCGAACGGGGTGAATTTGTAGAGCGCGGCAACGGTGAACATGGGCGCGCGTTTACCGCGCTTTGGCGGCGGTGGGAAGGGCGAGCCCTTGCGTATTTTCGAAAGGGTGAAAGGCCATTGGTTGACCCGCGTGGCCATTCTGCCAAGCTGGGCGCGCGAAGACAGGAGAGCGATGATGCGGGCAGCGAATGAGGCCATTCTGGTCATTGATGTGCAGCGGGATTTCTGCCCGGGTGGTGCTTTGGCGGTGCCCGGAGGCGATGAGATCGTCGCCCCGATCAACGCGCTGGTGCCGGAGTTTCCGGTGCGCGTCTTTACTCAGGACTGGCACCCTGCCGATCATCTGAGTTTTGCCAGCCAGCACGGGGC
>JAOXSD010000062.1 GCA_025800205.1 Silicimonas sp. | reverse complement strand
CGGCGCGCGGCCTCCAAAAGCAGCACAATGCCGATGCCCGCGACCACGATGTCGGTCATGTTGGGCGCGCCGGTGCGCTGTGCGACGCCGCGATAATCCCACCAGAGATAGGAGGCCGCCACGGCGGCGACGATGGCGACCACCCAGGTGATCGCGGGAATGCGGTGCCGGGGCGAGGATTTCAGCCCGGGAAAGGCAAGGAAGGCCAGCAGCACCGCGAAACCGAGGTGAATGGCGCGGGTCTGGGTGTCGTTCCAGACAAAGCCGACCATGAAGGGCAGGGGAGAGGCGATCCAGAGCTGATAAAGCGACCAGACCAGCGGAATGTACCAAAGCGAATAGCGCCCGAAGGTGTCATGGGGGTTGCGCCCGCCGGTATCGGCGTCGGCGACAATGTCTTCCAGGGCCGTATCCTGCCCCTTTGCATCTGCGTTGGTCATCTCTGTCCCCGCGAAGGTATCTTTTTGATTTTATGAGAAAACCCCCGCCGGTTTCGCGGCGGGGGTCGGTATGTCAGAGGGGTGGATTACATCCAGCCGCGCTCGGCATAGTACTTGGCCGCACCCGGGTGCAGCGGAGCCGACAGACCATCCTTGATCATCTGCTCTTCCGTCAGACGGCCAAAGGCGGGGTGCAGCTTTTTGAAGTCGTCAAAGTTTTCAAAGATCGACTTCACCAGGGTGTAGACCACCATGTCGGGGGTCTTGGCATCGGTCACGAAGGTGGCCTTCGGACCCCAGGAGGCGACATCCGCGTCGTTGCCCGGATAGAGACCGCCCGGAATGGTCGCAGCGGCGTAAGCGGCGTTCTCGGCCAGCACCGTTTCGGTGCCCGAGGTGGTCAGATCAAGGATCTGGATCTCGCAGGTCGAGGTCGCTTCCATGGTCGAACCGTTGGGCAGACCGGCAGCCCAGATGGCGGCGTCGATCTTGCCGTCGCAAAGTGCAGCGGCCTGTTCCGACGATTTCAGCTCGGCGGCGAGCGAGAAATCATCAGGCGTGACGCCAGCGGCGGCCATCAGCACATCGGCCAGCACGCGGGTGCCGGAACCGGGGTTGCCGATGTTGACCCGCTTGCCCTTCATGTCCATGACCGAGCTGATCCCGGCATCGGCCCGCACCATCACATGCATCGGCTCGGGGTGCACCGAGAAGACGGCGCGCAGGTCGCCGTAAGGCTCGTCACCGTCAAAGGCGCGCACGCCTTCCATGGCAGCCGACTGCACGTCCGACTGCACAACACCGAAGTCCAGCTCGCCTTCGCGGATGGTGCGGGTGTTGTAGACCGAACCGCCGGTCGATTCGACCGAGCAGCGCACGCCGTGCTCTTTGCGGCCCTTGTTCACCAGACGGCAGATCGCGCCACCCGTCGGGTAGTACACGCCGGTCACACCGCCGGTGCCGATGGTGATAAAGGTCTGCTCCTGCGCGCCGGCAGTGCCTGCCAGGCCCAGGGTCGCGGCTGTCGCCGCTGCAGTGAAGAGGTGTTTTGCAAACATTCGGTTTTGCTCCCTTTGATTGTTGCAACACGGAATTAACGCGCCCAGTTTTCACCCAGGCGTTCTATCTGATCTTCTGCCGCGCGGATCATCCCTTCGGCCTCGGGGCCGGAGCGGGCAAGTGACATGCTGATGAAAGCCTCCATCAACACAAGCGTGGCCGCGTAAGAGGAAAAGAACTGCGGTGATTCTGTCGGGACAACAAACCCGAAATCCGCAAATCCAAGGGCCGGTGACAAGGGGCTGTCGGTGATTGCGATGGTCGACGCACCTTTGTCCTTGGCCGCTTCCAGGGCAGCTACAGTGCGGCGAGCATAGGGCGTTTTTGACAGCGCGAACAAGACGTCATTTTCACCAAGTCGTGACAGCGCCGCAGAAAGTTCCACCCCGTTCCGCCCGGCGACCCGCCAGGTGGATTTGAACCATTGCGCCATATAGCCGAAATAGTCGACCAGCCCCGCAGATCCCATCGCCCCCACCAGAAGCACATTCTCCGCCTCGTTCAATCGCGTCACCGCGGCCTCCAGCCGCGCCTCGTCGATCTCGCTGACGAGTGCCTCGATATTGGCCGCACAAGCCGCCACCTGATTGGCCAGAAACGCCTTTCCAGGTTGATTTGCGGCACGGTCACGCAACTTTGTGGCGCGTTCCGAGAAGGGCGCCATGCGCTTTTCGACAAGCGCGCGGCCCCCGTCGCGCATCGCCTCGTAATCGGCATATCCCAGCGCCCGGGCGAGGCGGGAAAAGGTGGCCGGCGACACGCCCGACGTGGCCGCCACAGAGCGCAGCGAGCGCGAAACAATATCCACGGGATGTGCGGTCACGTATTCCGCCGCGACCTGAAGCTTCTCGCTCAGATCGGCGTAGGAGCCGTTGATTCGTTCCTGAAGTGGGGCGCTGTGGCTCACGAATCCTCCCAATTCGATTGCGGGAGTGTTCCAATTGCGTTTGCTCTTGTCAAACAATGAAACGAATGTTTCATCTTCCCTTGGGGCAGGAGAAACGAATGACCGAATCGCCACTACCATCCCAGGTCTCCACCGTCGTCATCGGCGGCGGCATCATGGGCGCATCGACCCTGTATCATCTGGCGCAGATGGGCGTCAGCGACGCGGTGCTTCTGGAACGCAACCAACTCACCTCCGGCACCACATGGCATTCTGCGGCTCAGGTCCGCGCGCTCCGCCATTCCCGCAACCTCACGCGGATGATCCAGTATTCGGTCGATCTCTATGCACGCCTCGAAGCCGAAACCGGCCAGAATGTCGGCTGGATCCGGAAGGGCTCGCTCTCGATCGCCACCACGCCCGATCGTGCCACTCACGTCAGGCGGCAGGAAGCACTCGCCCATGCCTTCGGCCTCTCCGCCCACTGGATTTCACCGGGCGAGGCGCTGGAACGCTGGCCGCTGATGAACGGCGAGGACGTCCTCGGCGCCGTCTGGTCCCCCGACGATGGCCGGGTCTCGCCTTCGGACGTCTGCGCTGCCCTCGTCAAAGGCGCGAAGGCGCGTGGCGCCCGCCTCTTTGAGAATACCGGCGTCACCGGCATCCTCACAGAAAGGGGCCGAATTTCCGGCGTCGAAACCAACCGAGGCACCATCCACTGCGACGCCATCGCCCTTTGCGCCGGTCTCTGGTCCCACGAACTGGGCGCCATGGCAGGCACCGACGTCCCCGCGCTCGCTTGCGAACATTTCTACCTCTTGACCAAGCCGGTCGAGGGCATCACCGGCAACATGCCCACGCTTTCCGACCACGATGCCCATCTCTATATCCGTGACGACAGCGGCGGTCTGCTGGTCGGCTGTTTCGAACCGATGGGCAAACCCATCGCGCCGGGCCTGCTCGACGAAAGTTTCGCCTTCGGCCTCCTGCCCGAAGACTGGGATCATTTCGAGCCGATGATGCTGAACGCCCTTCACCGGCTCCCCGCGCTGGAAACGGCGGAGGTGAAAATGCTCCTCAACGGCCCCGAAAGCTTCACCCCCGACGGCATGTTCATGCTGGGCGAAGTGGCGGAAACCCCGGGCCTGTTCCTCGGCTGCGGGATGAATTCCGTCGGCATCGCCTCGGGCGGCGGTGCTGGCATGAACCTCGCCCATGCCATCGTGCATGGCCGCACCGCCTATGACCTGTCCGAGGCCGACGCCAAACGCTTCGCCCCCCAGTTCAACTCCCTCGACCACCTGATGGCCCGCGCCCCCGAGATCCTCGGCACCCATTACGAAATCGCCTATCCCGGCCGCCAGCTCAAAACCGCTCGCAACCTCCGCCCCCTGCCGCTCGATGCCGAACACCGCGCCGCCGGTGCCCATATGGGCCAGTTCTACGGCTGGGAACGCCCGCTCTATTTCGGCAAGACGACAGAGCCTGCCATGACTTTCGCCCGCCCCGACTGGTTCGAGAGTGTGCGCGCGGAAGTCATGGCCGCCCATGAGCACGCCGCCCTCTTTGACGCCTCCCCCTTCGGCAAGATTGAGGTGAAGGGCGCGGGCGCCTGCGCCTTCCTTCAACACGTGGCCGCCGCCAACATGGACCGCACGCCCGGCAGCGCGATCTACACCGCGCTCCTCAATGAACGCGGCACCTATGAAAGCGACCTCACCGCCCACCGCATCGCCCCCGACCACTACCGCCTCTTCACCGGCACGGCGGCGATCAAACGTGACCTCGCCTGGCTCACCCGCCACAGCACCGGTTTCGACGTGACCCTCACCGACAGCACCGAAGACTACGCGGTCCTTGCCCTGATGGGACCGGATGCCGCACGGATCATTGCAGAAACCGGCGCGCCCGAACTCAATGACCTCGGCTATTTCAAAGTCGGTCCCGCTCATATCGCAGGCAAGCACGTCCGCGCCGTCCGCATGTCCTATGTGGGCGAGGCGGGCTGGGAAATCACCTGCAAGGCGGAAAACGCCGCCCCGATCTATCACGCCCTTACCGCCGCCGGCGCGAAACCGGCGGGCCTCTATGCCCAGACCTCCATGCGGATCGAAAAGGGTTTCGCCGCAATGGGACACGAGTTGGACGGCGACCTGAGCCCGGTCGAAACCGGCATGATCGGCATGGCGAAAAAGACCGGCTTCCTCGGTGCCGAAGCCCTCGCCAAACGCGCCGAAACCCACGCACGCACACTGGTGACGATCCTGCTCGACGACCAGAACGCCCAACCGCTCGGCCACGAACCGGTCTATGCGCGTGGCCAGATCATCGGTCAGACCACCTCCGCTGCCTACGGATACCGGATCGACCGCCCTCTGGCGCTCGCCCATGTCCGCAATCCGATTGACGGTGCCGTGATCGAACTCGACATTGCAGGCACCCGTTTCGCAGGCCACATGCAATTCGCCCCGGCCTTCGATCCCACAGGCAAAGGAATACGCCCATGATCAAGATCCTCCGTCTCACCGGCAACATGGCCGCCGCCAAACCCACGCTCCGCATCCTCCGCAACACGCTTGGCGAGGCCACCTTCAACGCCCGCTTCGACCGCGCTGTAGCGGGCGGCTACCGCGCAATTCTCGCCCGCGACGGCGATAGCGATCTCGGCTGTCTCGGCTACCGCTTCACCCATGATGTCTTCTGGGGTAAAACCCTCTTTGTCGATGATCTCGTCGTCGCACCCGCTGCGCGCGGTCAAAGCATCGGCGGTCAGCTTCTCGCAGAAGCCAAGAACATCGCAACAGAAAATGCCTGCGATCACCTCCGCCTCTGCAGCGGCCTCACCCGCGAGGACGCCCACCGCTTCTACGAAAGCCACGACCTGACCCGCAGCAGCTATCAATTCACCCACGCCCTCGCCGCAGGAGCCCGATAATGTCCCACGTCTTCCCCCGCCATTGCCACAAAGCCCCGCCCACAGCCGTGCGAGGCAAAGGCTGCTACCTCTATGACGAAAGCGGCAAGGCCTATCTCGACGGCTCCGGCGGTGCTGCCGTTTCCTGCCTCGGCCACGGCGATCCGGACATCATCGAAGCGGTTCAGAAGCAGGTGGCCGATCTGGCCTTCGCCCATACGGGCTTTCTCACCTCCGAACCGGCCGAGGCGCTGGCCGATCTCCTGATCGCCCATGCCCCCGGCACTTTCGACCGGGTCTATTTCGTCTCCGGCGGCTCCGAGGCGACCGAGGCCGCCATCAAACTCGCCCGCCAATACCATGTCGAACGCGGCCAACCCGAACGCCGCCACCTGATCGCGCGCCGTCAAAGCTACCACGGCAACACGCTGGGCGCGCTGGCCGCCGGCGGTAATGCCTGGCGCCGCGCCCAGTTCGCGCCCTTGCTGGTCGAGGTCAGCCATATCGCGCCCTGTTATGAATACACGCTCCGCGAAGACGGCGAGAGCTTGGAGGCCTACGGTCTCCGCGCCGCTCAGGAGTTGGAGGATGAAATCCTTCGCCTCGGTCCCGACAATGTCATGGCCTTCATGGCCGAACCGGTGGTCGGCGCGACCCTCGGCGCGGTGCCCGGCGCCCCGGGCTATTTCAAACGCATCCGCGAGATCTGTGACAAATACGGCGTCTTGCTGATCCTTGACGAGGTCATGTGCGGCATGGGGCGCACCGGCCAGCTCTTTGCCTGCGACGGCGATGGGGTCGCCCCCGATATTCTCTGCATCGCCAAGGGCCTCGGCGCCGGCTACCAGCCCATCGGTGCGATGCTTTGCACGGATCACATCTATGACACCATCAACGGCGGCAGCGGCTTTTTCCAGCATGGCCACACCTATCTCGGCCACCCCGTCGCCACCGCCGCAGGCCTTGCCGTGGTGCAGAAACTCACCTCCGGCATCGTGGCCGGTGTCACCGCAAAAGGCGAAGCGCTAGACACAGCCCTGCGCGCCGCCTTCGGCCAGCACCCCCATGTGGGTGACATACGGGGCAGGGGGCTTTTTCGCGGCATCGAGATTGTCGAAGACCGCGAAACCAAGACCCCCTTCGATCCCGCGCGCGGTCTTGCGGGCAAGATCAAGGCGGCCGCCTTCGAGGCCGGTCTGATCTGCTATCCGATGGCGGGCACCCGCGACGGGAAACACGGCGATCACGTCCTCCTCGCACCGCCCTTCATCATTGACGATGGGCAGATCGGCGAATTGACCGACAAGCTCGGTGCCGCGCTGGAGGCGGCACTCGCCTCCTAACCCTGACGGATGCGGGCGCCGGTGTCCTTGTCGAACATGTAGATCCGGTCGGGGTCGAAAGCGATGCCGATCGCCTCGTCGAACCCGGCTTCGAAATCCTTCGGCGCCTTGATCGACAGCATGTCCTCGCCCACCTTGGCGGTGACCAGCGTGTGGTCGCCGATCAACTCGTTGGCAAACAGCTTCGCCCGGATCGCGCCCTGATCGGGCGCTACCACCCGGCAATCCTCGGCCCGCAAACCAATCACCGCATTCTTGACCGAAGCGCCGCCGCCCGTTGCCACACGATCCTCGCCGACAACGAAAGTCCCCGCATCGAGCGTGCCATGGGCCACGTTCATCGGCGGCGAGCCGATGAATTGCGCGGTGAACAGGTTTTCCGGATCGTCATAGATCACCTTGGGCGTCGCCAGTTGCTGCAACTTGCCACCCTCCAGCAGTGCCACCCGGTGGGCCAGAGTCATCGCCTCCACCTGATCATGGGTCACGTAGATCGTGGTGATGCCCAACTCGTGCTGCATGTGTTTCAACTCGGCCCGCATATGACCGCGCAGCTTGGCATCAAGGTTCGACAGCGGCTCGTCCATGAGGAACACCGCCGGACGCCGCACCATGGCGCGCGCCAAGGCCACCCGCTGCCGCTGACCGCCTGACAATTCGCGCGGATAGCGATCCAGGAGCGCATCGAGCTGCACCTGTGCCGCCACATCGCGCACCTGCGCTTCCATGTCGGTCCGGTTCATCCGCCGGATCTTCAGCGGATAGCCGATGTTCTCGGCCACCGTCTTGTGCGGATAAAGCGCGTAGGACTGGAACACCATCGCCACGTCGCGGTTCTTCGGCAGTTCCTCGGTCACGTCGCGCCCGGAGATCGAGATCGACCCGGCGGTCACGGTTTCCAGCCCGGCGATCATCCGAAGCGCGGTGGATTTGCCCGACCCGGAGGCGCCCAGCAGCACCAGAAACTCCCCGTCCTGCACGTCAAGCGACAGGTCATGGAGCACTTTCACCGCGCCGAAGGATTTGGAGATCTTGTCAAGAACTACGGTCATGAAGTCAGCCTTTGACAGCCCCCAGAAGGAGGCCCTTTGAGATGTAACGTTGCAGGATGATGGCCAGCACGATCACCGGAATGATCATCACGATGATCACCACCGACATGGACCACCACAGGATCCCCCGTTCGCCCGCATTCATCGCGGCGACAAGGATCGGCATGGTCTGCGCCTTGCTGGTCGAAAGGAAAAGCGCCAGCAGATACTCGTTCCACGACAGGATCATCACCAGAAGCGTGGTGGCGGCAAGTCCGGTGCGCGACAGCGGCAGCACGATGTCGAAAAACACCCCCAGCCGGGTCGCCCCGTCAAGCTGGGCGCTTTCTTCCAGATCATAGGGGATCGAGCGGAAGAAATCGTACATCAGCCAGATCACGATCGGCAGGTTGATCACCGTATAGGTCAGGATCACCGCGATATGAGTGTCCAGAAGGCGCACCTGCTGGAACATCATGTAGATCGGAACGACGACCACGATGGGGGCCAGAATGCGCTGGGAAATCATCCAAAAGAGGATATCGCCATTGCCGAGACTCGCACTGAAATGGCGGCCCAAAGCGCGGGCGAGAAAGTAGAAGATTGCGACGCCCACGGCGGTCGACAGCCGCCAGTCGACGCCGTATTTCCCCACTGCCACGAAGACCGCGATCATCATCAGCACGAACATCAGCACCACGCCGAACTTGGGCCGGTATTCGAACCGCGCCAGCGCATAGGCCGCCATCGATCCGATCAGCACGCTCGCCGCCGTGGACGACAGCGCGATGATCAGCGAATTCATATAGGCCCTCAGCGTGTCCTTGTAGTCAAAGACGAACAATTCCTTCCAGGCGTGCAGGCTGGGCTGGAAGTCGATGAAGGGCAGGTAGACCGGCCCCCCGTTCACATCCACCGCCGTCTTGAACGAGGTGATCAGCACCCAATAGATCGGGAACAGCACGAAGGCGGTCCAGAACAGCAGCACCGAATAGACCAGCACCTTGGTCCCCGGCGCCATGGTCCGGATCGACCTAGGCTCGAACAGCCGTTGCATCAGGGTCATGCGCGGATCCTCCGCAGAACGACGAGGTTGAAGAAGGACACGCAGCTCACCACCGTGACGAACAGCAGCAGATAGGCCACCGCCGAAGACTGCCCCAGATCGAGCGACCGCCAGGCAAAGAGTGCATGCAGCGTCATCGATTCCGTAGCGATCCCGGGCCCGCCTGCGGTCATGATGTTGGGCAGATCGACGATCTTGAAGGCCTCGATCACCCGGATCAGCAGCACGGTGGCGGCGACCGGCACGACCTGCGGCCAGGTGATGTCCTTGAAGATTTCCCAGCTTGACGCGCCATCCACCTGCGCGGCTTCCACATAATCGCGCGGCACGCTCTCAAGGGCGGCCAGCATCACGACGAAGATGAAGGGGATCCACTGCCAGCTGTCGCCGATCATGATGAAGAACCGCGCAGCCCAGGGATCAGCGGCCCATGAGAAATCCCCCAGCCCGACCCATTGCCAGGCCGGGGCAAACGGCCCCTTGGTCGTGTCCGCCATCATCCGGAACGCATAGCCGACGCCGATGGGGGTGATCATCAACGGGATGAAAAAGACCACCCGAAAGAAACTGCGGCCCCGGATCGGCATCGAGCAGAGGAACGCAAGGCCCAGGCCGATGACGAATTGCACGCCGCAGCCGACAAAGACGTAGAACAGCGTCGTGCCAAGGGTGCCGAACTGATGGCCCGAAAAGAAGGTCGCGGCCAGCAGCCAGCCGACCCCAAGGCACAGCCCCCAGGTGAAAAGCCGCCCGACGAAACCCAGTACGGTGAAAGACGAGCGAACGTAGCGCAGCACCCACCAGACGATCCCGCCGGTGATAGCGAGGGCCACGATCCAGCCCAAGGCGCTCATCCCGGCAAAGGTGCCGAGGAAATGAAACTGTTCGGTGCCGAAAAGCTGTTTCTCGAAGTTCTGGAACCAGACGAACCGCACCTTGTAACTGCCCCCGCGCAGCCGGATCCGGCTCAGCGCCATGATGGCAGAAGCGACCAGCGGAAAGATCGAGAAGATCAGGATCATCACCACCGCAGGCCAGATAAAGATCATCGAGGCATGCCGGTCCAGCCAGTCTGCAAACCGTGCGCGCCCCCCTTCGGACGCGACGGCCCGGGTCTCCCCGGGCCGTCCTGTGTTGTCAGCCGTGCTCACGATCAGTTCGTGACGCCGAGCGAGAGATTATACATGGTCTTCTGGCTGTCGCGGCCAAAGTCCTCGGTGATCTCTTCCCAGGCTTCCTCGATATTCGCGGTGGCCTGTTCGGCGGTGATCTCGCCAGCGAGGAAACGCGCAAGCTCGCGGTCCAGCACCACACCGGTATATTGCTGAGCACCGGGGATCTTCAGATCCGATGCCATGTTCGGGTGGTTCAGGCTGTCCTTGATCGCACCAAGATAGTTCTCGGCTGCGGCTTCGGAGAAGCCCGCCTTGACCCAGTTCGCTGTGTCGTTGAGCTGCGAGTTCCGGTAGGGGTTGTACCCCGTCCAGCCCATGGTCACGTCCACATTCGACTGGGCCGCCTGGTTCACATAGGACAGGAAGTCATAGGCAGCCTGCTTCACCTGATCATCGGCGTTCTTGTTGATCGCCCCGGCCCAGCCGCCGAAAGCCGCGTAAGGCGCGTAGTTGATCCCGTCGATGGCGTTGGGGCAGAGGTTGTCGTTGCAATCCTCAAGCTTGCCGGTCTCGACATTCAAGGCACGCGTTGATCCCGGTGCGATCACCGCATACATCTTGTCCTTGATCGCGGCCCCCGATTCATCGATCGAAAGCGGCCCGATGTCGCCCCAGTCGATGGTCAGCGCACAGCGCCCGGCCTGCACCAGACCGCGGGTGTCGCCGATGTCGTGGTTCAGCTCGTCAGGCGGACCGGCCTCACCGGTGGCCTTGTAGATGCGGAACGCTTCCTGCCAGGCTTCGTTGTTCACCTTCGGCGTCATGTCGTCGGTGTTGAAGAAAATGCCTTCGCCGGTGCCCTTGGTCTGCACCAGGCTCGACGCGATGGTGCCCATGGCAAAATAGCTCTGCGCATTCCGCTTCTTGAAGATGCACGACCCGAAATCGCCTTCGCCGTCGCCATTCATGTCCTGACCATGCACGGCCTTGGCCACGTCGATATATTCCGCCCAGGTGCGTGGCGGCGCAAGACCGGCCGCATCCAGAATATCCTTGCGATAATAGATCATCTGGAAGTCACCATCGACGGTGATCAGATAGGTCTGACCGCCGATCTTCTGGTTGAACTCGCGGAAATAGGGCGCGATGTCGGCCACGTCGATCTTGTCGTCATTGGCGATGTAATCATCCAGCGGCTCCACCAGCCCGCCGTCGACCAGTTCCGTCGCCCAGCCCGAGGCAAAAACGCCCACGTCAATCGAGTTCGTCCCGGTCGCCCAGTCGGTCAGGATCTTCTGGAACAGCTCGGCAAAGGGCACTTCGTTGACACGAATTTCAGCCCCGGTCATGGCGGTGAATTCCTCTCCGCGCTCGACAAGTCGCTGCGCAATCACCGGGCCGGGGCGGGTCAGGATTTCGACCGTGACACCGCTGTAATCCTGAGCGGTCGCGGGCAGGGCGCTTGCCATAGCCGTAACAAAGCCCAGCCCTAAAGCTGTGGTTTTCATGATATTCCTCCCTAAATTATGAAGGTAGGAAAGCGTCGAACGGACGTTGGGTCAAGCGTCTTCGCTCAGTTAAGCTGGTCGATCCCCGCAGATAGGATGCGGGTTCCCGCAGCATCGAGGCGCCCCATCTTCATCGCAATGGACCAGCTTCCGTGCGGGTCAATCTCGATGATCCGCCCCTTTGCCTTTTCTGCCGTGTAGCCTTCGACCCCGGCGGTCGAGGGAAAGAGGATGCCCAGCCCCTGCTGATCCGCCGTGCGGCAGATCCAGCGGGTGGCGCGCGGCAGATTGGCTTGATCGTAGGAGATGAAATCGGCGCTGCCATCGGGATGTTTCTGCATCCCGTGGCACCAGCCACCGGCATCCGCCCGCATGTCGATCTCGAACACCACCTCCGGATCAAAGGCCAGATCGGGGCGCAGCACATGGTGCCGCTCGGGATCTTCGGCCAGGGCTTCGAGGAATTCCGCATAGCCCGGCGGTGGCGTGATATGGGCGGGGATTGATCGGCGCACCCGCACGGTTTCGGGTGAGACCCTGGCACCATAGATCAGCTCGCCCCCGTCGACAGGCCGGAAATTCGCATGGGCCAGATACATCAATTCCATCGGTGCACCGCGCAGGTTCTCGACCTCGGCCGTCACCCCAATCGCGCTTTCATCGGCCCGCAGCGTGATCTCGAACGTGGCGCGGTAATTCACCGTGAAGGCCACCGCATGACGATAGGCCCCGCCCAGCACCAGCGCGCCCTCGCGCAGCTCGATCCAGGCCTCCTGAAACGGCGCATTGGGAAGTTCTCCGTGAAGCGGATGCGTGTCCTCGGGCCCGGGCCCGCCCATGGCGGTCAGCCCGCAATGAAGCAGAAAAGCCCCGTAGGTTTCCAGATACACCCGGGTGTCCACCGGCTCGGCGAACATCGATCCCATGGTGACATCGACCCCATCGAAGGCGGCGCGCCAGATCTGCTGCCCCTTGAACGGCAGCACGATCAATTCCGCCCGCGGGCTGGTCAGCCGCAGGGCCGCGACGCCGGAGCCATAGCGAAAGGCATGAACGGCAAAATCGCCCGCGCTGACCAGCACCACCTCCTTCGCTCCGAACATCGCGTCGCTTAAATGCAGGCGCATGGCCTCTCTCCTCGGTCAGCCCGTCACAAGTTTTTCGCGCAGATGGGCGTTGATCTGTGCGGCCGCCTCCACATGCATCACATGGCCCACATCGGGCAGCGTCACGTGATCGCCCAGTGCCTCGATCCGCGCCATATCCGGCCGGGCCACGCTGTCCGCCGCCCCCCAGAAGGTGGTCACCTCCAGATCGCGCCCCGCGACCTTCGGCCAGAGCGCGTGCAATTCATCAATCATGCCAGGCAGTTGGCCAAGGATCTTGCGCAACGCCTCGCGCCCGCCTGCCGCATTCAACTGCCCAAGGGCATAGGTGGCGAACTCCGGTTTCATCAGGTCGGGATCGACCACCAGACTTTCCAGAAATCCAAGCATCTCGGCTTGGCTTTCCGTCTCCGGATAGGCCTCCAGCCGCGCCATGTCGATTTCCCGGCCAAGACCCAGCGGCGCCAGCAGGGTCAGCCCGGCGATCCGCTCGGGAAAATGCGCCGCCAGCCAAAGCGCCACCCCGCCGCCCAGGGAATGGCCGACGCACCAGACCGGCCCGTCCTCCTCCAGCGATTGCAGCGCCCCCATGGCCAGATCCGCCAGGCTGCCATCCCCGAGCGCGGCCACCTGTCCCCCATGGCCGCGCAGATCGGGGCAGGTCACCGCCACCTCCGGCAGCGCCATCATCGCGCCAAGCCAGGTCAGCTTGTCGGCCCCGAAGCCATGGAGAAACAGCGCGTTCATGATGTCTCGATCACCGCCAGCACGGCACCCACCGGGGCGATCTCGTCTTCCTCCACGCGCAATTCGATTACGGTTCCGCTGGCCGGCGCCTCGATTTCCATGCTGACCTTGGGCGTGGTGATCGTCGCGATTTCCTCGCCCTCATCAACCGCATCACCCACTGCCTTGTGCCACAGATCAAGCTGCGCCTCGGTCACCTCGTTGCCCAGTTCGGGCAGTTTCACCTCAACATGCGCCATCGCGCCCTCCTTCCTAAAGCCCGGCCCGCGCCAGGGCCTGATCATCCCAGTTCCGCACTCCGGCCCGCCTGTGATCCGGCGCCCCCATCAGATCGATCCGCACCGCATCCAGAATGTCGCCCACTTGCGGAAAATAGCTCTCTTCCATATCGGCGCCGGGCACGATCCAGTTCGGACTGCCCAGCACCCGGGGCGGCGCCTTCAGATGGCCGAAGGCAAACCGCGTCAGGTTGCCGGCCAGGGTCATGGCGAAACTGCCCCGTTCGCAGGCTTCGCTCACCACCAGCAAGCGCCCGGTTTTTTCCAGCGACGCGATCACCGGGGCATAATCGAACGGCACCAATGTGCGCGCATCGATCACCTCCGCCTCGACCCCGTCCGCCGCCAGAGTGTCCGCCGCCTCCAGTGCGGGATAAAGCGAGGGACCGATGGTCAGGATCGTCACATCCGACCCCGCCCGCCTGAGCGCAGGCGCGCCAAATTCGATGCGGTAAGCCTCCGCTGGCACCTCCGCCTCAAAGAGCTCCACCCGGTCATAAAGCCGCTGGCTTTCGAAAAACACCACCGGATCATCCAGCGTAATCGCCTCCGACATCAGCCCCTTTGCATCATATGGCGTGGCCGGATAGACCACTTTCAGACCGGGCATATGAGCGGTCAGCGCGGTCCAATCCTGCGAATGCTGGGCGCCGTATTTCGATCCGACCGAACAGCGCAGCACCATCGGCAAGGACAGCGCCCCGTCCGACATCGCCTGCCATTTGGCCATCTGGTTGAAGATCTCGTCCCCCGCGCGGCCGATGAAATCCGCATACATCAACTCGACCACCGGACGCGCGCCCTCGATCGCGGCACCAATGGCGGTGGCCACGATGGCGGCTTCCGAAATCGGCGCGTTGAACACCCGGTCATGGGGAAAAAGCTCCGCCAGTCCGCCGGTCACCCCGAAGGCGCCGCCCCAATCGCGGCACTCCTCGCCATAGATCATCAGGCGCGGATCGCGGAGCATGTGATGCAGCATCGCCTCGAACAGCCCGTCCCGCAGGGTGATGGCCTTGAGCGGCGATAGGGTCGCACCGCCTTCGTCGCGACCGGCCCGGCTTTTCTTGCCGATCTGGCGCAGGCGCCGTGTGCGTTCGGGCGCGACCAGAGGGGCAGGGGCCAGCGCTTCGGGCGGGGTCGTCCGATGGCTGAACATCTTGCGCCCGATCAATGTCGGATCCCCGGCCACATCCACCGGCGGCGAAATCTCGGGGTCGGCAGCGGCCCGAAACACCGCCTGCATCCGCGCCTCCACCACCGCCTTCATCGCGCCCGGCGCTTCGGGTGCAAGCACACCCGCCTCGACCAAGGCCGCCGGAAAGGTGACCAGCGGATCAAGCTCCGCCCAGGCCGCCAATTCCGCCTTGTCGCGGTAGGCATTCACATCGGTGGTCGAATGGCCGGTGCTGCGATAGCACTCCACATCGAGAAGCGCAGGCCCGCGCCCGGCCAGCAGATGCGCCCGCTGCCGGGTCACCGCACCCGCGACCGCCAGGGGATTGGTGCCATCCACGGTTTCGGCGTGAAACGCCTCGGCATTCAGCCCGGCCCCGATCCGCGCCAGCCGGTCCCAGGCCATGGTCTCGCCCGAGGTCTGGCCGCCCATCGCATAGAAATTGTTGGTGAAAAAGAACAGAACCGGCAGCCCGCCCTTGGCGTCCCAAAGGCTGCGGAACTGACCCTGACCGGCAAAATTCATCGCCTCCCAGACCGGTCCGCAGCCGGTCGCCCCGTCGCCCACCATCGACACCGCAATCGCCTCGCGCGCCTCCCGCTTCATCCAAAGCGCGGCCCCCGTGGCAATCCCCGCCGATGCGCCGACAATCGCATTGTTGGGATAGGCGCCAAAAGGCGGAAAGAACGCATGCATCGATCCGCCCATGCCGCCGTTGAACCCGGTGGTGCGCATGAAGATCTCGGCCAGAAAGCCCAGAGCCAGAAAATTCTCCGCTCGTGCCCGCAGATCATCCCCCGGCAGATGGGCCTCGACCGCCCGCAGTAGCGCGCCATGCCCTTCCATGATTGAGATCAGCCCATTGTCCCCGGTGGCACCGATGGCGGCCAGCCCCTTGGCCAGAAATTCGCTGTGCGACCGGTGCGATCCATAGATATGGTCGGAGGGGTGCAGGGCCATGGCCGCCCCCACCGCCGCCGCCTCCTGGCCGATGGAAAGATGCGCAGGCCCCTTGTAGGCATAGGTCAGATCGCCATAGCTGCCCCGGGTTTTCAGACTGGCAATGCCGCTTTCAAAGGCGCGCAGGATCAGCATGTGGCGATAGGCTTCGATCAGTGCAGTTGCCCCGCGCGCGGCCAGTTCCGAAGCCAGCGGCACATCATAGGCATGAAGCGGAATGTCGACGCCGCGCAGGCGCCCCGGTTGGCGGGTGGTCGTCGGATCGACCGGGATAGACTTTGGCATCTCGGCGCCTCCTCTCACCTGCCTGCCACTAAAACGCGCCCTCCCGCCCGGGGCAAGAGGCTGATTGACCTTTGGTCAACCGCTGCCAAGATGGGTGCGGGAGGAGGGATGATGATCCTGTGTGGCGGTGATGCGCTGATCGATTTCGTGCCGGTCGCGGCCCCCGATGGCGGGCTGGCCTTTCAGCCACGCGTCGGCGGCGCGGTGTTGAACGCGGCCACAGCGCTCGCACGTCTGGGCGAGGCGGTGTCCTTCGTCGGCGCGCTCTCCAATGATCTCTTCGGCGACATGCTCGCCGCCCATATGCTGCGCGAAGGCATCGGCACCGACCATGTGATCCGCAGCGATGACGACAGCACGCTCGCCTTCGTCCGCCTCGACAATGGCGAGGCCAGATACGCCTTCTACGACAGGACCTCCGCCGGGCGCCACTGGCCGGGGGCCACCGCTCTGCCGCAGGCCGCAGCCCTGCACCTCGGCTCCGTCACCCTGATCGCCGCCCCCTCCGGCGACGCCTATGCCGCACTTGCCGAGGCGCTTTCGCCCCATATGGTGATCTCGCTCGATCCCAATTGCCGCCCCTCGCTGATCGCCGACCGGGACAGCTACCGCGCCCGGATCGCCCGGATCGCCGCCGTCAGCCATCTGATCCGCCTCTCGGAAGAAGATTTCGACTATCTCCATCCCGATAAGGACGAAGCCATCGTGGCCGAAACCCTGCTGACGGGCACGCCCGCGCTGGTCCTGATCTCACGCGGAGCCGTCGGCGCCACGGCCTATTGGACTGGCGGGCGTCTCGACAGTCCGGCGCAATCCGTGGATGTGGTCGATACCATCGGCGCGGGCGATGTGTTTCATGCCGCCATGCTCGCGGGCCTGTCCCGCAGGGGAGCGCTGACGGCGGGCGGCCTCGCGGGGCTGACCCGGCCGGAACTGGAGGGCCTGCTGCGCTTTGCGACCCGCGCGGCGGCGATGAATTGCGCGGCGGCCGGTTGTGACCCACCCCGCGCCACGGATCTTGAGGAGGAAATTCATGAGTGATTTCAAGGGTAAGGTGGCGCTCGTCACCGGCTCCAGCGGTATCGGTCTGGGCGCTGCCCTGCATTTCGCACGTCTGGGCGCGCAGGTCCATCTCTGCGGCATCGACGCGGAGCTGAACGCAAAAGCCGCCGAGGCGGGGCAGGGGCTCGACCTCACGGTCAGCCGGGTCGATGTCGCGGATGCAGGCGAGGTGGAAACCTGGGTGACCCAGGCCGGCGGTGCCCATGGCATCGACATTCTCGTCAATGCCGCCGCCGTCCAGACCTATGGCACGACCGAAACCACCACGCCGGATCACTGGGCGCGGGTGATCGCCATCAACCTGACCTCCTGCTACCTGACCTCCCATTTCGCCTATCCCTACCTGAAAGCGCGCGGCGGCGGGTCGATCATCCATGTCGCCTCGGTTCAGGGCCATGCGAACCAGAACAAGGTGCTGGCCTATGCCACCACCAAGGGCGGCATCCACGCCCTGACCCGCGCCCAGGCGGTGGATGCGGCCCGCGACGGCATCCGGGTCAATTCGATCTCCCCGGGCTCCGTCCGCACGCCGCTTCTGGAATTCGCCGCCCGCGAAGCCGCCGGGTCCGACGGCGATCTGGAGGCGACCATCGCCGGTTTCGGCACCGCCCATCCGATAGGGCGTGTGGGCACAATCGAGGAAACCTCGGCCCTGATCGCGTTCCTCTGCAGCGACGCCGCCGGCTTCTGCACCGGTGGGGATTATCTGGTTGATGGCGGGCTGACCGCCGGGCTGGGGGTGTGACTGGCGTGATCACAAATCTTGATCTAGTATTTCCGATATGATCAAAAGTCGTTTTACCCTGAAGCAACTTGAAGCCTTCACATTTGTCGTCGATCTCGGCAGCTTTCGTGCTGCTGCCCAGGCGCTGGGCACCACACAGCCCAATGTCTCGGCTCGGATCGCAGCATTGGAGGACACGCTCGACTGTTCCCTGATGCAGCGCGACGCGGGCGCGGTCCGGCTCAGTGAGGCTGGCGTTCGGCTCTTGCCCATGGCGCGTGCCACCCTGCGGGCCGCCGAACAGTTTCTCGAAGTGGCCGACCGTCGCGACCTGATTGCGGAACGGCTCCGCCTTGGCGTGACCGAACTGGTCGCCTCGACCTGGCTTCACGATTTTCTGCGCGCCTTCAACGCCCGATACCCCTCGGTCAGCGTCGAGTTGGAGGTCGATCTTTCCCGCGAAATTACTCGTCGCCTGACCGATCGCCAACTGGATCTCGCCCTGCAAACCGGACCATTTAAAGAAGAAATTTCTGGCCATCTCGCTCTCGGCCGCTTTCCCTATATCTGGGCCGCATGCCCCGCACGGCTCCGCGCGCTTGCAGGCCGCATGAGCCTTGCGGATCTCTTCGATCACCCGATCCTGACCCACGCCCGCACCTCCGCCGCCACTCTCGCCCTGATCGAGGAGGCCCGCAAACAGAACCTCTCCCGGGCCGCGATCAGTACCATCTCGTCGCTTGTGGCCTGCAAATCCATGGCGCTCGATGACATGGGAATCGCCCTGCTGCCCTGCCATGTCCTGCGCGAAGAGCTTGCCACAGGCCAGCTGATCGAACTGCCCTGCACCTGGCATCCCGAAGCGCTCGAACTCGCCGCCCGCTATGATCGGGACCGCGCTCCGGGCTTTCTCGATAGGGCAGCAAGGCTTGCGGAAGAGGTTGCCGAAATGAATCACAAAAATTGATCAAGGGGCGCAAAACAATGGATTTGATTTGTGCCCCCCGCCGCTGTCACATGGCGCGCGCAGAGCGAAAGGAAGACTGACATGGCAGCATCGGTGCGCCTCGGCGTGGATATCGGCGGAACCTTCACCGACGTGGTGCTGGAGGTGGGCGATGCGCGCCATTCCACCAAGGTGCTCACCACCTACGCCGCCCCCGAAAACGCGATCATCGATGGGATGAAACAGGTCTGCGCCAAGGCCGAAATCACCCCCGGCGAGATCGGCCAGATCATTCACGGCACCACGCTCGCCACCAATGCGCTGATCGAACGCCGCGGCGCCAAAACCGCGCTGATCACCACCGAAGGCTTCCGTGATGTGATCGAAATGCGCACCGAGTCGCGCTTCGAACAATACGACCTGAACCTCAACCTGCCCGAGCCGCTTCTGCCCCGCCAATGCCGCTTCACCGTCGCCGAACGGGTGAATGCAAAAGGCGAGGTGATGATCCCCCTCGACCGTGCCAAGGTCGAAACGCTCGCCGAAAAAATCGCGGAAGGCGGCTACACCTCGGTCGCCGTCGGCCTCATCCATTCCTATCTTAACCCGGCCCATGAAGAGATGGTGCGCGAGGTTCTGGCCGAGCGACTCCCCGATCTCAGCGTCTCGATCTCCGCCGAGGTCTCGCCCCAGATGCGCGAATACGAACGGTTCAACACCGTCGTGGCCAACGCCTATATCAAGCCCTTGATGGCCTCCTACCTGAACCGGCTTGAAGACCGCCTGAAAGCCGAAGATGTCACCTGCCGCATCTTCCTGATGCACTCCGGCGGCGGCATCATCTCGCTGCAGAACGCCGCCGATTTCCCCGTCCGCCTCGTGGAATCCGGCCCCGCCGGCGGCGCGGTCTTCGCCGCCCATATTGCTGCGCGTTATGGTCTCGAAAAGGTGCTCAGCTTCGACATGGGTGGCACCACCGCCAAGATCTGCCTGATCAAGAACCAGACGCCGAAAACCTCCCGCGTCTTCGAGGTTGCCCGCACCTATCGCTTCAAGAAGGGCTCCGGCATGCCGATTTCGATCCCGGTGATCGACATGGTGGAAATCGGTGCAGGCGGCGGAAGCCTCGCCCATGTGGATGCGCTCCGCCAGATCCGTGTCGGCCCCGAAAGTGCGGGCTCCGAACCCGGCCCCGCCTGCTACGGACGCGGTGGCACACGGCCCGCCGTCACCGATGCCGATCTCATCCTCGGCAAGCTCGATCCTGAAAATTTCGCAGGCGGATCAATCCCCTTGCATCCCGAAGGCGCCAAAACAGCCCTCACCGAACATCTCGGCACCACCCTCGCCATGGACGCCGAAGAAGCCGCCTTCGGCCTTGCCGAGGTGGTCGATGAAAACATGGCCAACGCCGCCCGCGTCCATGCGGTGGAAAACGGCGAAGACCTCAGCGAATACACCATGATCGCCTTCGGCGGCGCTGCCCCCCTCCATGCCGGGCGGCTCTGCGAAAAACTCGGCACCGACCGCCTGATCGTGCCCCCCGGCGCCGGCGTCGGCTCCGCCATCGGTTTCCTGCGCGCGCCCTTCAGCTTCGAGGCCAACCGCTCGGTCTATATGAAACTGTCGGATTTCGACGCCGCCGCGATCGCCACCCTCCTGCAAGAGTTGCAACGGGAAGCCACCAACTTCGTGCGCACCTGCGATGAAACGGCGAAGATCCTGTCGGAATTCAAAGTCTACATGCGCTATGCGGGACAGGGCTGGGAAATTCCAATCCCGCTGACCGAAACCCAGGCCATGTCGCCGGATGCCGCCACCTTCCTCGCGCGGTTCGAGGCGGAATATGAAAAGCTCTTCGGTCGCGTGGTCACCGGCATGGATGTGGAAATCACCGTCTGGTCGGTCAACGCAACCACCCCACAAGAGATTGTTGCCCCCGTGACCCCCGCCACTGACGCGGGCGCGGCAGACGCCACAACCACCCGCCCGCTCTTTGATCCTGCCACCGCGCAAAACCACGACGCAGCCATTGTCAATCGTGAGGCGATGACACCCGGTCAAACCGTGCGCGGTCCCGCCGTGATCGTCGAAGCCGAAACCTCGATCATCCTGCCGCCCGGCCGCCGCGCCACCTGCCAGCCGGACGGCTGCATCGACATCGTGAAGGAGGGCTGACCCATGACCCAGACCAGCAATGTTGCCTATCAGGTCATGTGGAACCGCCTGATTTCCGTGGTCGAAGAGCAGGCGCAGGCCCTTGTGCGCACGGCCTTTTCCACGTCAGTGCGCGAGGCGGGCGACCTCTCGGCCGGGGTCTATGACCCGCAAGGTCGCATGCTCGCCCAGGCCGTCACCGGCACGCCCGGCCATGTCAACGCCATGGCCGATGCGGTGGCCCATTTCATCCGCCGGATCGGGCGGCAGAACATGTTCGAGGGTGATGTCTATATCACCAATGACCCCTGGGAAGGCACCGGCCACCTCCATGACATCACCATGGTCACGCCGTCTTTCAAAGGTGGCCAACTCGTCGGGTTCTTCGCCGGCACCGCTCATGTGGTCGACATCGGCGGGCGCGGTTTCGGCGCCGATGGCCAGTCGGTCTATGAGGAAGGGCTCTATATCCCGATCATGAAATTCGCCGCCCGGGGCGAGGTCGATGAAACCCTGATCCGCATCATTCGCGGCAATGTGCGTGAGCCTGATCAACTGGTCGGCGACATCCATGCGCTGGCCACCTGCAATGAAATCGGCCACCGCCGTTTGATCGACATGATGGAGGAATTTCAGCTCGAAAACCTCGACGGGATCGCCGCGTTCATTCTCGACAATTCCCGCCGCGCCACGCTTGAACGGATCAACGCGCTGCCCCGCAAAGAGGCCAGCGGAGAGATGACCGTTGACGGGTTCGACATGCCCATCACTTTGAAAGTGAACGTGAAAGTCGAAGAGGACCGCATCCTTACCGATTTTACCGGCACTTCGGGCATCGACAAGAAGGGCATCAACTGCCCGCTCGTCTACACAAAGGCCTATGCCTGCTACGCGCTGAAAATCGCCATCGCGCCCGAGATTCCCAACAACGCCGCCTCGCTCGCGCCCTTCGAGGTCACGGCACCGGAAAACACCATCGTCAACGCCCCCCATCCGGCCCCCGTCGCCCTGCGCCACATCGTCGGCCATTTCGTCCCCGATGCGGTGTTTGACGCTTTCGACAAGATCGTCCCCGGCCTTGTGCCCGCCGAAGGGGCGGGCTGCCTCTGCAACTTCCAGCTTTCGCTGCGCCCCCGCACCGATGCCCCCGCGCCCGCGGATGCGCGGCGGGCCGAAGTGCTCACCTTCAACTCCGGCGGCTCCGGCGCGCGCCCCGAGCACGACGGGCTCAACGCCACCGCTTTCCCCTCGGGCGTGATGACCATGCCGATCGAGGCCACCGAACATGCCGGCCCCGTCATCATCTGGCGCAAGGAACTCCGACCCGACTCGGGCGGGGCAGGGGCGCAACGCGGCGGCCTTGGCCAGTACATGGAAGTGGGCGCGATGGAGGGCTACGAGTTTGACCTGCAGGCCATGTTCGACCGGGGCGACCACCCGGCGCGCGGCCGTCGCGGCGGTGGCGACGGCGCACCAACCACAATCGCCCGCGAAGATGACAGCCCCATGCGCGTCAAGGGCAAGCAATTCGTCCCCCATGGCGGGCGCGTGAAAATGGCTTTCCCCGGTGGGGCCGGCTACGGTCAACCGGAAGACCGCGACGCCGCATTCGTGCGCCGTGATCTGGCACGCGGTTATATCTCGGAAGAGGTGGCGCGCGACATCTACGGCCTCAGCGCCGATGACATCGCCGCCGTCCGGAACGCGGTCGCAAAAGGGGAAGAGGTCTGATGGCGGCACAGGCACCACAGCACGATGCTTACGACGTGGTGATCGTCGGCGGCGCGATCATGGGGTCGTCAACCACCTGGTTTCTCACGCAGAATCCCGACTTCAACGGGCGCGTTCTGGTGGTCGAGCGGGATCCGTCTTACGAAAAATGCTCCACCGCCCACACCAATTCCTGCATCCGCCAGCAATTTTCCGACCCGCTGAACGTGCGCATCAGCCAGTTCGCCGCCAGTTTCATCAAGAACCTGCGCGACAACATCGGCGACGACCGCGTGCCCGATCTGGAAATACAGAGCTACGGCTATCTCTACCTCGCCGACAGCGAAAAATTCGCCGCGACATTGCGCGAAAACCAGAAAGTCCAACACGCGGAAGGGGCCGAAACCGAACTGCTCACCGCCGCCGAAATCAAATCCCGCTACCCGTTCTATGAAGTCGACGACATCCTCCTCGGCTCGATCAACCGCAAGGACGAAGGTTACTGGGACGGCGGTACGGTCTTTGATTGGTGGCGCCGCTCGGCCCGCGAACGCGGCGTCGAATACATCGCCAACGAGGTCACCGCGATGACGAAGAACGCCGCTGGCACCCGCGTCGAAAGCGTCACGCTTGCCTCGGGCGAGACCATCGCCTGCGGACAGGTGGTCAACGCCTCGGGCCCCCGCGCCGACCGCACCGCGCGCATGGCGGGCCTCACCCTGCCGGTCGAGCCGCGCAAACGCTTCACCTGGATTTTCAGCGCCGAGAAACCGCTCGACCAGGAGTTACCGTTGACCATCGACCCGTCAGGCGTCCACTTCCGTCAGGACGGCCCCCAGACCTATCTCGCCGGGTGCCCCGCCGATCCGGACCCCGCTGTCGAGTTCGACGATTTCGCGATGGATTTCGACCGCTGGCAAAACCACGTCTGGCCGATCATCGCCACTCGCATCCCGCAATTCGAGGCGATCAAGGTGGTCACCGAATGGGCGGGGCACTACGCCTACAACACCTTCGACCACAACGCGATCATCGGGCCTCATCCGGAGGTGGAGAACTTCATCTTCCAGAACGGCTTTTCCGGCCACGGGTTGCAGCAATCCCCCGCCATGGGGCGCGGCGTGTCCGAATGGCTGACCTATGGCGCATACCGCACCTTCGACCTCACGCCCTTCCGCTACGACCGCATTCCCGAAGGACGTCCCCTGATCGAAAAGGCGGTGATCTGAGGATCATCGCCGCACCAATGCGACGCCCACGGCGATGAACCAGGCAATCGCGCCCAGCCCGAACAGCGCGCCCGCCGTGTCGCCCAGGGACGGCACAAGTGTCGCCACGCCCGCCGCCCCGGTCACCAGCCCCAAAGCGACACTGACCCGCCCCAGGCTTTGCGCCACAAACGCGCCGACACTCACCAGCAGAATCCAGGCCCCGCCGACAATCTCATTGCCGCCGCCCAGCCCCAGTTCGACCGCGTGCAGCATCTGCCATAGCCGCACCGCCCCCTCCGGGTCGCTCGCATAGAGATGTGCTGCGCGCTCCACCGCCACATTGGCGGTCATGCCCGCGCCCAGCACCAGGGTCGCCCAGATCAGCCCCAGCGCCCGCGCCACCTCGGACCAGCCCGGCGCCAGGCCGGGCGCCAGGGCCAGTGCGAGAACCACCAGTGCGAAACCGTTCACGATATAGATGATCGTGTTCCAGACGATCAGCAGGCCTGCGCGTTGGGAGGCAAAACCCACCACCGCCGCCGCATCGATGTCATTTGATCCAAATCCCAAGGGCGCCAGCACCGTCACCAACAGGGCAAATCCCACCATATAGGTGCCCGCCGCCAGCAAGGCCGCGACGCCGCCCAATCGCTCGAATTTCATCCCCGTTCCTCCTGAATCAATTCTTCAAAATGGCGCTCCAGCCTCCGCACCCCATGGGGCGCGCCTATCATGTCCTCGCCGAGCGCCGAAAGGAAGAACTGCGCAGGCCCCGCGATCCGGCGCGGCGCCAGATGGGGCAGCAAGCCGAGCGCTCCCCGTCGCAGCACATCCGGCAGATGGGTCATCCGGGGCGTCTGCCCCAGCCCCCGAAATGCCAGCTCTGCCAATTCCCGATGGGTGAAAATCTCCGGCCCGCCAATGTCGCCCCAGGCCTCACCGCGCGCGATCGCCTCGTAACCTGCGGCCGCCAGATCGGCGCCGTGGATCGGGTTGATCCGCCGGTTGCCCGCGCCAAACAGCCAGACCCGGCCCTTCCGCGCCATGTCCAGAAAATCGCCCATGTCGGAGAAGTATCCCGACGGCGCGATAACCGTAGAGGCCAAAGGCGCCAGTTGCAGCTTGCGTACGAAGGCGGCCTTGGCCGCCACCAGCGGCACTCGCGCCATGCGGTCCGCATTCAGCACATGCACATAGGCAAAGCGCGGAACACCCGCCCGTTGCGCCTCCTCCAAGAGGTTCACATTGGCCTGATAATCCACATCCCAATATCCCAGCCCATCGGCCTGCCGGGTGATGCCGAGGGCCGAGACCACCAGGTCCGCGCCCTCCATCAACCCGCGCAAGGTGGCGGGTGCAGTGGCCTGCGCTTCGATCAGATCATGGGCCGGAACATCCCGGGCGCGGCGCGCCTCGCGCACCAGCGCGCGCACATGCCAGCCGCGACGGCCAAATTCGGCGCAAAGATACCGGCCCAGATAGCCGGTCGCCCCGGCAATAAAGACGGTCTGCATTCTCTCGCCTCCGCGTTCTCAGGGGTACAAAAGCCAGCACCGCCATCTGCGCGCCGCCCCCGAAAGTTTCGATGATGGGACCGGCGCCCGGCGCCGCCCCGCGATCTCCTGACGGGAGCCGCTGGTCCCCGTCAGAAGGTCGTGCAGGGCGTCGAAACGCCGTGCACGACAGGTCAGGATGTCGCCCATCCTTCAGCCGACAACCTTGTGGCCGCGCCCGCGCAGGCAGGAAATCAGGATCGCCTCGCGCTTCTTGTTGGCCTCCTGCATGCCCGCGGCACCCCCAGCCAGGGCACCCACGATGGCACCGCCCACCGCGTCACCATCATCATCCAGTTCGCCCAGAACCGCCCCGGTGCCAGCGCCGACCATGGCCGAATTGCGGGTGTTGCGGTCCAGTTTGCTCTGGCTGCGCGCCAGGCTGCGGCAGGCGGCGAGGTCCGATTGATACCCCGCCGTGGGCGCCCCATCGAGCACCGGCTGGTAATCGGCGCCCTTGTTCGCGCAGGCGGCGATGGTGAGGATCAGGGGCAGAACGATCAGCTTTTTCATAACATGTCCTTTCAAGCGTCTGTTGCTGTGGGCGGGCCCGTCTTGGGCACCGCCGGTGTTGACAGGAACAGCTCTAGGCGACGGCGCCCCAGGGGTGCGACCGGACAGGCTGGAAAGGACGTTCGGACAAGCTGGCGCGTACGTTCAGATCAAAATATCGAATTTTATCAATAGCGTGGCTTGGTGCTATTTTCGCCGGTGTTTCATCCGCCATTGCGACGGCGTCTGCTCGGTCACCTTCTTGAAGCTGGTGTTGAAGGTGGATTTGGCGTTGAAACCCACCGTCTCGCTGATCTCCAGAATCGTCTGATCACTGCCCGCCAGCAATTCGCAGGCATCGCGCACCCGCCATTGGTTCACGTAATCATAAAACGACATCGACAGCCGGGTGTTCAGCACTTCCGACAGGTGAATCGAGGGGATCGAAATCTCGGCGGCCAGCCCGCGCAGGTTCAGCCCGTGGTCGCGCCAAAGCTGCCCCTCGCTCATCCGCTTCTCCAGCCGCGCCGCATAGCGGTCCAGATCGGCAGCCTGCAGACCCGACCGGGCATAGCGCGCGGCCACCGGCGCGTCGGGCGGTGGCGCATCTTCGGCCGGGGTCAGCACGTCCGAGGACCAGCCGGGCAGGGGCGGGGTGGCACGCAGGGCAAAGACACCGAAACTGCCCGCCAGCAGCAGATCGAACACCATCGAGACAAAGCCGTTCCGGATTTCCGGATAATCCATCAGGATCAGCACCTCGTCGAGGATCACCACCCCGGCGAGGAAAAAGATCACGCCCACCAGCATGTCGAGCCAGGCCAGCGTCTTGCCTTCAAGATCGGAAAACACATCGCGAATGTTCCGCTTGTGCGCCATCAACTGCCGCACGCAAAGCGTGCCATAAACGGCCAGCACGATGATCCACAGCACCCAGAAGGCGGTCTCCCCGGTTTCCACAAGCCGCAGATGCCAGGGCGACAGCCCCGCGATATTGGGCGCCTCGCGCAGGGTGCCGGGCACGATAAGGGTCGGCGCAAGGCAGAGAAGAGCCGCGCCAAAGGGTGCCAGATGCACCAGATCGCGGCGGGTTAGCCGGGGGTCGGAGGCGGTCAGGCCGCGGACGAAAAAATAGAGCGTCACCATGAAGCCGGGGATCAGCAGATCCTGCCAGCGATAGAACGCCATCGGGGCCGAAAACGGCGCGCCAAAGACCAGCGATTCGAGAACGTCGAGCGCATTGATCCCGAAAAACCCGACCATCGCCCACAGATGCATCCGGGGGGTGCGCGTCTCGCGCAGCCGCAGGCCAAGGCCCATCAGCACGAAAAGCGACAGGGCAAAGGCCGCAAAAAGCCCCAGGTCTTCCCAGTAGTCCACGGCAGTGATTGCAAAATTGTCCGGCATGTCCTGACCCCCTTGCCGCTTTGGACCATGCTCGGGGAGAAAGGCCAAGCCCTTCTGCGCCTCCCCCGAACGCACCGGGGGAGGCGCCGCGTGTCAGATCGTTTCCGGCAACAGATCCGCATCCAGGTTCTGATAGCAAACCGGACGCAGGAAGCGGCGGATCGACAGGGTGCCCACGGAGGTGGCGCCGAAATTGGTCGACGCGGGGTAGGGCCCGCCATGGACCATCGCATCGGCCACTTCCACGCCTGTGGGGAAGCCATTGGCCAGAATGCGCCCCGCCTTCCGCTCAAGGAGCGGCAGCAGCGCCTGTGCGGCCGCCCGGTCGCCCGCATCCATATGCAGCGTGCAGGTCAGCTGGCCGTCCAGACCGCGCGCGATCTCTTCCATCTGCCCCATGTCACGCACCTGCACGACAATGCCCAGCGGGCCAAAGACCTCGTCATGCAGGGCGTGATCGGCCTGCCAGTCGTCGCCCGAGACCGCAAAGAGGTAAGGCGCTGCCGCCCGGCTGTCGCAGGGGCTGCCCAGAAGCTGGGTCACACCCTGACCTTCGGCCACCCGCGCCGAGCCGCCGCGATAGGCCTCGGCGATGCCGTCGGTCAGCATGGTCTGTTCCGCGACCTCGGCCAGCGCCGCTTCGGCCGCCGTCTGAAACGCCTCGGCGCCCGCGCCTTCGATCACCAGCGCGATGCCGGGGTTGGTGCAGAACTGCCCCGCGCCCATGGTCAGCGACCCGGCCCAGCCCGCGCCGATTTCGCCTGCGCGGCTGGCCACCGCCTCCGGCAGCAGGAACATCGGGTTGATCGAACCGAGCTCGCCAAAGAACGGGATCGGCTCGGGGCGGGCGGCGCAAAGATCAAACAGCGCACGACCGCCGCGCAGGGAACCGGTAAAGCCCACCGCCTTGATCAGCGGATGCTGCACCAGATGGGCCCCCATCTCCAGCCCGCCATCCTGCACAAAGGAAAAGACGCCCCCGTGCAGATCACAGGCCTTGATCGCCGCATCAATCGCCTGCGCCACGATCTCGCCGGTGCCGGGATGGGCCGGATGGCCCTTGACCACCACCGGGCAGCCGGCAGCGAGGGCTGCGGCGGTGTCACCGCCCGCGGTCGAAAAGGCGAGCGGGAAGTTCGAGGCGCCAAAGACCGCAACCGGGCCGATCGGACGCTGGATCATCTTGAGATCCGGCCGGGGCAGGGGGGCGCGGTCCGGCAGCGCCTCATCATGGCGACGGTCGAGATAATCACCGGCCTCGATCACATCGGCAAAGAGTTTCAGCTGGCCGGTGGTGCGGCCCCGTTCGCCGATCAGCCGTGCCTCGGGCAGGCCGGTCTCCTGCATGCCGATCTCGGTGATCGCATCGCCGCGCGCGTCGATCTCATCGGCGATCTTGCGCAGAAAGGCGGCGCGGCTTTCGCGGCTCGACCAGCCGAAACTGGCAAAGGCGGCTTCCGCCCCTTCGACGGCACGGTCCACGTCAGAGGTCGTGCCCTTGAAAAAGTCGTGCGAAGGGCCGCTCGACGGGGTGGAGGCGAAAGTGGCACCGCTGCCGCTCCATTCGCCGCTGATCAGATGTTTTCCGGTAAGCATGTCTGGTCCTGTTCAAAGAAGGCCGCGGGCGGCCAGGTTGCGCATCAAGGCGGCGGCACCGAAGGTCCATTCGGGGCATTCGGTTGAAAGTCTGACAATGTTCTTCAACTGGCCGAGATTGGCCGAGGCGATGGTCACCTCATCGCCCAGCTTGTGGGTAAAGCCACCGCCCGGCGTATCACGATCCTGGGTCGGGGCGAAGAGCGTCCCAAGGAACAGCATGAAACCATCGGGATATTGATGGTGCCGCCCGATGGTCTGGGTCACGATATCCGCCGGGTCGCGGCTGATCTCCTTCATCGAGGAATGACCCTCCAGAGTGAACCCGTCCTCGCCGGTGACCGTCAGGGTCAGTTCCTCGCCGCGCATGTCATCCATCGTGTAGCCGCCATCGAACAGACGGAACATCGGGCCGATGGCGCAGGAGGCATTGTTGTCCTTGGCCTTCGACAACAGCAGCGCCGACCGCCCCTCCACATCGCGCAGGTTCACGTCATTGCCCAGGCAGGCGCCCTGAATGGCGCCCTTGGAATTGATCGCCAGCACCACCTCGGGCTCGGGATTGTTCCAGCGCGACATCGGATGCAGCCCCACTTCGGCGCCATATCCCACCGCCGACAGCACCTGCGCCTTGGAAAACACTTCCGCGTCAGGGCCGATGCCCACCTCCAGATATTGGCTCCACAGCCCTTCCTCGATCAGCGCCGCCTTCACCGCGGCGGCCTGCTCCGATCCGGGGGTGATATTCGTAAGACTGTCGCCGATCCGCGCACCGATGCGTTCCCGGATCGCGGCGGCCTTGTCCGGATCGCCCGCCGCCTGTTCCTCGATCACCCGCTCCACCATGGAGCCGGCAAAGGTCACGCCGGAGGCCTTGATCGCCTGAAAATCGCAAGGCGCCAGCCAGTCGTGATCACCATCCGCAGGCCCCAGCGTCAGCCCCGGCGCATTCTGCACATAGCCGGCCGCATCGTCGCGCTCGAGAACGTCGCGCACAGTGGGCGCGGTCTTCGAGGTGATGTCGATCAGGTTGCCATTGCGGATCGTCACCACCGCCGGGCCGGTGCCGGGCAGATGGACCCGGCCCAGCCAGGTGCCGGTTTCGGGAAGGTTGAAAGGAAGTGTCATGTCGTGGTCACCAGGTTGTAGGCTTGGACCGCATTGCCGCCCAGAATGGCGGCGCGGTCGGTCGCGTTGAGGTCTTGCAAAAGGATGTCGGTGGTCTCGACCCAGCGGTCGTAGCTGCTGGCGAGCGTGCAGACCGGCCAGTCGCTGCCCCAGATCAGCCGATCGGGGCCGAAATGTTTCAGCAGGTGGTCGGTATAGGGTTTCAGATCATCGATGCGCCAATCGCCTGCAGCCTCGGTGACCAGCCCGGAAAGCTTGCACCAGGCCCCGGTCTCGGCGGCAAGAGCCGCCATGTTGCTTGCCCAATCCTCGAAAATACCGTCCCGGATCAAAGGCTTGGAGCCGTGGTCGATCACCACCCGCATCTCCGGATATCGGGCCAGCAGGACCCGCAGGTTTGCCAGATGCGGCGGCAGGGTCAGCGCATCAAAGGTCAGATCATGCTCTTGCAGCGCTTCGAACGCCGCCCCCAGATCCGGGCGCAGCATCCAGTCCACATCCGCGATGTCCTGGATCATCGGCCGCAACCCTTTCAGCAGCGAATGGGCCCCGAGCCGTGCCATGTCATCGGGCGCGCCGGGGCTTTCGAAATCGACCCAGCCGACCACGCCTTTCACGAAGGGCGCATCGTCCGCCAGCGCCAGCATGAAATCGGTCTCCGCCACGCTTGGCGCGGCCTGCACCAGCACCGTGCCCTCGATCCCGTGCCGCGCCAGGGCAGGCGCCAGATCCTTGGGCAGGAAATCGCGGTAAAGCCCGGTCAGCTCCGGGGTCAGCCAGCCGTAATCCCCGCGCTCAGGTCGCCAGAAATGTTGATGTGAGTCGATGCGCATGTTTCCCCCCAGTGCCCGCTGCTCACGTGGTGAACAGATCCGGACGCTCCTCCTCCAATGGCTCGATCCGCCGGATCAATTGCCGCAGGTGATGGCCCATGGCGGTTTCCGCGGCGGCGGCATCTCCGGCGGCAATGGCGCCGTGAATCCGCTTGTGTTCCTCATAGGTCTCGGCCGACCGGCCCGGGGCGGGCAAAAGCAGCAAGCGCGCCCGCTGTACCGGCAGCGAAATCGTCTCGATGGTCGGTTTCAGGGTCGAAATCCCGGTACAATCCAGGATCAGCCCGTGAAATTCCTCATCATACCGATAAAAATCGTCGATGGCCTCGTCGGCGACCAGAAGCTCCTGCATCTGCATGTTGCGCGTCAGCCGCGCCAGCTGTTCGTCGCCGCGCCGCTCGGCCGCCCGCCCCGCGCCGGCGGTTTCCAGCGCCTCGCGCATGAACGAGGCCTCGCGGATCTCGCGCATCGACAGTTTCGAAACCTTGGTGCCCGATTGCGGCACCACATCCAGCAGCCCCTCATCGGCCAGCTTGCGCAACGCATCCGACAGGGGCGCACGCGAAATCCCCAGGGCCTCGCAAATCGGACCGGTGCGGATCACCTCGCCCGGCGCAAAATCCATCGAGAGAATCGCCCGCCGCAGGGCGAGATAGACACGCTCGTTCAACAGGCCCGGCAGGTCCTTCACCTTGGAAAGTTTGCTGGCATCCACGTCTTGTGGCATTTCTCTCGCCTCTTTGGTCGACTAACATGTTAGTTGACAGAAAATTCCAGTCAAGCTAGCAATTGCCCATCGGAGCCATTCGACAGCTACGGGGGGAGATATGGGCCAGAGTGACCAAGCCAGCGAGATCCTGCGTCTCAGCGCGGCCGACAATGTGGTGATCGCGCTGGCCGATCTGGCGGCGGGCGCCACACCCGATGGGCTGGATGTGCCGCTCACCGGCAGCGTCATGCGCGGCCACAAGATCGCGTCTCGCGCGATTGCGGCAGGCGAGAATGTCTATCGCTACGGCCAGATCATCGGCCAGGCCAAGGCGGATATTGCGCCGGGCGAACATGTCCATGTGCAGAACCTTGGCATGGGGGCCCATCAGCAGGATTACGGCCATGCGAGCGAGGCGCGCCCCTTGCCGCTGATCAACGAAGAACGCACCTTTCAGGGCTATCACCGGGAGGATGGCCGCGTCGGCACCCGCAATTACGTGGGCATTCTGACCACGGTGAACTGCTCGGGCTCGGTCGCCCGCTTCATTGCCGAGGCGGTGGAGAAATCAGGCCTGCTCGACGCCTATCCCAACGTCGATGGTGTCGTGCCCATCGTCCATGGCACCGGCTGCGGTATGTCGGGCAGCAACGAAGGCTATGACGCGCTCTTTCGCACGCTTTCGGGCTACGGCCAGCACCCGAATTTCGGTGGCATTCTTCTGATCGGGCTCGGCTGCGAGGTGATGCAGTTGAATGACCTCGTCGGCGGCCGCCCGATCCGCCCCGATGGCGAATTGCGCTACATGACGATCCAGAACGAAGGCGGCACGCGGCGCACCATCGAACGCGGGCTGGCGGAATTGGAGGGGATTCTGGAGATCGCAAATTGTGCCACGCGTGCCCCCGCGCCGATTTCCGAAATCACCGTCGGCATGCAATGCGGCGGCTCGGACGGCTATTCCGGCATTACTGCCAACCCCGCTTTGGGTCATGCTTCCGACCTGCTGGTGCGCCACGGCGGCACCACGATCCTGTCGGAAACCTCCGAGATCTACGGCGCCGAACATCTGCTCACCCGCCGGGCCGAAAGTGTCGAGATCGGCGAAAAGCTGGTCGAGCGCATTCACTGGTGGGAAGATTACTGCGCCCGCAACGGCGGCGAAATGGACAACAACCCCAGCCCCGGCAACAAGCGCGGCGGGCTGACGACGATCCTCGAAAAATCTCTCGGCGCAACGGCCAAGGGCGGCTCGGCGCCGCTGTCGGGCGTCTATCTCTTTGGGGAGAAGGTGGACCGGAAAGGCTTCGTCTTCATGGACAGCCCCGGCTTTGATCCCTGTTCGGTCACGGGGCAGGTGGCGTCCGGGTCGAACATCATCGTCTTCACCACCGGGCGCGGTTCGGTCTCGGGCTATAAACCCACGCCCTGCATCAAGCTGGCGACCAATTCGGAAATGTACGGGCGGATGTCGGAAGACATGGACCTCAATTGCGGCGACATCGTCACCGACGGGGTGAGCATTGCCGAGAAGGGCGAGGAGCTGTTGGAGCTGATCATTCGGGTCGCCAGCGGCGAGGAAACCAAAAGCGAAGCGTTGGGGTTTGGCGGGGCGGAATTCGTGCCCTGGCAGATCGGCGCGGTGATGTGAGTTCGGATTGAAAGAAGGAGAGGCGCGAATGGGGCGCTTGACGGGAAAAACCTGTTTCGTGACGGCGGCAGGGCAGGGGATCGGACGGGCGTCCGCCCTGATGATGGCCGAAGAGGGCGCGCGCGTCATCGCGACCGACATCAACGAAGACGCGCTTGCGACGCTTGGCGGCGGGATCGAGACCCGTCTGCTGAACGTGCGCGACGGTGATGCGGTCAAGGCGGCCGCAGCCGAAGCGGGCGCCGTCGACGTGCTCTTCAACTGCGCGGGCTTTGTCGCCAATGGCACCATCCTCGACTGCGACGAAGACGATTGGGCGCTCTCGGTCGATCTGAAC
>JAOXSD010000059.1 GCA_025800205.1 Silicimonas sp. | reverse complement strand
CAAAGCGATGGGAACGCTGAATTTGACGCGACTCACCGCTTCATTTCGGGAGGCATGAGAGCCATCGACCCCAGCTTCGACTGAGAATATTTTCAACCCTGCTTTCCCGCCACCGCCGGTTTCTTGAGACGCGGTAACTGCAACATCGAATTCAACTATGTTGACCCGGCGGTAGGGCGGTGCGGTCGAATTTGCATCGAAAACATCCCGTTCCGAGCCAGTCAACGGGGGGCTCACCAAGACGCCAGCGCTTTCATGCTCCTCCGCAATTTCTGCGGAGGCTGTCACGATCGCACTGATCGTCTCTTTGATGAACTCTTTCAGGTCCATTTCCGGCTCTACAAATCCATCAGCAACCGCCGCGGATCCTCCAGGGCTTCCTTCACCCGCACGAGGAAGGTCACCGCCCCTTTGCCATCGACGATCCGGTGGTCATAGGAGAGTGCCAGATACATCATCGGCCGGGCCACGATCTGACCATCCACCACCATCGGGCGCTGCTGGATCTTGTGCATGCCCAGGATGCCCGATTGCGGCGGGTTCAGGATCGGCGAGGACATGAGCGAGCCATAGACGCCGCCGTTCGAAATCGTGAAGGTGCCGCCCTGCATCTCGGCCATGGTCAGCTTGCCGTCACGGGCGCGCACGCCCAGTTCGGCGATCCGCTTTTCGATCGCGGCAAAGCCCATCTGGTCGGCATCGCGCACCACCGGCACCACAAGGCCGGTGGGCGTGCCCACGGCGACGCCCATATGGACGAAGTTCTTGTAGACCACATCGGTGCCGTCGATTTCGGCGTTCACCTCGGGCACTTCCTTCAGCGCATGCACGCAGGCCTTGGTGAAGAAGGACATGAAGCCCAGCTTGACCCCGTGCTTCTTCTCGAAGAGATCCTTGTATTCCTTGCGCAGGTCCATCACCGCGCCCATGTCCACCTCGTTATAGGTGGTCAGCATTGCCGCCGTGTTCTGGGCATCCTTCAGGCGGCGCGCGATGGTCTGGCGCAGACGGGTCATCTTGACCCGTTCCTCGCGGCCAGCGTCCTCGGCGGCCACGGGCGCGCGGGTCGCCGCCGGGGCGGGGGCCGCTGTCGGAGCAGGGGAGGCGAGCGCTTTCTGCACGTCTTCCTTCATCACCCGGCCATCCTTGCCGGTGCCGGTGACCTGAGCAGACGTCAGGTTGTTTTCCGCCATCATCTTCTTCGCGGACGGCGCGTCTTCCACATCCTTGCCGGTTGTGGCGGCGGGAGCGGCGGCAGGGGCCGCAGCGGCAGCGGGCGCGGCTTTTGCGGCGCCAGCACCGGCGGCGATGGTCGCCAGCATGCCGCCCGCTTCCACCGTGTCGCCTTCGCCTTTCAGGATTTCGTCCAGCACACCGGCCACGGGCGACGGCACTTCGACCGAAACCTTGTCGGTTTCCAGCTCGCAGAGCATTTCGTCCGCTGCCACCGTGTCACCGGATTTCTTGAACCAGGTCGACACCGTCGCCTCGGTCACGCTTTCCCCCAGGGTCGGCACCATGACATTGACGGTCTCGCCGCCGCCTGCGGGGGCGGCTGCGGGCGCTTCGGCAGGCGCCGCTGCCGGGGCAGGGGCCGCACCTTCGCCTTCGGTCAAAGTGGCCAGAAGCGCATCGACGCCCACTGTGTCACCTTCGGCGGCGACGATTTCCCCCAGCACGCCAGCAGCGGGCGAGGGGACTTCCACGGTCACCTTGTCGGTTTCCAGCTCGCAGAGCATTTCATCCACCGCGACCGCATCGCCGGGTTTCTTGAACCAGGTGGCGATGGTCGCCTCGGTGACGCTTTCGCCCAGGGTGGGGACCCGTACTTCGATTGCCATGACTTATCCTTTCACCGTCAGCGCTTCGTCCACGAGCGCCGCTTGTTGTGCTTTGTGGGCCGAGGCGAGCCCGGTGGCGGGCGACGCGCTTGCGGCGCGCCCGGCATAGCTGGCCCGGCTGTGTTTCGCGTCGATGCGGCTCAGCACCCATTCGATATTGGGTTCCATGAAGGTCCAGCCGCCCTGGTTCTTGGGCTCTTCCTGACACCAGACGTAATCGGCATTGGTGAAGCGTTTCAGCTCCTTGACCATGGCCTGGGCGGGGAAGGGATAGAATTGTTCGACCCGCATCAGATAGACATCGTCGAGCCCGCGCGCATCGCGTTCCTCCAAGAGGTCGAAATAGACCTTGCCCGAACACATCACCACGCGCTTGATCTTGTCATCCGCCACCAGTTGGGTGTCGGAATTGCCCTTTTCGGCATCATCCCAGAGCACCCGGTGGAAGCTCGACCCGGTGAGGAAATCCTGCGCCTCGCTGATCGCCATCTTGTGACGCAGAAGCGACTTCGGCGTCATGATCACCAGCGGTTTCCGGTAGGACCGGTGCAACTGGCGCCGCAGGATGTGGAAATAGTTCGCGGGCGTGGTGCAGTTTGCGACAATCCAGTTGTCTTCGGCGCACATCTGCAGGAAGCGTTCCAGCCGCGCCGACGAATGTTCCGGCCCCTGGCCTTCGAACCCGTGGGGCAAAAGCATCACAAGGCCCGACATCCGCAGCCATTTGCGTTCGCCCGAGGAAATGAACTGGTCGAACATGATCTGGGCGCCATTGGCGAAATCGCCGAACTGCGCTTCCCACAGCACCAGCGCATTGGGTTCGGCCAGCGAATAGCCGTATTCAAAGCCGCTCACCGCATATTCCGAAAGCATCGAGTCGATGACCTCATAGCGGGCCTGACCCTTGCGGATGTGGTTCAAGGGTTTGAACCGTTCTTCCGTGTCCTGGTTGATGAAGGCGGAATGGCGCTGGGAGAAGGTGCCCCGGGTGGAATCCTGACCCGAAAGCCGGACCGGGTAACCCTCAAGCAGGAGCGAGCCAAAAGCCAGCGCCTCCCCGGTGGCCCAATCGAAGCCCTTGCCAGTCTTGAACATCTCGCGCTTGGCATCGAGAAGACGGCCCACGGTCTTGTGCAGGGGGAACCCGTCGGGCACGGCGGTCAGCTTGCCACCGATTTCTTCCATGGATTCCTTGGTGATCGCGGTCTTGCCGCGCTGGTATTGCTCGCCTTCCTTGTCCAGATGGCTCCAGCGCCCATCGAGCCAGTCGGCTTTGTTCGGCTTGAAGACCTTACCCGCCTCGAACTCTTCGTTCAGATAGGCCTGGAAGGCGGCTTTCATGTCCTCGATCTCGCCCTCGGGGATCAGCCCGTCGCGGACCAGCCGGTCGGTGTAAAGCGAGAGCGTGGTTTTGTGACCCTTGATCTTCTTGTACATGATCGGGTTGGTGAACATGGGCTCGTCGCCCTCGTTATGGCCAAACCGGCGGTAGCAGAAGATGTCGATCACCACGTCCTTCTGGAACATCTGGCGGAATTCGATGGCGACCTTGGCGGCATGGACCACCGCTTCGGGGTCATCGCCGTTCACGTGGAAGATCGGCGCCTCGACCATCAGCGCGATGTCCGTCGGATAGGGCGACGAACGCGAGAAATGCGGCGCGGTGGTGAAGCCGATCTGGTTGTTGACGATGATATGGATCGTGCCGCCGGTCTTGTGGCCCTTGAGGCCCGACAGACCGAAGCATTCCGCAACCACGCCCTGACCGGCAAAGGCCGCGTCGCCATGGAGCAGAAGCGGCAGCACCTTGGTGCGGGCGCTGTCGTTGAGCTGGTCCTGTTTCGCCCGCGCCTTGCCCAGAACAACGGGGTTCACCGCTTCCAGGTGCGAGGGGTTGGCGGTCAGGCTGAGGTGGACGGAATTGCCGTCAAACTCCCGGTCCGAAGACGCGCCGAGGTGGTATTTCACATCGCCCGAACCATCCACGTCGTCAGGCTTGAACGAGCCGCCCTGGAATTCGTTGAAGATCGCCTTGTAGGGCTTGCCCATCACATTGGCGAGCACCGAGAGACGGCCCCGGTGCGGCATGCCGACGATGATTTCCTGCACGCCAAGCTGACCACCGCGCTTGATGATCTGCTCCATCGCAGGCACCAGGCTTTCGCCGCCATCAAGGCCGAACCGTTTGGTGCCCATGTATTTGACATGGAGGAACTTTTCGAAGCCCTCGGCCTCGACCATTTTGTTCAGGATCGCCTTGCGCCCGTTGCGGGTGAAGGCGATTTCCTTGCCCAGCCCCTCGATCCGTTCTTTCAGCCAGGAGGCTTCGTTGGGGTTCGAGATATGCATGTATTGCAGCGCGAAGGTGCCGCAATAGGTGCGTTTCACGATGGCGACAATCTCGCGCATGGTGGCGGTTTCCAGCCCCAGCACGTTGTCGATGAAGATCGGCCGGTCCATGTCGGCTTCGGTGAAACCGTAGGACGCCGGGTCAAGTTCCGGGTGCGGCGTCTGATCGCGCATCCCCAGCGGGTCGAGATCGGCCACCAGATGGCCCCGGATCCGGTAGGCGCGGATGATCATCAGGGCACGGATCGAATCGAGCACCGCGCGTTTGATCTGATCCTCGGAAACCGCGACGCCCTTTTCGGCGGCCTTGGCCTTGATCTTTTCAGCCGCCTTGGCTTGTGCTGCACCGCCCAGATCGCCCCACTGGCCATCAAGGGCCGCGGTCAGCTCATCATTGGGTGTGGGCGGCCAGTCATTGCGTGCCCAGGAGGGCCCCGCCGCCTCGGCCTGGGCGTCTGCGCCCGCATCGCCCAATTCGCGGAAAAAAGCCTGCCAGCCTTCGTCCACCGCATTCGGGTCTTCCGAATAGCGCGCATAAAGCTGTTCGACATATTCCGCGTTGTGCCCCTGCAGGAAGCTGGACGCTTTGAACACGTCATTGGGTGATTGGTCGGTCATAGGGCTACCTCATGCGGATTGGGGCCGGTTGTTGGGGTAAAGGTACAAAAGAAATGGGTAAGGCGGGGTAAACCCCGCCTCAAGGCAGGGCGGGTAAAATCCCGCCCCCCTGTTGCCGTCCGGCGTGTCACCCGATCGCCTCCAGCATCGCCTCACCCAACTGGGCGGGGCTTTCGGCGACCACGATGCCAGCGGAACGCATGGCTTCGATCTTGTCTTCTGCACCGCCCTTGCCGCCGGCGACGATGGCACCTGCGTGGCCCATGCGACGGCCCGGAGGGGCTGTGCGGCCTGCGATGAAGCCGGCAACCGGCTTCGAACGCCCACGCTTGGCTTCGTCTTTCAGGAATTGCGCCGCTTCTTCCTCGGCAGACCCGCCGATTTCGCCGATCATGATGATCGACTGGGTTTCGTCGTCAGCGAGGAACCATTCCAGCACGTCCAGATGCTCGGTCCCCTTGATCGGGTCGCCGCCGATGCCCACACAGGTCGACTGGCCCAGACCCACATCCGAGGTCTGTTTCACGGCCTCATAGGTGAGCGTGCCGGAACGCGACACCACACCGACCGAACCCTTCTTGTGAATGTGACCGGGCATGATGCCGATCTTGCATTCGTCAGGGGTGATGACGCCCGGGCAGTTGGGGCCAATGAGCGTGCATTTGCTGTCTTCCAGCGCGCGCTTGACCTTCATCATGTCGAGCACCGGGATACCTTCGGTGATGGCGACGATCACGGGGATCTCGGCGTCGATGGCTTCCAGGATCGAATCGGCTGCAAACGGGGGCGGCACGTAGATGACGGAAGCATTGGCGCCGGTCTTGGCGACAGCCTCGTGGCAGGAGTTGAACACGGGCAGGCCCAGGTGATCCTGGCCGCCTTTGCCGGGCGTCACGCCACCGACCATTTGGGTGCCATAGGCGATGGCCTGTTCCGAGTGGAAGGTGCCCTGAGAGCCGGTGAAGCCCTGGCAGATGACTTTGGTGTTTTTGTCGATAAGGACAGACATTCGCGGTTCCTAGTTTGTGTTCGTTTGGCCGTGGCGCGCACATCGCGCCGCGGCGAGTTATCTTGGTCGGTAGGCCGGACCCGAGCACGGCAGGAATGCCCCGCTTCTGTCGGATGTTTTGGCGATGGGTTGGCATTCCGTCACGTGGTTCAACTCTACGGCTGCCCCGGGCACAGCGGGAAATATCTCTCCGATGTCAAAACCATATTGGTTCTGCGGGTCATAGGGACCGTAGGGCCAGGTCTTGTACGCGGCAATATAGATGCGGTGCCTGTAGGCGGCCTTGTCGGGAAACCGTGGCGGTTCGACAAAGAAATGCCGCCACGCGCCGGACACATGATCCGAGAGACCATCTCCAAAAGCAGAGTTCGGCTTGGCATCGTGCGCCCGTACCCAAATACTGGCGAGTTCACGAGATTGCGCCGGTGTCATGCCTTCTAGGCCCACCCAACAACTTCCGCCGTGGTAGAACACCGAGACACGATCACTGGGAGCCTGAATGATCAACCGCTTGAGCGTGCGGTTCCGGCTCAAACTCTCCGTCTTCTCTGAAACCTTGAATCCAGCCCGCAGGAAGGACGCACGAACCTTATCGCGACGCAAATCCTTGCAGGCATTCACGGCTCTCTTGGCAATCGAAAAATCCTGCGCATCGGCAGGGTTCTGACTGATTAACGTCGTGTCCACCGGTGGAATGCCGCACCCCACGAGCGAGAGCGCGGCCATTCCGGCAAACCCAAGAGAGAGAAGTCGGCGAACCATCTTTGGCCTCTTACCCCTTCACCGCCTTCACGATTTTCTCGGCGCCGTCTTTCAGATCGTCGGCGGCGATCACATCGACATCGCTGTTGTTGATGATGGCCTTGCCTTCTTCCACATTGGTGCCCTCAAGGCGCACCACCAGCGGAACCTGCAGGCCCACCTCTTTCACCGCCGCGACCACGCCTTCGGCGATCACGTCGCAGCGCATGATGCCGCCAAAGATGTTCACCAGGATGCCCTTCACATTGGGGTCCGAGGTGATGATCTTGAAGGCTTCGGTCACCTTTTCCTTGGTCGCACCGCCGCCCACGTCGAGGAAGTTGGCCGGTTCCGCACCATAAAGCTTGATGATGTCCATGGTCGCCATGGCCAGGCCCGCGCCGTTCACCATGCAGCCGATTTCACCGTCAAGCGCGATGTAGTTGAGGTCATATTTGGACGCCTCAAGCTCCTTCGGATCCTCTTCGGTCTCGTCGCGAAGCTCCATGATCTCCGGGTGACGATAAAGCGCGTTGGAATCGAAGCCCATTTTGGCGTCGAGGCATTTCAGATCGCCCGCATCGGTGACGATCAGCGGGTTGATCTCCAGCATCTCCATGTCCTTGGAGACGAAGAGGTCATAAAGCTGACCCATCAGCTTGACGCATTGCTTGACCTGACCGCCGGTCAGTTCCAGCGCGAAAGCGATGCGACGGCCATGGAAGGCCTGATAGCCGGTGGCGGGATCGACACTGAACGACAGGATCTTTTCGGGGGTGGCTTCGGCCACCTCTTCAATGTCCATGCCGCCTTCGGTGGAGGCCACGAAAGACACGCGGGACGTGGCGCGGTCGACGAGCAGGGCGAGATACATCTCGGTCTCGATGCCCGACCCGTCTTCGATATAGATCCGGTTGACCTGCTTGCCCGCATCACCGGTCTGTTTGGTCACCAGCGTCCGGCCCAGCATGCGCTTGGCTTCTTCGGCCGCTTCTTCCACCGATTTGGCCAGACGCACACCGCCTGCTTCGCCTGCATCGGCTTCCTTGAACGTGCCCTTGCCGCGTCCGCCTGCGTGGATCTGCGCCTTCACCACCCAAAGCGGGCCATCGAGCGCGCCTGCGGCGGTTTTGGCCTCTTCGGCGCGGAGGACGACACGTCCGTCCGACACCGGTGCGCCGTGATCCCTGAGCAAGCCTTTTGCCTGGTATTCGTGGATGTTCACTTGGGCCTCCTGAAAAACATGTGGGCCCCGATTGCACGGTTTTAATGAACAAAGAAATGAAATTCACGCGAGATCATGAGAATTGGCTCTAAAAAGCCACTTTTGTGATCACTTAATTTTGGCTGTGATCACAAGTGATCGAATCGCCTCTCCACCGGCCCGGCGATCTGCTCGACAAGGGGAGCCAAACCTGTTTCGATACGTTAACCCGGCAGTAGGATGTCGCCCCCATGGCCCATGCCCTTCTGGCAACGATGCGAGACGAGGCGCCCTTTCTTCTGGAATGGGTGGCCTATCACCGTGCCATCGGTTTCGACCGGATCGTGGTCTACAGCAATGATTGCACGGATGGCACCGACGCGATGTTGGCCGCCCTTGACCGGGCAGGGGTGCTCACCCATCTGCCCCATGCGCCGCCACCCAAACAATCGGTGGCCCGGATCGTGGCCGATGATGCGATGACACGCGCGCTTTTTGCGCCGGGGGACTGGGTGATCTGGCTCGATGCCGATGAATTCCTCAACATCCATCTGGGCGACGGCCATCTGACGGATCTGACCGGCGCCATCGAGGCGGCGGGGGCCGAGGGGGCCTGTCTCTCCTGGCGGATTTTCGGGGATGCGGGGCGCGAGGATGTGCCCAACGGGTTCCTGAGCCCCGATTTCACCCGTTGCGCCGCCCCGGGTGGTCCCTGGATCAATGTCAAAACCCTGTTTCGCCAATCGGACGCGGTGCGCGCCTATTTCCAGCACCGCCCGATCATGACGGCGGAATTCTGGGACGGGGCGGGGCGGTTTCTGGCGGGGACCGGCCGGGATCTCACCGCGGACGGGCGGCAGATGCACAATTGGCGGCAGGGTCAGAAGCGCGGCAAGATCGACGCGGGCGATGCCGGCTGGGAGTGGGCGCAGATCAACCATTATGCGGTGCGCACCCGGCCGCATTTCGAGGCCAAACGCGCCCGCGGGCGGATCGGGCGGCCCAATGAAGGTGGTGCGGAACGCTATACCGAGACGTATTTCGAGGGGCTCAATCGCAACGACGACGAAGATCTCTCGATCCTGCGCTGGCAAGCGGCGACGCAGGCGGGGATTGCGGAACTGGAGGAGCTGATGGCGAAAACGCAGAAGACAGAAGACAGCCAGGATTTTGACCGCTACCGGCAGATGCATGCCTCGCACAACAAGGAGCTCGAGGAGCGGGTCTATTCCAACCGGCGGCTGGCGGGCGAGATCGCCCGCCAGATCGGGCCGGGCACGGCGGTGGATCTGGGCTGCGGCATCGGGATTCTGATGTCCGAGCTGAAGGAAACCGGCATCGATATTCGCGGGGTCGAGGGGCTCTGGCTTGATGATGAGGCAATGGTGCTGCCGCCCGAACATTACATCCGGGCCGATCTGGAAGCGCCGCTGGTGCTCGACGCCCAGTTCGATCTGGCGATTTCCATCGAGGTGGCGGAGCATCTGGAGCCGGACCGCGCCGCCGGTTTCGTCGCCGATCTCTGCACCCTGGCCGATGCGGTGGTGTTCTCGGCGGCGATCCCCGGCCAGGGCGGCAAGGGGCACAAGAACGAACAATGGCAAAGCTATTGGGCGGCGCTCTTTGTCGAGCAAGGCTATGATGTCTATGATATTTTCCGGCCGGTCTTCATGCGCGATCCGGAGCTGATGCCCTGGTTCCGGCAGAATCCGCTGCTCTATCTGCGGCGCGGGCATCGGCTGGAGGAAAAGTTGTCAGAGGCCCGGATTCCGCTCGAGGCCGCTGACATGATTTTGCCGGCCTATCATCGCAAGGCGATGCGCCGGACCCGGCGCGCGCTCAAGGCCAAGCTGGCAGAGGCGCGCCGGAGTTAGGCTGTCAGGCTCAGCTCAGCCCGCCATCGATGCCCTTGCAGGCCTCGACCAGGCCTTTGACCGCGTCGACCGACTTGTCGAACATGGCCTGCTCGTCCTTGGTCATCTTGATGTCGACAACCTTCTCGACACCGCCCGCACCGATCACGGTGGGCACGCCCACATACATGCCTTTCAGGCCGAGGGCGCCATCCACATAGGCCGCACAGGGCAGAACGCGCTTCTGGTCTTTCAGGTAGGCTTCGGCCATTTCGATGGCCGAGGTGGCGGGCGCATAGAAGGCCGAGCCGTTGCCCAAGAGCTTCACGATCTCGGCGCCACCATCACGGGTGCGCTGCACGATCGCGTCGAGTTTCTCCTGGCTGGTCCAGCCCATGTCCACCAGATCGGGCAGCGGGATGCCGGCGACGGTGGAATAGCGGGTCAGCGGCACCATCGTGTCGCCATGACCACCCAGCACGAAGGCGGTGACGTCCTTCATCGACACGTCGAACTCGAGGCTGAGGAAATGGCGGAAACGGGCGCTGTCCAGCACACCGGCCATGCCGCAGACCATGTTGTGGGGCAGGCCGGAATATTCGCGCAGCGCCCAGACCATGGCATCCAGCGGGTTGGTGATGCAGATCACGAAAGCACCCGGCGCATGGGCCTTGATGCCTTCGCCCACGGCTTTCATCACCTTGAGGTTGATGCCCAGAAGGTCGTCGCGGCTCATGCCCGGCTTGCGCGGCACGCCGGCGGTGACGATGCAGACATCGGCGCCAGCGATATCGGCATAATCCGTGGTGCCTTTCAGGCGGGCGTCAAAGCCTTCCACGGGGCCTGCTTCGGCGATGTCGAGCGCCTTGCCCTGGGGCGTGCCCTCGGCGATGTCAAAGAGGACCACATCCCCCATTTCCTTGATGGCAGCGAGATGGGCAAGCGTCCCACCGATCTGGCCCGCGCCGATGAGCGCGATTTTGGTTCTGGCCATATTGGTCTCCGATCCAGGTTAGGCAAAGTTCGCAGGGTGCCTAGCCAAGCTCGGGGCCGCTTTCAAGTAAAACCACCGAAAATCAGGTGGAACCGGGCGTCCTGCCCGCTTTCTGATCAATCCGCCGCAGGGGAATTCCCCGTTCAAATCGGGGTTTGACGGCGTGAAAACCGGTTTGCCCCGCAAAATGCGCCCCCGGAGCCGGAGACAAACTGCCACAGCAGATCCGCGCAGAAATCACCGCGATGCCAGGCAAAGGCTGCCCGGCGCGGAGCCGGTTGCGTTCAGCTGCGGATGCCTGCAGGTTCCACCGGTTCTTCGAGGTTTTCGAAGGATTGGCCGGAGGCCACCAGGCAGGTGATGCCGTTTGGCATGGTCACGGTGATCGTCCAGGTGCCGGTTTCTTCCGAGGCATAGACCTCAACCACCCGGCCTTTGGGCGCCATGCCGATCGACTGGCGGCTTTCGCCATATTTCGATGCAAGACGTTCGACCACCGCATCGCGGTTGTTGCAGTTCTGGCCCTGAGCAAATGCGGTCACCGGGGCAAGGGCGGCGGCCAGCGCGAGGGCGGTAAGCTTGAGCTTCATCTCAGACCTTTCCGGAGGTTTTTGACCTCCTGCAAATGGGCCCCGTTTTCAGGGCATCGCCGGTCGAGCGTCGGAACATATGGCGAATATGAAGTTAACGACGCGTCCGATATTCGATAAAATTTGCAGATAAATCACCGCTCACGCTGCGTTGCGGCATTCTGTTGCTTGCGAAGACGGGCGCAATGTGCAGGCTCGGCGCAAATCTGTAACAAGGGTCAAGCTCAAGATGTCGCAAGCATTATTCCGTTCGGTTCTCTATATTCCCGGCTCCAAGTCCCGCGCGCTGGACAAGGCCCGCGGCCTTGATGTGGATGCAGTGATCTTTGATCTGGAAGACGCGGTGGCCCCCGATGAAAAGACCGCCGCCCGCGACACGCTGGCCTCGGAACTGGCCGCGGGCGGCTATGGCCACCGGGTGCGCCTGGTGCGAATCAACGCCCTCGACACCGCCTGGGGCGAAGACGATGCCCGCGCCGCCGCGGCTATGGAATGCGATGCGATCCTGCTGCCCAAGGTGGAATCGGCCGCCCATATCGACGCTCTGCGCGCCCTCGCGCCCGAAAAGCCCGTCTGGTGCATGATCGAAACCCCGCGCGGCGTGCTGAACGCGCTCGAGATTGCCGATCACCCGGCGGTCGAGGGCTTCATCATGGGCACCAATGATCTGGCTAAGGAAATCGGCTGCGCCACCGGCGGCGACCGGGGCGCGATGATGACCGGCCTGCAGATGGCGCTGATGGCGGCGCGGGCCGCAGGCATCACCTGTGTCGACGGCGTCTTCAACGCTTTCAAGGATGACGAGGGCCTGAAAACCGAATGCGATCAGGGCCTGTCGCTCGGCATGGACGGCAAGACGCTGATCCACCCGGCCCAGGTCGCGATCACCAATGACGTCTTTGCCCCCACGGAAGCGCAGGTCGATCTGTCCAGACGGCAGATCGAGGCCTATGATGAGGCCATTGCAAAAGGCGAAGCCGTCGCCGTGGTGGATGGCAAGATCGTCGAGAACCTCCACGTCGCCACCGCCCGCGCGATTCTCGCCAAGGCGGCAGCCATCGCAGAAAGACAAAGCGGATGACACTTCTTATAGCCGGACTGGCCCTCTGGATTGCCGCCCATGTGTTCAAACGGCTTGCGCCCGAGGCGCGCGCCGGGTTGACGGAAAAGATGGGGGAGGGGTCGAAAGGGCTGATTGCCGCACTTATCCTTCTGTCGGTGATCCTGATGGTGTTCGGCTACAAGGCGGCAGACGGTGCCTTCTGGTGGGGGCGCAGCGCCCCGCTCGTGGGCATCAACAACCTGCTGATGCTGCTGTCCGTCTATCTTTTCGCTGCCTCCGGCGCGAAAACGCGGATCACCCGGGTGATCAAGAACCCCCAGCTCACGGCCTTCAAGGCCTGGGCGCTGGCGCATCTTCTGGTCAACGGCGATCTGCCCTCCTTTATCCTCTTCGGCGGCCTTTTGGGCTGGGCGGTCTGGGAAGTGATCCTGCTGAAACGCGCAGGCGTCACCCCCGAACCCGCGCCCGACGTGCCGATGAAGAAGGAAATCACCACCGCCATTGCCGCCCTCGTGGTCTATGTGATCATCGGGCTGATCCATCAATGGCTAGGCTATCCCCCTTTCGGAGCTTGAGTATATGAAAACCAACCCCGGCAAGTTCTTCGAGGATTATTCCGTCGGAGAAACCATCCACCATGCCGTGCCCCGCACCCTGCAGGGCGGCGAAAAGGCGCTTTATCACGCGCTCTATCCCGCCCGCCACGCGCTCTATTCCTCGGACGACTTCGCCCGGTCCTGCGGCCTCAACGGCCCGTTCGACGACCTGATCGTCTTTCACACCGTCTTCGGCAAGACCGTGCCCGACATCTCGCTCAATGCAGTCGCCAACCTCGGTTATGCCGAAGGTCGCTGGCTGAAGCCGGTCTATCCCGGCGAGACGCTGACCTCGTCCTCGGAAGTCATCGGTCTGAAACAGAACTCGAACGGCAAGACCGGCGTCGTCTATGTGCGCACCACGGGCCGCAACGGGGCGGGCGAGCCGGTGCTGGAATATGTCCGCTGGGTCATGGTCCGCAAACGCGACGTGGAGGCGCCGGCCCCCGAGACCGTGTTGCCCGAACTGACCAAAGCGCTGACGGTCGATCAACTGGTGGTGCCCGAAGGGCTTGACTTCACCAGTTACGACTTCACGCTGGCGGGCGAGGCCCATCGCTGGGGTGACTATGAGGTAGGCGAGACCATCAACCACGTGGACCGCGTCACCGTGGAAGAGGCCGAGCACATGCTGGCGACGCGCCTCTGGCAGAACACCGCCAAGGTTCATTTCGACGCCACCAACCGCGAAGACGGTCGCCGTCTGATCTATGGCGGTCACGTGATCTCCATGGCCCGCGCCCTGTCGTTCAACGGCCTCGCCAATGCCCAGATGATCGCGGGCCTCAACGGCGGCAGCCATGTCAGCCCGCTCTTCTCCGGCGACACGATCTGCGCCTGGTCCGAAGTGCTCGACAAGGCCGAAACGGCAGCGCCCGGCGTCGGTGCCCTGCGCCTGCGCCTCGTGGCCCACAAGCCCGAGGCCGAGCCTTTCGTGCTGAAGGGCGAAGACGGGAAATACGCCCCGGGCGTGCTTCTCGACCTCGATTACTGGGTGTTAATGCCGATGTGATCGATAAGGGGCCGGATCACCGGCCCCTTGCGACCCTGATTCCGGTGTATGTGATCACACATTTTATGAGTGTGATCACATATCGGTAAATCTTAAGCACAAAAGCGCAAAACCCCTGCGCTTCTCGGTCGCAGAGGCGTGACAAAAGGGGCGAGAATGGTATGACGTGCCAGGCCCAGCTAGAAAGGGAGCCGCAGAATGGCTGACGTGAACCGGGGAGCCCGGCCTTTATCACCGCATTTGCAGGTCTATCGCCCGCAATTGACCTCCATGTCGTCGATCATGGTCCGCATCACCGGCATCGCATTGTTGATCGGCGCTTTCTTCATCACCTGGTGGCTGATCGCCGCGGCAACCTCGCCCGAGGCCTTCGCGGGCATCGATGGGTTCCTGCGCAGCTGGTTCGGCGACCTGATCCTGTTCGCCGGGACCTGGGCGCTTTTCTACCACATGCTCGGTCGGCTCCGTCACGTGGTCTGGGATTTCGGCTACTGCCTCGACATCGAAGCGTCCGAAAAAATGGCCATCGGCATGTTCGTCCTGGCCACAATGCTGACGATCATCGTCGCCCTGGCCCTGTGAGGATCACACCGATGGATTACAAAACCGACCGCAAACGCGCCACCGGCATGGGCTCCAGCCGCGCAGGCACCGAACATCACTGGCAGATGATCCTGAGCTCCATCGGGGTCACCTTCGCCATTCCGCTTTTCATCCTGACCTTCGGCACCGGCCTCGGTGGCTCCCATGAAGAGGTGCTCGCCTATTTCTCGCGCCCCTTCCCGGCCATCCTGATGGCCGTCGTGCTGGTGGTCTGCATCCGCCATTTCCTGTTCGAGGCGCTCGAAGCGATCGAGGATTACGTGCATGGCACCAAGGCCAAACTCCTGATGTTTGCCACCCGCGCCTTTGCCTATCTGATGATCGCCACCGGGCTTTTCGCCCTCGCCAAACTCGCTCTCTGAGGATCCACCATGGCCAGTTACGACTACGAGACCCATGAATACGACTGCATCGTGATCGGTGCGGGCGGCGCAGGCCTTCGTGCGACCCTCGGCATGGCCGAGCAGGGGTTGCGCACGGCGTGCATCACCAAGGTGTTCCCGACCCGCTCCCACACGGTGGCGGCCCAGGGCGGCATCGCCGCCAGCCTCTCCAACATGGGGCCGGACCATTGGCAATGGCACATGTACGACACCGTCAAAGGGTCGGACTGGCTGGGCGATACGGACGCGATGGAATACCTCGCCCGCGAAGCCCCCAAGGCGGTTTACGAGCTGGAACATTACGGCGTGCCCTTCTCGCGCACCGAAGCCGGCAAGATCTACCAGCGCCCCTTCGGCGGCCACACCACCGAATTCGGTGAAGGCCCGCCCGTGCAGCGCACCTGTGCCGCCGCCGACCGGACCGGCCACGCGATCCTGCACACGCTTTATGGCCAGAGCCTGAAGAACAACGCGGAATTCTATATCGAGTATTTCGCCACCGATCTGATCATGTCGGACGACGGCACCTGTCAGGGCGTGCTGGCCTGGAACCTGGAAGACGGCTCGCTGCATCTCTTCAGCGCCAAGATGACCGTTCTGGCCACCGGCGGCTATGGCCGCGCCTATTTCAGCGCCACCTCGGCCCATCCCTGCACCGGCGACGGCGGCGGTATGGTGGCCCGTGCAGGCCTGCCGCTGCAGGACATGGAATTCGTCCAGTTCCACCCCACCGGCATCTACGGCTCGGGCTGTCTGATCACCGAAGGTGCGCGCGGCGAAGGCGGTTATCTGACCAATTCCGAGGGCGAGCGGTTTATGGAACGCTATGCGCCCACCTACAAGGATCTCGCCTCCCGCGATGTGGTGTCGCGCTGCATGACCATGGAAATCCGCGCCGGTCGCGGTGTGGGCGCCGAGGGCGACCATATCCACCTGCACCTGAACCACCTGCCGCCCGAGACCCTGGCCGAACGTCTGCCCGGCATCTCGGAATCGGCCCGGATCTTTGCCGGTGTGGATCTCACCCGCGAACCGATCCCGGTTCTGCCCACCGTGCATTACAACATGGGCGGCATTCCGACGAATTACTGGGGCGAGGTGCTGAACCCCACCGCCGATGATCCCGACCGCATTTCGCCGGGCCTGATGGCCGTCGGCGAGGCGGGCTGTGCCTCGGTCCATGGCGCCAACCGCCTTGGCTCCAACTCGCTCATCGACCTTGTGGTCTTCGGCCGGGCCGCCGCCATCAAGGCCGGTGAAGTGGTCGACCGCGACGCGGCGATCCCGACGCCGAACCCGGCTTCGGTGGAAAAGGCGCTCGACCGGTTTGACCGGTTCCGCTACGCAGATGGCGCCATGCCCACCGCCGATCTGCGCCTTGAAATGCAGAAGACCATGCAGGCCGATGCCGCCGTCTTCCGCACCGACAAGACGCTGGCCGAAGGGGTCGAGAAAATGCACGGCGTCGCGGGCAAGATGGGCGACATTAAGGTCTCCGACCGCTCGCTTGTCTGGAACTCCGACCTGATGGAGACGCTGGAACTCGACAACCTGATGCCCAATGCTCTGGCCACCATCATCTCGGCCGAGGCGCGCAAGGAAAGCCGCGGGGCCCATGCCCATGAGGACTACCCGGATCGGGACGACGAAAACTGGCGCGTGCACTCGCTGACCACCTTTGCGGGCGAGGGGCCGAAACTGGCCTACCGCCCGGTGCATCTCGACCCGCTGACCTCCCACAACGAGGGCGGCATCGATCTGAAAAAGATCGCACCCAAGGCCCGGGTGTACTGATCCGATGGTGCCCCGCACCCTTTGTCCCCTGAAGGCTGTGCCCCCGCAACGGGCGCAATCTGGTCAGCTGGGTGCCTCAAGATTGGCACATTCGAGGGCGATTTCTTTCGGGAAGGGCACGGCATGTCATTGCGCCGCGCCCGTTCTCGATTGGAGTGAACGCCTTGAAGAAGACTCTGTTTCGCCCGCTGGCGCTGACCGCGCCGCTTCTGATCCTCGCCGCCTGCGGCGCACCGGAAACCACCCGCGCGCCGGCGGACAAAGCCGCGCTGACCGATGCGCAGGCGTCGAAATCCGCCAAGACGGCCAAGGCCGACAAGCCGCGGACCTACGAGGAATGCCTTGCCGAGCATCGGAAGGCCGGGCGCAGCCAGGGGATGGTCGTGTCCCAGGGCAGCAGCGTCAATGTGGGCGCCTCGATCATCGGCACGGTGCTGGTGCAGGCCATCAACGCCTCGGGCCGCAATGCCCATCAGAACAAATGTTACAAGGAAGCCGCAGCCGCAGGCACCCTGCCGCCGCCGTCGCGGCGCGGACCGGGCGGTGGCGCGGGCTTCGGCTCCTTCTGAGCCCCGGGCGGGGGATCGTCTGATGCCCTGCCGTTTCCCCTTTGCCATCACGACATTGACCCTGGCGGGTCTTGGCCTTTCCGCCTGCGCGGGCATGACCTCGCCCGAACAGGCGGCGCGGATCTGCGAAGAACGGGCCCGCAATGCCGCCGGGCCGACCGGCAAGGCCAGCATCCGGGTCAACAACCGGGGCGAAACCCGCGCCGGGCTGAAGCTCAAGGTGACCAGCGATTTCCTGAAGGGGCGCGACCCCTATCAGGTCTATGACGAATGCGTGCGGCGCAAATCGGGCCAGGGCCCGATCCGCCCGCTGATCCTGGAGGACACATGATGCGCGCGCTTCTGCCCTTCGCTTTGTTGCTCGCCGCCTGTACCGCCGAACAGCAGAACGACCTGGCCCGCGATGCGGCAAAGACCGCCGTCCGCCCGGTGCTGGCCGACCGCCTTCCCGGTGTCCCCGTGGACCCCGCCGTGGATTGCGTCATCGACAATGCGACCGCCGGTGAGCTTCTGTCGCTCGCAGGCGACGCCGTCACCGGCCCCACGGCCAACACCGTTGAAATCACCTCGGACATTCTTGCCCGACCCGAAACTCTCACCTGTCTCGCCACCCAAGGCCTGCCCCCGCTTCTGAGCGGTCTCTAAGAAAGGTTCCGTCATGGTTCAGCTGACCCTCCCCAAGAATTCCACCATCCGCGTGGGCAAGACCTGGCCCGCCCCTGAAGGTGCCACGAACACCCGCAAGGTGAGCATCTATCGCTGGAACCCGGACGATGGCGAAAACCCCCGGGTCGACACCTATTTCGTCGACATGGACACCTGCGGTCCGATGGTTCTGGACGTGCTGATCAAGATCAAGAACGAGATCGACCCGACCCTGACCTTCCGCCGGTCCTGCCGCGAAGGCATCTGTGGCTCCTGTGCGATGAACATCGACGGGATCAACACGCTGGCCTGTATCTATGGCCATGACGAGATTAAGGGCGACATCAAGATCTATCCCCTGCCGCATATGCCGGTGATCAAGGATCTGATCCCCGACCTGACCCATTTCTACGCCCAGCACGCCTCGATCATGCCCTGGCTGGAAACCAAGACCAACCGGCCCGCCAAGGAATGGAAACAGTCGATCGAAGACCGCAAGAAACTCGACGGTCTTTATGAATGCGTCATGTGCGCGTCGTGCTCCACCTCCTGCCCGAGCTACTGGTGGAACGGCGATCGTTATCTCGGACCGGCCGCCCTCCTGCACGCCTATCGCTGGATCATCGACAGCCGCGACGAGGCCACCGGCGAACGCCTGGACGAGCTGGAAGATCCCTTCAAGCTCTACCGCTGCCACACGATCATGAATTGTGCGAAGACCTGCCCCAAAGGTCTGAACCCGGCGAAGGCGATTGCCGAGATCAAGAAGATGATGGTCGAACGGGTGGTCTGACGGGCGGCCATGCTGCCCCTCTTTCTCCTTCTGGCGCTGGGCACATTTGCCTACCTCTGGTGGAAATGGCGCTTCACCTCACTGACACGGCTCTGCCGCTGGCGCGAAGACCGGGCGGCGGCGGAGTGGCATTGTGCCGCCTGCGGGGCGCGGATGGCCGGCGCGCCGGGACAGGCGCCCCGGGTCTGCCTGCGCAAAACTGCATAGTTCGACACAAGCTCTGATCATCCTTTCACAACCTCTCCGCATGGTCTGCCTGCACCGGCTGCTAAAGCGGGGCCAAGTGACGTGAAAGGACCAAATCATGACCCGCTCTGCAGGCTGGCGCTTCATCATTGTTGGCGCGCTGGCATTTCTCATGTTCCTGCCCCTCGGGCTTGTCAGCGACATCGTGCAGGAACGCTCCGCCTACAGTCGCCAGACCCTGTCGGAGCTGAGCCGGGAATGGGGCGGCAGCCACCTGTTTTCCGGCCCGCTGCTGGAGATCCCCGTGACCGAGGAGGTCACCTATGACCGGCGCCGCGAAGCGGTGGACGCGGTCACCGGCCTCACCTTGCGCGATGAAAAGGGCCTGCCGATCTTCGAGCATTTTCAGGAAACCGTGACCGAGAGCCGCGCGCCGGTCTATCTCTATCCCGAGGCGCTCGACATCGATGTGAGCAGCGAAAACCGGGTGCGCAGCCGGGGGCTTTTTGATGTGCCGGTCTATACCGCGCAACTCGGGATGAGCTTCGATTTCGACACCTCTGCCGCTGAAACCGTGCTGACGGGCAAAGAGACTCTGATCTGGGATGAGGCGCGCCTGTCGGTTTTCCTGACCTCGAACCGGGGCTTGCGCGGTGAGGCTCGGCTCACGGGTGGCGGGCGCGATCTGGTGCTGGAGCCGGTCTCGGGCGAAGATCGGGGCACCGGGATCACCGCCTTTCCCGGTGATCCGCGCAAGCTGGGCCGCTATGAGCTGAGCCTTGGTGTCAATGGGGCGGAGAGTTTTGCGGTGGCGGCCACCGGGCGCACCACACGCTTCACCCTGACCAGCGACTGGCCCGATCCGAGCTTCTTTGGCACCTTCCTGCCCGATGCGCGCGAGATCAGCGACGCGGGCTTCACCGCCAGCTGGACCGTACCGCACCTGGCGCGTTCCCTGCCGCAGGTCGGCCGCAAACTCTCCGATGCCGCTGCCCGTCAGCAGGCCTCGATGGGCGCGCGTTTCATTACGCCGAATGATTTCTACCAGAAGGCCTGGCGCGCCTCACGCTATGGCATCCTGTTCATTTCATTGACCTTTCTGACCATCCTTCTGCTGGATCGCGCCAGCGCGACACCGGCCCATCCGGTGCAATATCTGATGGTCGGGCTGGCGCAATCGGTCTTCATCCTGCTGATGGTCTCCTATGCCGAACAATTCGGCTTCGGCACCGCCTACCTGATCGCGGCGGGCGCCACGATTGGTCTTCTGGTGCTCTATGGCGCCACCGGGTTGAAGCTGGGCAAACGCACCGGACTGCTGGGCGCAGCATTGGTGACCGTCTACGGGGTGCTGTACCTGACCCTGCAATCGGCCGACCTGGCGCTGCTGGCCGGATCGACCCTGGCCTTCCTCGCACTTGCCCTGACCATGTGGCTGACCCGGAATGAAAGCTGGGGCTCGGGCGCGCCGATGGGCTGGCCGTTCCGACGGGGCGCGAAGGCAATTGATCCTCAGGCCAACGCCTGAGGATCATGTGGGGCCTTGCCCCACGCCCCAAGGTATTTTCAACAGGAAGAAGAGGTTAGGCGCCCGGGAAGGCGGCGGCGAGGGCGATTTCGACCATCTCGCCGAAGCTGCGTTCGCGGTCTTCCGACGGCAGAGCCTCGCCGGTCTGCAGATGGTCGGAGACCGTGAGCACGGCCAGCGCCCGGGCGCCGTGCCGGGCCGCGAGAATGTAAAGTTCGGCGGCTTCCATCTCGACGCCAAGGATGCCGTGGCGGGTCATCTGTTCGGTCAGGTCGGGGCGTTCGTCATAGAAGACATCCGAGGAGTAGATGCCACCCACATGGGGGGTGGAGCCACGGGTCTCGGCTGCCGCAACGGCGGCGCGCAACAGGCTGAAATCGGCGGTGGGGGCGAAATTCACCTCCCGGAAAATGCCCCGCGACGGGGTCGAGATCGAGGTGGCGGACATGGCGATGATCACATCGCGCACCGCCACGCTTTCCTGCATCCCGCCGCAGGACCCGATGCGGATCAGGGTCTTGGCGCCATAGTCCCGGATCAGCTCATTGGCATAGATCGACAGGCTCGGCATCCCCATGCCCGAGCCGTGGATGGTCACCGGATTGCCGCGCCAGGTGCCGGTGAAGCCCAGCATGCCGCGCACCTCGTTGACCAGCCGGGCGTCATCGAGAAACTGCTCGGCCGCCCATTTCGCCCGGTAGGGATCGCCCGGCATCAGCACGGTTTCGGCGATATCGCCGGGTTTGGCTCCGATATGAACGGTCATCTTGGGCTCCTTTGCGCTTTGCTCTCCCGGGTTATCGCGGATGGGCGCCCCCGGGTAAAGCGCGCGTCAGCCCAGTTCGAGCGACGCCACCGCATAGATCCCGCCCGCGCACGGGGGCGCCGCCCCCCGGTACATGCGCGCGGTGGCAAAGCCGGGGCGCAGGCCCAGATCTTCGCACAGCGCGGTCAACTCGGTGGAGGCGGCGGGCACATCGAGGATCAGCGCCGGGCTGAAGATCTGCGCGCAATGGCGGATCAGACGCTCCGCCGCCGTCGGCGTGTCGGCCAGAAGCGGGCCGATCTTGGCGCCTTCGCCGCATTGGCGCAGGGTGCAGACCCCGTCGGACGCGATCAGCGTGCGCCGTTGGGCGGTCTGAGAAAACCAGGCGGTGAGATAGGCGGGCTTGGCAACGCCCGAAGCGGCGGCCTCGCGGGCGATCAGGCCGGGGAGGTCGCCGGGCTCTGCCAGCCGGATCTCCGGGTCGCTCTTTCCCGCCACAACCCCTGCAAACCGGGTGGTGCCACCTGCGTGGACAAATCCGGATGCGGCATAATTCGCTTGCTGGTCCGGCACCCCATCGAGCCCGACGACCCGGTTGCCCGCATGGGTCAGCGCATGGGTCCAGAGCCCGAAACCCACCCCGCGCCCCCGGTGCGATGGCCGGGTGATATAGAGGCCGAGGAAGGCGAAATCGTCGGAATGGTTGACCACCGATATGGCCGCCACCGGTTCGCCATCCTCCAGCGCCAGAAAGAACCCGCCCGGATCGGCGGCGTGAAAGGCGGCGGCATCGTCGAGACCGGGGTTCCAGCCCTCGGCCCCGGCCCATCCCAGGATCGTCTCCAGATCCGCGACGCTGGCCGTCTGATAGCTGATCATCCGCCCAGGGCCTCCCGCAGGCTGCGCGTCTCGCTTGGGCCTTCGCGCAGGTTCAGTTGCGACAGCAGATCCACCAGATGGCCTTTCATCAATTCCTCCGCCCGGTCCGGATCATTGTCGCGGAAGGCATCAAGCAGCGCATGATGGGCGTTGCTTTCGCAAAGCGCCGTGCGCCGCTGCCAGTAAAGCGCGATCACCAGAGAGGAGCGCGAGACCAATTGCCGGATGAAAGCCTCGATCGTGGCCTGATCGGCAATCCGCGCGATCTCCACATGAAACAGCCCCGACAGGTTCAGCGCCCGCCCCGCTTCGCCCTTTTCGATTGCCGCATGTTCCTGCGCGATGTGCTCTTCCAGCAGCGCGACATCCGCCGCCGTCGCCCGTTCGGCGGCCGCCCGCGCGGTCTGCGGTTCGAGAAGCGCGCGCGCCTCGAAGACTTCGCGCGCCTCCTTGATCGACGGCTTGGCGACAAAGGCGCCACGGTTGCGCTCGATCGACACCAGCCCCCCGTGGGCCATGGTCCGGAGCGCCTGGCGCACGATGGTGCGGCTGACGCCAAAGACCTCACCCACCTCGTCTTCGCTCAGCTTCATGCCCGGCAGCACGCGATGTTCATGCACCGCTTCGGTCAACTGGCTGACGATTTTTTCGGCAGAGGTCTCGGACATGCGAACCCGGCATCTGTTTCATCTCGGAACAATCCCTGACTGGCAGAGCCCCAAGGGCAAGGCAAGATTCGTCTCAATGTCAGGATGGATCGTATACAATCACCGCCCAATCTTTGCACAAAACCGGCCCGCGCTGCTCCCCATTGCAGCAATCTGCAGCACCCGGCTTTCTGCGCCTGCGAAAAACCTTCGCCTCGCGCTGCGGGTTTGGAAGTCTGACCCCAACAGCTTTGGGGCTCATATGACACGCGAACTGGATGTTGAATTCGTCTCCCTGACGAAACGCTACGGCGAGACCTTGGCGGTGGACGCGATCAATTATCATTTTCACGCAGGGACTTACGCCTGCCTTCTGGGCCCGTCGGGCTGCGGCAAATCCTCGACCCTGCGGATGGTGGCAGGCCATGAAAGCGTGTCGTCGGGCTCGATCCTGCTGGGCGGACGCGACATTTCGCACCTGCCGCCCGCCAGGCGCGGCACGGCGATGATGTTTCAGAACTACGCGCTTTTTCCCCATCTCAGCGTGACGGAAAACGTCGGCTTCAGCCTGAAGATGAGGGGCGTCGAGGCCGCGAAACGGGCGAAACGCGCAGGCGAGATGCTCGAACTGGTCGACATGTCCGCCTATGGCGACCGGCTGCCCGCACAGCTGTCGGGCGGCCAGCAACAGCGGGTGGCCCTCGCGCGTGCGCTGATCACCGAGCCGCAGGTGCTGCTCCTGGATGAACCCCTCTCCGCCCTCGATCCCTTCCTGCGCATTCGCATGCGGGCCGAGTTGAAACGGCTCCAGCGCGAGTTGGGCATCACCTTCATTCACGTCACCCACGGGCAGGACGAGGCGCTGGCCCTGGCCGATGAAATCGTGGTGATGAATGACGCAAAGATCGAACAGGCGGGCAAGACCCGCGCGGTGTTCGACGCCCCCGCCACCGCCTTTGTCGCCCGGTTCCTCGGCTCCCACAATGTGATCGCCCTGCCCGACGGGCCGGTGGCGATCCGGTCCGATGCGCTGCAGCTTGGCGCGACCAAGGATGCCCGGCTCGAAGGGCGGATCACCAATATCGAATACCAGGGCACCCATGTGGCGCTCACCGCTGCCATCGCCGGCGACCAGGAGGTCACCGCGCTGATGTCGGACAGGGATTTCTTCGGGGCACCGAAGGAGTTGGGCGAGGCCGTGGGTCTCGACTGGGAAGGTCAGGACGCCCATGCGCTGCGCGCCTGATCACGCAACCTCCAAGACAGGGAGAACATCATGACCACAATTCCGAAGATACGCTATTCGCGCCGCTCGATTCTGAAGTCCGGTGGCGCGGCGGTGGCGGCCGCCGCGCTTCCGGCTCCGATGGTATGGGGACAGGCCATTAAAGACGTGACACTGCGCCAGTTCGGCACCGGGGTGTCCAACCTCAACGAGGTGGCGGCAAAAGTCAAAGAGGATCTGGGCTTCACGCTGGAAATGACCGCGCTTGACAGTGACAGCGTCACCCAGCGCGCCGCGACCCAGCCCGACAGTTTCGACATTGCCGATATCGAATACTGGATTTGCAAGAAGGTCTGGCCCACGGGCAACCTGCAGGCGATGGATACGTCGAAAATCGCCAATTACGACAAGATCGTCGGCACCTTCCGCTCGGGCAAACTGACGCCTGAAAGCGTCATCGCCCAGGGCACCGCGCCGCACACGGTCGGCTTCACCACCGGTCCCAATGGCAAGGAATTCGTGGGCGAGGAATCCGGCTGGATGACCCTGATCCCGACGATCTACAATGCCGACACCCTGGGCATCCGCCCCGACCTGATCGGCCGCCCGATCAAGAACTGGTCGGAACTGCTGAACCCCGAATTCAAGGGCAAGGCCTCGATCCTCGATATTTCCTCCATTGGAATCATGGACATGGCCATGGTTGTGGAATCAATGGGTGAATACAAATACCCCGACAAGGGCAACATGACGAAAGAAGAGATCGACCTGACCCTCGGCATCTTCACCGAGGCCAAGAAAGCCGGTCAGTTCCGCGCCTTCTGGAAATCCTTCTCCGAGTCGGTAGAACTGATGGCGTCCGGCGAAGTCGTGATCCAGTCCATGTGGTCGCCCGCGATCACCGCGGTGCGCAGTCAGGGCATTCCCTGCGTCTACCAGCCGCTGGAAGAAGGCTACCGTTCCTGGGGCGGCGGCATCGGGCTTTCGGCCTCGCTTTCCGGCATCGAACTGGATGCGGCCTATGAGTACATCAACTGGTATCTGTCGGGCTGGGTTGGCGGCTTCCTGATGCGCCAGGGCTATTACTCGGCCGTGCCCGAAACCTCCAAGAACTTCATGAGCGAAGACGAATGGGGCTTCTGGTTCGAAGGCAAGGAAGCCAAGGGCGACATCACCAACCCGTTCGGCGACGTGATGGAAAAAGCCGGCGCGGTGCGCGACGGCGGTTCGTTCTATGACCGGATGGGTGCCGTCGCCTGCTGGAACGCGGTGATGGACGAAAACCAGTACATGACCCGCAAATGGAACGAATTCATCGCGGCCTGACGCCGGGATGAACCCTTGGGTGCCCCGCAACGGGGCACCCCTCTTTCGAGGATGAAATGACCGACAGCTCTGCGACCCCCAGCACGGCAGCTTCCGCCGGGAGCCCGCGTTTCGCGCTTTCCTCCCATCTCACGGGCTGGCTCATGGCGGCTCCGCTCGCGCTGGTGCTGACGGTCTTTCTGGTGGCCCCGATCGTGATGATCGTGGTGGTCAGTTTCTGGGGGGCGACCGAGTTTTCGATCTACCCCGCCTTTCAGTTCGACAATTACGAATTCCTCTTCGGCTCCGACGTGACCTATCGGGTCTTTTTCAACACGCTCAAATATGCCGCCATCACCTGGGTCTTTGCGCTGCTGATCGGCTTCACCGTCGCCTATTTCCTCGCCTTCCACGTCCGCACCCAGACCTGGCAGATCGCGCTCTTTCTTCTGTGCACCATCCCGTTCTGGACTTCGAACATCATCCGCATGATCTCCTGGATTCCCTTCCTCGGGCGCAACGGGCTGGCCAATTCGACACTGATCTCATGGGGGGTGATCGACGAACCGCTGGAATGGCTGCTCTTCAGCGACTTCTCCGTCATTCTCGCCTTCGTCCATCTTTACACGCTCTTCATGGTGGTGCCGATCTTCAACACGATGATGCGGATCGACAAATCCCTGATCGAAGCCGCCGCCGATGCAGGGGCCACCGGCTGGCAGACCCTCACCCATGTCATCATCCCGCTGACCAAGCCCGGCATCATGATCGGCACGATTTTCGTGGTCACCCTGGTGATGGGCGATTTCATCACCGTGCGGTTCATGTCCGGCAGCCAGTCGGCCAATGTGGGCCGGATGATCCAGAACGACATCGGCTTGCTGCAATACCCGTCGGCCGCCGCCACCGCGGTGATCCTGCTCGTCACCGTTCTGATGGTCATCGGGCTGATGCTGCGCTTCGTCGACATCCGAAAGGAGCTCTGACATGGAACCGCGCCCGCGCTCCTTCTACATCCTCGCCGCCTTCTTCACCCTGTTTCTGATCTTCCTCTACGGCCCCACGATCACCATCGCGATCCTGTCCTTCCAAGGCCCCACGGGAGGGCTGACCTTCCCGATGAAAGGCACCTCGTTCCACTGGTTCCGCGACCTTTTCGAACAACAGGCGGTGGGCGACATCTGGGGGTCGTTCTCGCGCTCATTCCTCCTTGGCCTGATGGTCATGGTCACCACCGTGGTGGTCTCGGTCATGGGCGGGCTCGCCTTCCGCAAACGCTTTGCCGGATCCAGCGTGCTCTTCTACCTGATCATCACCTCGCTGGTGATCCCCTCGATCCTGATCTCGCTCGGCGTCGGCCTGATCTGGTCGCAATCGGGGCTGACTGTCCATTGGTCCACCTCCGGCTTCGGCGCGCAACTCACATGGACACTGCCTTTCGGCCTGCTGATCATGTTCGCGGTCTTCAACCGCTTTGATGCGAGTTACGAGGAAGCCGCCCGCGACCTCGGCGCCACGCCCTGGCAGACGCTCCGCCACGTGGTCCTGCCGATCATCGCACCCTCGCTCATAGGGGTCGCCCTCTTCGGCTTCACCCTCAGCTATGACGAATTCGCCCGCACGCTCCTGACCTCGGGCAGCCACAACACGCTGCCACTCGAAATCTTCGGCATGACCACCAATGTCACCTCGCCGGTGATCTTCGCCCTCGGCACGCTGACCACGCTTTTCTCCTTCGTCGTGATCGCCGTCTTCCTCGGCGTGGTCTGGCTCACCGACCGGCGTCGCAAGGCCAAGGGCTCGGATGCGGGCAAGGGGCTGGTCTGAGTGACGATCACCATCATCAACCCCAACAGCACCGAGGCGATGACCGAAGCGATGCTGGCCTGCGCCCGCGCCGCCGCGCCTGATCTGAGCTTCGACGGCTGGACCTCCACCGAAGGTCCGCCCGCGATCCAGGGCGTCGCCGATGGCGAGCGTGCCGCGCCACCGCTGCTTGATCTGGTGGAGAAAGCGGGGCAGGGGGGCGCAAGCGGCATCATCATCGGCTGTTTCGACGACACTGCTCTTGCCGAAGCCAACCGCAGCACCCCGTGCCCGGTGATCGGCATCGGCCAGGCCAGCTACCACCTTGCCGCCCTGCGCGGCTGGCGCTTTTCGGTGGTCACCACGCTCGCGGTCTCCGTGCCGGTGATCGAAGAGAATATCCGGGGGGGCGGGCTCGGTCACCACCTCGCCCGCGTGCGCGCCTCGCATGTCCCGGTGCTGGATCTGGAGCGCGATCCGCGCGCCGCTGAAACCCGCATTCTGGAAGAAAGCCTGCGCGCCGAAGCCGAAGATGGGATCGATGCGCTGATCCTGGGTTGCGCGGGCATGGTCCATGTCACCCGCGCGGTCGAGGACGCCCTGTCGGTTCCGGTGATCGACCCGGTCGTGGCAGCGGCGACCGCTATGCGCTGGCTGTCATGAGCGCCGCCGATTGCCCGGCCTTGCGCCCCAGCACCACCGCCGCAAGCAGCCCGTTGCCCGACAGATAACCGCTGTCGCCCTTGCCCGAAACGCCCACCGCCGCGCCGCCCGCAGCAAAGAGATTGGGCAGCACGCCGCCCGCCTCCAGCCGTACCCGCGCTGACCCATCAATGTTCAGCCCGCCCTGGGTGTGAAACAGCGCGCCAGTCACCTTCACCGCCGCATAGGGCGGTGAAAGCGGTGGCGTGGAAAAACAACGCCCGAAGGCGTCACGACCGTTTTCCGGAATGCTCTCAAGAGTTTGCCCAAGGGGCTCCTGCGGCAGGCCCGTGAGTTCCGCCAGCTCCGAAACACTCCCCGCGACCCGCACAGCACCCTGCGCCTCGGCTGCCTTGAAGTCCTGAAACTGCCGCGCAATCCCGGCGATGCGCGCATCGAACACCGCCCAGGCCTCGCCGCCCGGCTGCGCCAGAACCGCCCGCGCCGCTTCCGAATACCCCTGGCTTTCATCCCAGAACCGGCGCCCCTCGCGGTTCACCTGAATGCCGCCTTCGGTGATCACCGCCCAGGTGATCAGGATGCCATGGGGATGGGCCACATTGCCGTGTCCCTGATAGGCCGAAAGATGCAGCGTCTCGGCCCCAAGCGCGTCGCCCCAGGTGACCGCATCGCCGCGATTGCCGTCATGGCCGAACCACAGCGCGCCGTCGATCTCGGGCATATGATCGCGCACCATCTCCCGGCTGCCGCCATAGCCGTTGCAGGCGAGGATCAGCGCGCCGCAGCCAATGGTCTCGCGCCCGTCCGGCCCGTCGACAGCCACGCCGGCAATCCGGTCGCCTTGGGTGTAAAGCATCACCGCGCGCCGGTTGCAGATGATGTCGATCCCGTCCGCCTCGCAGGTACTCCGCAGCCGGTCGATCAATTCCTGACCCGCGCGGGTCGGCAACCCATGCATCCGCCGCGCCGAATGGCCGGGGTAGTCGAAATCATCCACCACGGAAAACGGCAGCCCATGGCGCGTGGTGAGCCAGTCGATGGCAGGCGCGGAACCGTGGGCCAGTTGATCCACCAGCGCCTGCGGGTTTTCGCCCTTGGCCTTGCCCTGAATGTCGCGCGCGAAAGTCTCGGCACTGTCTTCGATCCCCGCCGCCCCTTGCAATGCGGTGCCTGCTGCCGGGATCAGCCCCGCCGACAAAGCGGTCGATCCCGAGGGTACCGGATCGGCTTCGATCACCAGCACTTCGCCGCCTGCATCCTTCGCCGCCAAGGCCGCCACCATGCCGCAGGCCCCGGCGCCGATGATCAGGATCGGCACCTCGAGATCAAAGCTCCCGGGCGCGGGCAGGATCGGCTCAGGCGCCGTCATCTTCGTAGCTCTTGCCGGCAGCCAGCATCGCGTCGGTGCCAAGCCGGTCATTCAACCCATTGAAATCATGCATTCTATCCGCAAACGGGCGGTTCGAGCCATGGGCCTTGAGGCTCGCGTAATAGTCTTCCGCCGTCTTTGCCAGGGCCCGCACGATGCCCCCCGGAAAGATCACGATGGAGAAGCCGAGCGCCTCCAGATCGCTTGCCCCCTTGATCGGCGTTTCGCCGCCTTCGACCATATTCGCCAGAAGCGGCAGCCGGTCGCCGAAGTGATCCGCCACCGCCTTCAACTCGCCCCCCGACCGGGGCGCTTCGATGAAGAGCACGTCGGCCCCTGCTGTCACATAGGCCTCGGCCCGCGCCATGGCCGCGTCAAACCCTTCGACCGCCACCGCGTCCGTCCGCGCCACGATCAGCGTTTCGTCCGAGGCGCGCGCATCGGCCATCGCCGCGATCTTGCCCGCCATCTCGCCCACCGGGATCAGGGACTTGTCCTTCAGATGGCCGCAGCGTTTCGGGAAAGTCTGGTCTTCCACCTGCAGCGCATTGGCGCCGGCACGCTCATAAAGCCGCATGGTGCGCTGGGCGTTCAGCGCATTGCCAAATCCGGTGTCCGCATCGATGATCACCGGCAGGTCGACCCGGTCGCGCACCAATCCCATGGTCTCGGCCATTTCGGTCACCGAGGTCAGGCCGATGTCCGGGCGACCAAGGCGCGTATAGGCGACAGCGGCGCCCGAGAGATAGAGCGCCTCGAACCCCGCATCGGCGGCGAGCGTGGCGGTCAGGCCATCATAGACGCCGGGGGCGATTAGGATCTCGCGCGATTGCAGGCGGGCCTTGAGGCTCATGACAGTTCCTCCAGCATTTCGGCGCAGGTTTTGATCGGTGTCAGCGAGGCGAGTGAGATCAGCGTCGCCTCATGCGCCTCTGATTTGAACGCCGCCGATCCGTCCGACAGAAGCACAGTATGGATGTTGCGCAGATGGGCGTCGCGCACGGTCGAGGCGACGCCGCCATTGGTGACGATGCCGCCGATGATCAGCGTGTCGATGTCGAGCGCGCGCAGGATGTATTCGAGACGGGTCTGGTAAAGTGCTGAATAGGCGACCTTTTCCACCGTGTAATCGGCCGGTGCCAGCCCCTCGACCAGCCCGTGGCCCCATGCGCCGGGCGCGAAATCGCCCTTGCCCAGAAACGGGCGGAGTTTCTTCAGATGGGGCGCGATCAGCGGTTCGTCCCCGGGGCCTGGCACCAGCGTGAACTGGGCGCTGATATAGGTGCCGCCCTTGGCGCGCAGGGCGTCGGCCAAGGGTTTGATCCGGGCGGGCAGGGCGGCGATGGCCTCTGCCGATTGCCCCGCACGGCCATAGGCGCCGTCCGGGTGCAGGAAGTCGTTCTGCAGATCAATCGTCAGAAGCGCCGTGCGCTTGGGGTCGAACAGGGCGGCCATGTCTCAGCCCTCCTTTCGGGTGATGATGGTGTTGCCGAACGGGTCGATACGGCCTTTCAGGTCGGGGTCAATCAGAACCGTCGTGTCGGGCTGCACGAGGATCGCGGGCCCGTCGATTTCGGCACCCACCGGCAGGGCAAGCCGGTCGTAGATCGCGGTGTCGAACCAGGCGTCGCCGAAATGCACGTCGCGGCTGCCGGTGCGGGCGGTTTCGATATCGCCGCCTTCCGGGGCGAGCGACGAGAGATCGAACTTGGGCCTGCGCCCTATCACGGCCGAGCGGAGGTTCATCACCCGGCGCGCGCCCTTGTCCAGCAGCCGCCCATAAGTGGCGCGATAGGCGGCATCAAAGGCGGCGTCGATTTCGGCGATGGTGGGCGTAGCCACTTTGCCGTTTTCAAGCGTCACCGGCAGCGGCACCGCCACCGTATGGGTCTGGCCCACATAGGCCATGTCCAGCTCGAAAACCACGTCCCGCGCCTCGAAAGTGGTCTGTGCGGCATCGAGCAGAGCGAGGCCGTCATCCACATGGGATTGCATCGTGGCCTGAAGGGTTTCGGTGTCGAGCCCGGAGGTCAACCCATTGATCGTCTGCACAAAATCCTGCCGCATATCGGCAATCACGCAGCCCATGGCACTGGTCACACCGGGATAGCGCGGCACGATGGCCTGCCCGATGCCCACCTCTTTCAGCATCGCCCCGGTGTGCAGCGCCCCACCGCCGCCAAAGGGCATGAAGGCAAAGCGCTTCGGATCAAACCCGCGTTCAATACTCACCAGCCGAATGGCCCCCGCCATCCGCGAATTGGCGACCCGCAGGATGGCTTCTGCGGCGGCAAGACGGTCAAGCCCGAGGGGCGCGCCCACATGTTCCTCAATCGCGGCACCGGCGGCCTCCACATCCAGCCGGTCGAGCTTGCCGCCGATAGGATTGTCCGGATCGATCCGCCCCAGCACCACATTGGCATCGGTGACGGTGGGCCGCGTATTGCCCTGCCCATAGGCCACGGGCCCGGGCGTCGAGCCCGCACTTTCCGGCCCGATGTTCAAGAGGCCACCCTTGTCGACCCAGGCGATCGAGCCGCCGCCGGCCCCAATGGTGGTGATCTCGATCATCGGCGTCCGCACCACCATGCCGAAATCAATCGCCGTCTGTGGCGACAGCATGGTCTGCCCATCCGCGATCAGCGCCACATCAAAAGACGTACCGCCCATGTCGCCGGTGATGATGTGATCGAAACCCGCCGTCTGCGCGATATGCCCCGCCGCGATCACGCCCGCAGCAGGCCCCGAAAGTGCCGTGCGAATGGGCCGCGCGCAGGCGGTGTCGGTCCCCATCACGCCGCCGTTCGATTGCACGATCATGAACTCGCCCGTGAACCCGCCGTCTTTCAACGCGGTGTCGAGCCGGTCGAGATAGCCCGAGACCTCGGGTTGCAGATAGGCATTGAGTGCGGTGGTGCTGAAGCGTTCGAACTCGCGGATCTCCGGCAGAATCTCCGCCGATGAACTCACATGTGGGTTCGGCCAAAGCGCCCGGATCGCGTCCACCGCGCGCGCCTCGTTCTCCCCATTGGCATAGGCATTGGCAAAGAGCACCGCGATGGCGGAACATCCCTCAGCCAGCAGCGAACGCGCCGCCTCTTTCACCGCCGCAATATCCACCGGCACGCGGATCGTGCCATCGGCCAGTACCCGCTCGGGCACTTCCCGGCGCAAATTCCGCGGCACGACGGGGGTGAAATCCCCGCGCAATCCCCAGGTCCGTGGCCGGTCGCGGCGGCGCATTTCCAGCACATCGCCCAGCCCTTCGGTGGTGATCACGCCGATCATTGCGCCCTTCCGTTCCAGAAGCGCATTGGTCCCCGCCGTGGTGCCATGGACCACCACGCCGACGCTTGCCAGATCATCGACCCGGGCGCGAATGCCATCAAGAAACCCGCCCGACTGGTCAGGTCGGGTCGTCGGCACCTTGGCCACCTCCGCCGTGCCACGCGCCTCATCGAGCACGAAAACATCCGTGAAGGTGCCACCCACATCGACGCCGATCATCCTGCTCATCGGTCCACCTCCTTCCAGGCCGGGCCATAGGTTTCGGTGGCCATCTCCGCGCTCAGATACCCAAGCGCCACGTCCCGCGCGACCGCTTCGGGCGCGCGTTCGGAGGCGGGCCCATAACCGCCACCGCCGGGTGTATCGAGCCGCACCGCCTGTCCCCGTTTCAGCTTGATGCCCAGCATTTTCGAGGCCAAGGGCGGCGTCTCCCAACCCCCGTCCTGTTCAAAGGCAAATTCATTCATCGCCGCCACATCGCCGCCAGCCACCCCTTGCGGCGGGAAGCGCCCGCGCTCGCCAAAGAGGAAGGCTTCGGCATTTTCTTCAAGGAGTTCAATCTCATAACTGGCACCCAGCCCGCCCCGATGCTGACCAGCCCCGGCACTGTCGGGCCGCAAAGACCACTTGCGGAACATCACCGGATAGGCGGCCTCCAGAATTTCCAAAGGCGGAATCGTCGCGGTGGAGATCGGCGCATTGCCATGGTTCAGCCCGTCGCTTTCGCTGCTCCCCCCATGACCGCCACCATAGAAACTGAACATCACCCAGGGGCTCCCGTTGGCGCGTTTGCCCGCAATCGACAGCGCGTTGATCGTGCCATAGGCATTGGCGACCACCCGGTCGGGGGCGGCGCGCGCAAAGGCGGAAAAGATCACGTCGATCATCCGCAGGATCGTCTCGGTATAGCCGCCGACGGGGGCGGGAAATTCCGCCGCCAATAGCGAGCCCTCGGGCACCCGTACCTCGATGGGGCGCATCACGCCCGAGTTTGCGGGCAGGTCGGGAAAGACATGTTTGATTGCCACATAGGCCGTGGCAACAGCCGTCGGCAGGGCGATGTTCACCGGGCCTGCGGTGGCCGGTGCGGTGCCGTCGAAATCGAGAACCATCCGGTCGCCGCTGATTTCGACCGCCACCTTGATCGGCAGCGCCACATCCGTAATCCCGTCATTGTCCAGATGATCCACCGCCTCCCAACGCCCGTCGGGCAGATCGGTCAGTTCCGCCTGCATCAGCTTTTCGGCCCGGTCCTGAAGCGCATCAAGGGCGGCGCGCACCGTCTCGGCCCCATATTCATCCAGCAGTTCATCAAGCCGCTTCACACCCAGATCCAGCGCGCCCAACTGTCCGTTCAGATCGCCCATCGCACTTTGCGGCAGGCGGGTGTTGCGCATCAGAATGTCGATGATGTCTTGGTTGATCTCGCCCGCGCGCGCCAGTTTCACGGGCGGCAGAACGAAGGCTTCCTGAAACGCCTCGGTCGCGGACGGGTTGTAATTCCCGGGCACAGCGCCACCCACATCATGCCAATGCCCGACGCTGGCGAGGTAGCAGAAAAGTTCCCCATCCCGGAAGTAGGGCCGCACCAGCCGCATGTCCGACAGGTGCGTGCCGCCCATATGGGCGTCATTGAAAATGTAGATGTCGCCATCGGTCAGATCGCCCGCCTCTGCCGCCTTGTCGATGACCGCCTTCACCGCGAAGGACATGACACCGACGAAAATCGGCAGGCCGGATTTGCCCTGGACCAGCGTGTCACCACTCGCCGCATGATAGAGGCCATGGGAGGCATCATGGGCCTCGGCGATGATCGGGTTGAAGGCGGCGCGGAACAGGGTCGCGTCCATTTCATCGGCGATTTGCTCCATGCGGCCGGCCAGAACCGCGAGGGTGATGGGGTCGATCATTTGGGGCGCACCTCTGCGATATCGTTCCAGACGTCTTGGCGGGTGATCTTGCCGTTTCGTACTTCGAACCGGTCGATGAAACGGATGCCCTCAAAGGCGGTGCCGTCCGGCCAGGCCCCCGACAGCGTGCCGCGGGTATAGACCGCGGCCGAATGCTCGCCCTGAAAGGCCTCGGTCGCCTCATAGCTCTTGGTCACGAATTGATAGCGCGGTTTCGCCCAGTCGATCAGCTCTTCCAGCGTGGTCATCGGCGCGGTGCCGGGAAAGACCATCTCGAAACCGTCGCCCAGCATCGCGCGTGCGGCGTCCAGATCGCGGGCCTCCATGTGTTTCAGATAGTCGAGCACCAGCGCGCCCGGATCGGGCAGGGCGGGGGCGGGCGCGCGGTGGGCGCCGCCGCGCGCATAGGCTTCGGGGGCCACCTCATGCACCATCACTGTGATCGCCTCATCGGGCGCGGGCACGACAAAGCGAATCGCCTGAGTCAACGCCGTGGTCAGGCGCGATTTTTCCTGTGGAGAATAGCCCTCGAGTACATGGGCCTGAACAACCGGCATTCTTTCCTCCGTAAAATCTGTACTTTTCATAATGCAGATTTTGGTGTAGGAAAAGGTCAAATAATTGTGCAGCGTGTTTGGGGGCTGATTCCGGTCCGACAATAAGCGTTGCAAAACAAAGACAAGGGAGAGCGCCGGTGACGATCCATGCGCAGACAGCACCCCCCGTCGGTGGCAAGGCCCGCCGGGTGTATCTGTTGTTGCGCGAGGAGATCACCAATGGCGCCTTCCCGCCGGGCGAGCTGCTGCCCGGCGAAAATCGCCTGGCCGAAACCTTCGAGGTCAGCCGCGTGACGATCCGCAAGGCGCTGGAGGCGCTGGCCGCGGATGGCTGGATCGAAAAGAAGCTGGGCGCAGGCTCGGTGGTGCTGGAACGCGGATCCTCGCCTCAGGCGCTGTCGGCGGATCTGGCCAGTCTGATGCCGCAGATCGTCGAGATGGACCGGGCGACCACAGCCCGCCTGTTGTCCTTCTCCTACGGCGCGCCGCCCCCGGCCGTTGCCAAGGCGCTGAAGCTGGGCGGCGGCGAAAAGGTGCAGACGGCGGTGCGGGTGCGCTCGGCCGGCGATGCGCCGTTTTCCCATTTGACGACCTATGTGCCCGAAGACATCGCGCGCAATTATGACGAGGCCGATCTGGCAACCCAGCCGCTCTTTCGCCTGCTGGAACGCTCGGGCGTGAAGGTGGACGGGGCGCATCAATCGGTGACCGCCGCGCTGGCCACACCCGATGTGGCCGATGCGCTGGCGATTTCGGAAGGCAGCCCGTTGCTGTCGCTCAGGCGAACCGTATTCGATGCCTCCGGGCGCGGGGTGGAATACCTTGCCGCCCTCTACCGTCCGGATCTCTTCCGCCTCGAAATGACCCTGACCCGCGTCGGTGTCGGTGAAGAACGGCATTGGGAACCGGTGATCGGCGAGGCGGGCGAATGAGCGGGTTGCGGCTTCTCGACAAGCTCTGGTCGTCCCATGAAATCCTCACCCGCGAGGATGGCGCTTCGCTTCTTTGGGTCGACCGGCATCTTGTTCATGAGGGCTCGCACCACGCCTTTGCCAAGCTGGCCGAACGGGGCCTGCCCGTGGTGGAGCCGGGCCTGACCACAGGCGTGGTCGACCATTACGCTCCGACGCGCGCGGGTGTTCAGGCACCAGAAATTTCAGGGATGATTGAGCGACTGGAGGCCAACACTGCCCGGCACGGGATCACCTGCTATGGCCTCGATGATCTGCGTCAGGGCATCGTCCATGTGATCGGACCGGAACAGGGGCTGACCCAACCCGGGCTTCTGATCAATTGCGGCGACAGCCATACCTCGACCCATGGGGCCTTTGGCGCGCTGGCCTTTGGCATTGGTGCTACCGAGGTGGCCCATGTGCTGGCGACCCAGACCATCTGGCAGAAGAAACCGAAGGCGATGCGGATCACGGTTGATGGCGCCTTGGGGCCGGGGGTGGGCGCGAAGGATCTGGCACTGGCCTGGATCGCGAAACTGGGCGCTGACGGCGCGCGGGGGCATGCGGTGGAATATGCGGGATCGGCGGTGACGTCGCTTTCGATGGAAGGGCGGATGACGCTCTGCAACCTGACCATTGAAGGCGGCGGACGGTTCGGCATGGTGGCGCCGGACGCCGTGACTTTCGACTATGTGAAGGGGCGCGCCCATGCTCCGCAGGATTGGGATCGCGCGGTGGAAAGCTGGGCGTGTTTGCCGAGCGACAGTGATGCGGAATTCGACCGGGAGGTCGCCTTGCACGCCGATGAGATCGTGCCGATCGTCACCTGGGGCACCTCGCCCGAAGACGCTTTGCCGGT